>JAADHI010000012.1 GCA_013151935.1 Candidatus Manganitrophaceae bacterium
GATCGGCATAATTCAAAACAAGGGCTTCGATTTCAGCACCCCGATCTGCGAGATTTGCGGCAAAAATGTTAATCGCCAAAGTCACCATACGTTGATCCGTTCCGGTCACTTCAACAAACAATTCCGAATCACCCACTTCAACTTCGCCTAAAGCACGACTATTGATAATGGGCGGGAAAGAAAGGATCTCTCCCTTGGCATCTTTTAAAATCGGGAACTGTTTCGCGCCCTTTAAGGTGTGCGCGTATTCAATGCCCTTGGGGTGTTTTGTGATGATCTCTTTTAAAGACATCGGCATATCAAAGCCCAGTGGCACAAAGAAGGTGCTTTCGGGATCAACCAAATCATATTTGACCGGAAAGTTGATTTTTTGCAGACGATAGAGTCCGATAGAAACCATTTGACGATTACGACCAAAACTATCGGCCAGCTTTTCCTGTGCCTGAATGAGTTGATCCAATATGGGCGCGGTCACGGTCATGCCCCGTGAGATACATGCCGCCAAATAAGGACGCACTGTGCTGACTTCTTTTGAAATCTCAACATGGTATTGGGCTTTATTTGAAGTATCAAAAAATGGATAGCGTTCAGACCAAGACCCCTTTGCAGGACGAATTTGACGCACGATACCTTCGGGGGTCCAAAGGTCGGGACGATTGGTATCGTTCAATTCTATTTTGACCGAATCACTTTCGCGAAAAAAATCTTTGACTTCGCCTTTTACTTTTTCAAGCAAGGTTTCAAGCTTTTCCTGATCAACGGTGTCTTTTAAGAGGGATTCCAAATCGCTTATTTTTACTTCAATGGTCGGCATGTTTCACCTTGTTTATGTGTTGTTTTTCCCGCACCATATTTAAGTCGGAAGAAAATAAATCACGAATATCAGAGATACCCAAAGCCATCATCGCCATGCGATCCAAACCCAAACCCCAGGCAATCACGGGCACATCCACACCTAAAGGCCCCGTCACTTCAGGGCGAAAGAGACCCGCACCGCCCAATTCCATCCATCCCAATTTTGGATGACGTACGTGCATTTCGACGGAGGGCTCGGTAAAAGGAAAATAGGCGGGGAGAAATTTAATTTCTTCGGCCAAGGCCACTTCTTTTGCAAAAAGTGTCAGCAGGCCTAAGAGGGTACGAAAGTGAATTTCTTTGCCCAGCACAATACCTTCGACCTGAAAAAAATCCGGCGCGTGTGTGGCATCCACTTGATCATAACGAAAACAGCGGGCAATGGAAAAATACTTGCCGGGGTTTTTGGCCCCCGCACCCAATGTCCGCGCTGAAACTGATGTGCCTTGGCTTCTTAAGATAAGTCGTCTTGTGCGCTCGGCATCAAAGGGATAACGCCAGCCCCGTGAGCCGGTATCGCCCCCGTCTTCGTGAGCAGCAGCCACACGGTCAACGACATCTTTCGGAATAGATCGATCATGCGGCGTGTCTTTCACAAAATACACATCATGGATTTCACGCGCCGGATGAAATTGCGGCATAAACAAGGCATCCATATCCCAAAATTCATTTTCAACCAAAGGGCCACGCATTTCGGAGAAACCCATGGAAACAAACTTTGTTTTCACTTGATCCAAAAATGCTTTGTAGGGATGCAAAGCTCCACCACTGATACGAGATGGGGGAAGCTGAATATTATATTTACGAAAAATTTTCCCCTGCCAGGATTTTTCTTTCAAAATTTCCGGCGTGAGTTCGCTTAAGGTTTCAACACTTTTTTCGGAAGCGACCTTTTCATAAACGGGCGCGAATAAATCTGTTTTTTGATAGATCCGTGAAATTGCTTCATCCACACGAAAGATGCCTTTTGAGGGACTGCGTTTACGATGATGGGTCTCAATGATGGTCTGCTCTGCTGCTGAAAATTCAGAAAAAAGGCAGCGACTGTCTTTTTTCTTGAGGCCATCAATCACATTTTGAAGCCTACGAAAAACAGACAGGGGCGCTTCATCTGAAATTTTAAACCGTCCACCCGGCACAACAGAAACTGCACCGCTGGACTTGAGTGCGCCGATGGCCTTGCTTTTTTCTTCCGGCGCCATGTCTGTGCGCTGTTGTAATTCTCGAATACCCACTTCACCTCGTTCCAAAATTTCTTCTGCCATGCGAAGTGGTGGATTTTTCAGCGCAGCGTATTTTTCTCCAATTTCAGTCAAACTTGCGATGAGCTTCACCTTTTCATCAGACAGCACAATGATTTTTTTCGCCAAGAGCCATTCAATCGCCGATGAAATTTGAGCAGGTTTGAGTCCTGATGATTTCGCAAGCAATTCTGGACTACATCGATCCTGTTCGGCAAAAACCCGCATGACCTGTTTTTCAAGCGGGTGAAGGGCTTCAAGAAGATGAGATAAATTTATTTCGGTCATCACAAAGTACCTTCCTGTCGAAGCGCCCGAATGGCATCGCCATAATCAGGATATTCCTTATTTTTAAAAACGGCGGTTCCTGCGACAAAAACATCCACTCCCGCTTCAGAAAGGGCCTTCATATTTCCCGTCGTCACGCCGCCATCGACTTCGATGAGGGTGCTCAGATTTCGTTTTCGGATCATTTTTTTTGCAGTACGAATTTTTTCATAGGCTTGCGGGATAAATTTTTGGCCGCCAAAACCGGGATTGACAGACATAATCAATAACAAGTCTAAGTCATCTAGAATGGATTCAATGCTGGAAATGGGCGTCGCAGGATTCAAGGAAACACCTGCCTTTGCGCCCAAACTTTTAATCAATTGGATCGTGCGATGCAGGTGTGGACAGGCCTCAAAATGCACGGTGACCGAGTCGGCACCCGCTTTGATAAATCCGGGGATGAGCAAGTCCGGCTCCACAATCATAAGATGCACATCCATCAACTTATCCGTCACTTTCCGTGCGGCATCCACCACAAGCGGGCCAATCGTGAGGTTTGGCACAAAACGACCATCCATCACATCCACATGAATCCAGTCGGCACCACCTGCGTCAATGGCTTTGATTTCCTCACCTAACTTTGAAAAATCGGCTGATAAAATAGAAGGGGCAATTTTAGGCATTATTCATCTCATTTCAATCATCAAAGAAAACAAATCCGTCATGCAGATTTTCTTGAAAGGAAGTCCTCAAACAATTAGACTGATTCATTTTTTCTTTCGACTCTTCACAATGGCATCGTGGGCTTCTGTGAATTGCTGCATTTGTTCTTTTGCAAATTTTAAAAAACCGTCCGGCAAACCTTTGGACGCCAGTTTATCGGGGTGGTACTCCCGGGCTTTTTTGCGAAAGGCACTTTTGACTTCAGAATCCGTCGCGGTTTTGTCCACTTCGAGCACTTTATAATAACGATCCAAATCTGCCGTAAAACCTGAACCTGAGCTCCGGCGATAATCCTGCCCAGACTGCGAACGCCTGCGGGATTGACCTCCAGCACTCCCCATCAACTCGGCTTCCAATAGTTCATAGGCTCCTTCGTGCAAGTGAAGATAAGCAGGCAATAATTCCAAGATCTCTTTTTCTGCGGGATGGAGTTCGCCATCGGCCAAGGCGGTCATGAAAAGGACCCGATAAATGGTCTCTCGCATGGCGTCATCTTGCATAAATATTTCTGAAATCTGCTCGGCATATTTGTAGATAGAAGTGTCGTCCAACTTGGCACGGTCAAAAATCTGAATCGCCACCTGACGTGATTTCGCATCCAGATCAAGCTCCTGTTTGATGAAAGCATTGATGAATTCGACTTCGTCTCTGCTCACCACGCCGTCGGCTTTGGCTATTTTGGCCAACATCGAAAAAGTCGCCACAAGAAAACCAATCTGTTTCTGCTGACCACCACCCAGTTTGCCTTGATCCTGCGTAAGCGAGCTACCGAGTCCCGCGCCGATGATTGCCCCGATGGGGCCGCCAAAAAGCATTCCAATTGTGCCGCCGATTCCGGCCCCCCACCAAGCCATTATTGCCCTCCTTGCACGACGTGTTCATCGTTTAAACCTTGAGTCTGTTTCATCTTATTTCATTTTTCTCCATCGGACTGCAAAAAATCGGTCTATATTATCTGAATTGAAAGTACTTGTAAAATAGCCTGATTCATCCACATATTTTCTCGCCGCCACAGGCAATAAAACCGAAAGATTGTCTCGTTCCATTTCAGGATGTTCCATTAAAAAAGTCTCAGCGATGGCCTCATTTTCCTCTCGCTCCGTTGAACAAGTCACATATAACAAATATCCCCCAGGCTTTAAATAAGCGACCACCTCATTTAATATTTCAAGCTGTATTTTGGCATACGCTTGAATCATCTTTTCTTTTTTTGACCACTTCCCTTCAGGGATACGTCTCAAGATCCCCAAAGCCGAACAGGGGGCATCCACCAAAATCCGGTCATACTGCCGGTTTTCAGAAAGCGCTTCGGACAAAGGCATGATCTGAACATTGGGACTTTGAAGCCGTTCTAAGTTTTCCTTTAATAAAAGAAGCCGTTTCGCACTGCGATCCGTTGCGATAATGTGGGCCTTACCTGCCGTGAGCTCAGCCAGATGGCTTGTTTTTCCACCCGGCGCCGCACAAAGATCCAGGATGCACTCTCCCGGTTTTGCACCCAATAGATGGGCCGTCAATTGCGCACCTTCATCCTGGATATAAAACTCCCCGCGTTTGAAGGCGGGCAAAGTCGCCACAGAAAGCCCTTTAACGCTTAAGGCATCAGGAGAAAGCGAAGCCACTTCAACACGTGCACCTTCTGCGATGAGCGCCGTCATCAAAACATCTCGAGTTGTTTTTAAACGATTGACCCTGAGGGTCATCGGTGGGGTAAGATTGTTCGATTCACACAGTATACGTGCTTTTTCTATCCCCCAACGTGAAATCCAGCGCTTCACCATCCACACCGGGTGGGATGTCAAAATTGCAATGGCCTGAATAGGGTGTTTAGCATCCGGCTGAGGAAGCGTATCCTTGCTGCGAATCACATTTCTGAGCATGCCGTTCACAAAACGTCCGGCCCCCAGCCCCTCAGTGGTTTTAGCGAGATTCACTGCGCTGTTTACAATGGCATAGTCTGGAATACGATCTAAAAAAATGACTTGATAGAGTGCCAATCTCAGAATAATGCGGATCTTTTTTTTAACCCGTTTCAGCCGTGCAAACTGGTCAATCCACCAATCCAGTAAAGCCCGTTGTCGAAAAACGCCGTAAACGAGCTCAGTCATGAGTGCCTGATCACGCCTCTCTAACTGCGTTTTATTGATGACCTCGTTAATAAGCAAGCCAAGGTCTGCGCCAGTCGATTCAGCCTCACGCAAAAGAAAAAACGTCTTTTCTCGGACATCCGGGGGTTTCTTCTGAAGCGATCTGGCGCTTGATTTTGGTGATTTGTTTTGAATCAGACTAATCGCTAAAAGTAATTGTTCAATCTCTTGATTGTAATTTTGAAAGCAAGTGCAGGATTTCGATATACAACCACACCAGCGTCACCAAAAGACTGAAAGCCCCAAACCACTCCATGTATTTGGGTGCACCATGGGCCGCACCTTTTGCGATAAAATCAAAATCCATCACCAGGTTAAGTGAGGCAATGACCACAACAACAAGACTAAAAAGAATCCCAAATGTCCCGTTGGAATGAATCAAGGGAATCGAAACACCAAACATGCCCACCACAAAGCTGATGAGATAAACAAGGGCAATACCACCCGTTGCCGCAAACACGCCCATCTTAAATTTCTCTGTGACACGGATGACACCTGTGCGATAAGCCAAGAGCAGCGCGCCTAATGTGCCAAAGGTCAAAAAAACCGCCTGGCTCGCAATGCCGGGATAGCGCATTTCTACCCCCACCGAAATTCCGCCTAAAGCCAAACCTTCCAAAACCGCATAAATGGGTGTCGTCATTGGGGCCAGGTGCATTTTAAAAATTGTGATCATGGCGACAATCAAACCCCCAATAAAACCCGCCAAGACCAGCCCCATAAAAGGTGCACCTTGCATACCCAAATTCCAGGTATAGCTTGCTGAAACAATCAGTATCATGAGAGAAAGTACCGTTTTATTGACGGTGCCTTCAACGGTCATCGCCTTCCCGCGCAAGCCTGCTGAAATTCCGGCAAAAGGATTTTTTTTCAAAGCCGGGTTCCCAGACTGAAAGTTAAAACGACGATTCATATTCAAATCCTCCAGAAATAAGTTTTATCTTTATAAATAAAAATTGATGTCACGCAAAAATAACTGTGTCTTGAGTCGGAGCAGGCTTCAAACCCGCCTCTACGTAGACAGGACTGCTCCCATTTCGATGGGATGCCCCCCCGCGTAAACCTGAGCAGCCATCGCACGTTTCCCATCCGCCTGTACCGTCTTAAGTAGGATATAACCTGCACCCGCTGCAATTTCAAGGCCTTTACTGGAAAGCCGCACAATCTCTCCGGGGACACCAAAATGTCCTTCCGTCGCCCCAAGACCGATCAATGTCATTTTCCAACGGGTCTTTTTGTAATAAGTTGTGAGACCCGGCCAGGGCGTAAAGCCCCGCCAACGGTTAAAAATATCCTGGGCGCTCATCTGCCACTGCACCAATCCATCCTCTTTTTTAATCAGTGGGGCCATGCTTGCTTCTGTATCATTTTGTGGAATTGCCTTTAAAGTCCCTTTTTTCAAAGATTTTAAGGTTTCAATCAAAAGTTCGGCCCCCGCTTCGGCCAAACGTGGAGACAAATCGGCTGCCGTTTCATCAAAATCCATCGAAATCTTTTTTTTCAGCAACATAGGCCCCGTATCCATCCCTGCATCCATCAACATTGTTGTCACACCGATTTCTTTTTCTCCACGGCTTAAGGCCCATTGAATGGGGCCTGCACCGCGATACTTCGGCAGCAATGAGGCATGCACATTGATACAAGCATATTTTGGAATATTGAGGACATTTTCAGGCAAAATCTGTCCGAAGGCCACCACCACAATCAAATCGGGGCGAGCGGCCGACAAAAGATCAATGACCTCTGTTGCTTTTCTCAAACGCTCCGGCTGATAAATGGGAATTCCAAGTTTTAAGGCCGCTTCTTTCACTGGAGGCGAGGTCAAAATCCCTTTGCGCCCCTTTGGGCGGTCGGGCTGGGTCACAAGAAAAATCAAGTCTTCTGTCCTTGCAATGGCCTGAAAAGAAGACAGCGCAAAATCAGGCGTCCCCATAAAAACAATGCGAAGCTTTTCGTCGGAAAGGACTTGTGTCGGGAGGCTATTTTGATTCAGCGTATTTCTGCTTTTTTTTGAATTTTCGAATAAAAATATTGCGTTTTAAACTGCTCAAATGATCCAACATCAAGACCCCGTTTAAATGATCAATTTCGTGTTGAAACAGGCGTGCAGCTAATCCTTCGGCCTCGATACGAATGTCTTTTCCCTCTCGATCCTGTGCTTTGAGTTGCACTCGATATGCCCGTCTGACTTTTTCAAAATAGCCGGGGATAGAAAGACAGCCTTCGTCCGCAAGCTCTTCCCCTTCTGATTCAATAATTTCAGGATTGAGCAGCACAATGGGGCCAGCACCGTATTTTGCTTCGTCGTCACGTCGTGAAAAATCATAAATAAAAAAAGACTGCAAACAGCCCACCTGTGGTGCAGCCAAGCCCAAACCATCAGAGCAATAAAGGGTCTCAAACATCTGATTGATCTGGTTTTGCAAGACAGCATCAATCTCAGAAACCGCTGCTGATTTTTCAAAAAGCTGGATCTCAGGATATTTTAGTATTTCTAATGGAGACATGACTCAAATCCTCGTGAAGGGGTAATTGTACCTTGTTTCCACTTTTCTCCTCAAGTCCGCAAAACGAATCAGTCGCCATAGATGATCAGCTCATGGTGCATGTATGTTCCAAACAAAACACTCAAAATACGCCGTTCCGCAAATGAAAGATCATGGATACCTGCATTTTTAGCTTCCTGAAGAATCAGGTCTTCACTCCAGGCAACCGAGATGTCCGCACCCACAAGCCTCGAACTTACGGAGCGTTCATCTAGAACAATGCGCTTGGCTCCGATTTTTGTATTGTTAAAATTGTGCGTCAAAGGCAGGGTCACATCGGAATAGAGACAGCCCGACAACATAAAAGACAAGAAGATGAGTCCTATTTTTTTAGTCACCGTAAACCACCGTTTCCAGATGGGCATAAAGACCAAATAAAATGATCGTTGATTTGGCATCAGCATGTTTAATCGTCGTAATACCCCCGTTATCCGCAGCCGCCTTTGTGCCTGCATCCCCCCAGGCAAAGAGCCACAGAATTGATGTCGCCTCTGATACTCCTATTTTTGTACCTAAAGTCGTGTTTTCAAAATCCGTATCCAAAGGCCGTTGGACTTTTGAATAAAGACAGCCCTGCAAAATCATTGAAACAACAAGAGCAAACAAAAAACCGCGTACCTCTTTTATTTTCATGCATTCCTCCGTGTAATCTCTCTTAATAAAAATAACTCGCCCTTGTTTCTTCGCAAAAAAAAGCAATCGCCTCTATTTCGTAAAATGAAGAAAAGTGTCATGAAACGACACCTGATTCGCTTGTTTTTTGAGATCTCCTGGACTGCCTTCTGCCACCAGTTTGCCTTGTTCTAAAATAAAAACCCGTTCGCAGAGCCGATCAATATAGCTCATGAGATGGCTGGAAAGAAGGATGGTCGCGCCTGCGGCGTGCCGCTTACGAATAATCTCGGAAAGCGATTCCATCGTGGCCACATCCAAACCGTTAAAAGGCTCATCTAATATCAATAAAGATGGACTGCCAATGAGCGCCGCAGAAATCGCAATCTTTTTTTTCATCCCAAAAGACAGATCATTTAAAAGCGCATTTCGTTTTGCAGAGAGACCAAAAATTTCAAGCCAGTACTCAATTTCTTCTGTTGCTTTTTCTATGCCCTTGATTTCAGCAACATACAGCAAGAGCTCTTCTGGGGTGAGCCTGGGATAAAGCAGGGGGGATTCGGGCAAGTAGCCGATATGATGTTTGACGGCCTCGGGCATTTTTTTTACATCCATCTCACCCAAGAGGATCTTGCCTTTTTTTGGCACAATCAAGCCAACAATCATCTTCATCAGGGTTGATTTTCCTGCGCCATTGTTTCCAATTAGCCCACAAATTTCCCCTTCCGATTCCAGACTAAAAGGGTGTAGGGCCGTGAGATCTCCGTAAGATTTGGTGACATTTGAAATGGAGAGATTCATTAGGGGGTGTCCTCAATTAAAAACCCAGTGCTGCCGGGTCTATTTTTTTGTCTAATAAGGCAGTACTTACGTGCTGTAGCTGCGCTACAGCAGTGGGTGCTAACACAGTTAGACCAAAAAATAGGCCCGGCCCTTCGGGTTGAGCCGAAATTTTTGCCAATCTGTGTTGTTCATCGTTCATTTGGAGTAACCAAACTCATCTCCTCGCGCCCGCCTTGCCTGACAAAAATTTCGGCTCAACAGCACTGGGTTTTTAATTGAGGGCGCCCCCTAAGTCAGTCCTTCATTTTCAATACGAATAATGGCCGAGCCTTTTAAACTCGACAAAACAGGAAAAAGCAACAAAAACAGTACAGGATTGAACACAGCGATAAAAAGGGTCGCCAATACACACAAAAAAGCCGCAACAATATATTGCAGCACAGGCCGCTGATCACCCTCACAAATACTGCCACCGACCAAAGATGAAACTGCAATGCCGATCAATAAGAGCGTCAGCAGCAGGCTCACGCTTTCTTGTCCCGGTAGTGGACGCATCAACATTTCAATCCCCCAAACAACAAAGGGAATAGGTAAGGCCAAAAGACGTGCATAAGTTAATTTCGCCCGCCAGACTTGCTCCGCTGAAAGGGGCAGGGCAACATCCATCGTCCGATACGGTCGCTGCATTTGAAAAAGGGGAGAAACCGTTGAAGCGATCACAAAAGCGCCCACGGCACAATAGATTTCAAGCGCGATTTGTCCGCGACTAATCACCGAAATCATGACCAAGAAAACCAGGATCAGATTCCGCCAAATATGCGGGACAAAATTCCGTGCCGTTAAAATAAGATCTCGCTGAACCAAAGGACGTATATTTTTTGGAAGGATTCGACATAGCCCTCCGAAAAAAGCACGCGCCGCTGCACGTTTTTTTCGGGTTTCATGTCCCACAAAAAACTGGGCAACCCGTCCCATATCTGTATAACGCCAGACTTTAAAACCTCTATAATATCCCAAAGGTGCAAATAAAAAGGTAAAAAAATCGGCCCACCAACTGAGCTGGACGACGGGCAGGAAAATAAGTAAAAAAGCCAATATAGAAAATACCCCCGCAAGCTTTTTCCGGTCGGGTGACCAAAAATGAATCCAGGTGAGTGTAAATCCAATCTCAACAGCGGGAAAGAACAACCAGATCATAAAAGGCCATACCAGTAAGTCTGTCTTTCCAAAAAAGAGCAATAAAACTGCACCTCCTGCAAAAAAAAGGAGATCACGGAAAAGCTGTTCTAAATAAAACACCTTGTAACGAATCGCGAAATTGATCGGGAGCAAATCATCTACGGTAAGCGAATACTCCGAAGCATAAAGCCGTCTCGCCAATGGGAGAAAGTTAAAAAAAATCTTCAAAACCAAGAATGCAAACGCAAGACGCACTGCCGTTTCGTCAGAAAGCCATGTCGATTGAATACGCCCGATGCCAAAAGCAAAATCATTAAAAATTTTCCGACCCATCAAAAAAGAAACACCCATGATCACCGGACCCAGGATAAAATACGTCGCCCAGTCGTAGGACAAACGCCTACCAATGTCACGCAGTTTTGCTTTTAAGATGGTTTTAAACACGAACCGAATCCAAGTTAAATGGGGGAAGGTTTTATGAAGCAGCGCTTATCATAACACAAAAGAAAAGGCTCGAAATAGCCAAAAATGATAGAAGAATACATGCAAACCGTCAGATCAAAATATGATTTTAGGGGGAAGCGCGATAAGCCGACATGATATCTGCGCGGGTAATCAAACCGACAAGGCGTTTCGGGTTGTCTGGCTCCACAACAGCAATACGGTCTGTCTCGGATTCCTGCATACGTCGCACAACATCTACAAGCACATCTTCCGGATCACTCAGTGGCAGATCACTCCGCATAATTTTCTCAATGAGGGTTTTTTGAAGATCGACGCGATCTTGGTAGGCCTTATGTATCTCAACATAAGTTACCATTCCGACCAACTCCCCTTGCCCGTTGATTACAGGGAAACCCGTGTGATGACTCTCATCAATAATTTGGGCCAGCCGCTCTACCGTCATATTTTGTGAAACAATCTCGATATTTTTGACCATGACTTCTGAAGCCGTCATCGTCATCACCGGGTCATGCGCCTCACCACCGTCTAATTTTACACCACGTGCTAAAAGGACCCGCGCATAAATCCCCACCTCACCCATCTGCCGGGCCATGATCATGGTAATCGTCACGGAAAACATCAGAGGAAGGATAATCCGGTAATCCTGCGTAATCTCAAACATCATGACAATGGCAGTCACGGGCGCATTGGCAACAACGGAAAAAATGAGTCCCATTCCAACCAGAGCGTATGCCCCAGCGGGTGCAATATTAGGAAAGATCGTATGCGCAAATTGACCATAAAGACTGCCCATCATCGCCCCGATAAAAAGAGAGGGCATGAGAATGCCACCGGACCCCCCAGAACCCAAAGTAATTGAGGTGCAGATAATTTTTCCGATCACCAAAGAAAAAAGCAGCAGCATCCCCCAGGTCGTCGCCCCGCCACCTGGCGACAGAATATCCGTAACCTCAAAATATCCCGCACCCAGAATTTGAGGAAGAAACAAACCAATGACACCAACAATCAGACCACCGATCATTGCTTTAATCGGATCGGGTATTTTTTTAAACCGGTCGGTAAACCCTTCAGCAAAAAAAAGTGTTTTTGAAAAAATACTCGCAAGTGGCGCCGCGATAATACCAAGAATGAAATAAAGCCCAAGCTCCGCTGGATGCTGAATCCCAAAAGCGGGTGAGGGTAAAAATGTATTATCTCCAAGTAAAATATGTGAAGTCACCGAGGCAATCACCGATGAAAAGACCACCATGGAAAAAGCCTGAGTTGTAAACTCACGCAACAGCACCTCCATCGCAAAAATAACGGCCGCGATCGGTGCATTAAAAACAGCCGCCATGCCACCTGCCGCACCAGCCGCCGCCAAGGTTTTCAAATAAGCAGGGGAAACATTAAACAGTTGCCCGATGGACGAACCCACCGCCGCACCAATTTGAATGATGGGCCCTTCTGTACCAGCCGATCCCCCCGTACCAATGGTGAAGGCACTGGCAACAGATTTCACCAGTACAACACGAGGACGCCCGCGTCCACCGCGACGGCGCAAGGCATAAATGGCCTCAGGAACACCATGCCCCTTGGCTTCCTTGGCAAAAAAATAAATAACTAAACCACCCAATAAACCACCAATGGCAGGCAAAAAAACGCGGTACCAATGTCCTGAAGAAAGAGAGGAAGAAGGCTCCGCGCTACAACAAAAATGGTAGACCCCATCAATCATATGTTTGAAAATAAAAGCACTAATGCCCGACGCCAAACCCACAACAACGGCCAACATCATGAGTGTGCGTTCTTCGGAAAGCGTCACAAGGTTTAAAAAGTGAAAACTCTTTTTTCGTGAACGTAAAATCGCCCGTTTAAGCCTTAAGCTCATTCAATAAAATCCTTGGATTAGATACACCCTGAAAGCACCGGAGACGAGTGTAGCACAATTATCAGGTTTTGAATTTGAAGAAATCATCTTTTGCATGCCAAAGAGAAATTAGCCGCTTGAGCGAAGAGGGAGATGTATTGGCCCTGGGGTTTTCGGAACGAAAAATGCTAATTTAGGCAACAAATCACAGGAAGCGAAAAAACAAGGACAAAACCACTTACGTGGTCGCACACGTTCTTGTGAGCGAAGCTTTCCAGAGGTGGCTCACGGAACCGACCGTGGCAAAAATCGACCCTGA
Organism: Candidatus Manganitrophaceae bacterium; assembly: GCA_013151935.1. Lineage (GTDB taxonomy): Bacteria > Nitrospirota > Nitrospiria > SBBL01 > JAADHI01 > JAADHI01. Next base: position 12,990 of record JAADHI010000012.1, read on the forward strand.
AACCTGAATATCTGCCGTGGTAACACAACCCGGGACTCGAATAACGAAGCCTATGCTGCCGATGCCACGTTCATCTGTTTTAATTTTCATGCTAGGCGCAGTAATCGTATTGCCGTCTGGATCAGCCAGAGAGACTGTCGCATCGACTCCTCCTCTGAAAAACTCCATTTCAACATCAGAAAGCACCTCCCCTGACTGACCTTTTGCAATAAAGTTCAAAGAACGATATATGACTGAAGTCTCACTTGTATTCCGCGGTAGCGTATCAGTGTTGTCTGCTGGGCCTGTAATTGTCGCATCATTTGGAGCTAAATCGCCACAAGCAGTAAGGGGAATGATGAGGAACATTAAAATCAGTGCTTTTTTCATTTGAAACTCCTACACATATTTTGGCAAAGCCTTCAAAAAGCGCTTCAGCACTTTTTTATCCACTTTCATCACATCCACTGACCCGATGTTTTTAGGAAGCACGAAATAAATTTCCCCACCGACCACCTTTTTATCGCCTGCCATGACTTCAAGTATATCCCCAGGATCTAAATCGGGCAAACGCGTTGGAAGACCAAAAGCCGTAAGGAGCTTCACCTGTCGTTTCACATCGTCCTCATGCAAGAGTCCTAACTCAACCGCCAAACGACTTGCAGCCACCATGCCCATGGCAACACCTTCGCCGTGTTTAACCTTCCGATATCCCGTCAGGGTTTCAACGGCATGACCGATGGTGTGTCCGTAGTTTAAGATCTTACGAATACCCCCTTCGTGCTCGTCGGCCTGAACAATTTCAGCCTTAATCTGCGACGCACGATGGATGCAGTGCCTTACTTTTTCTAAATCGAGATCCCGAATCGCCTTGCTATGTGTTTCAAGATATCCAAAAAATGCCTCATCAGCAATCACACCATATTTCACAACTTCGGCCAAACCAGAACGATATTCGCGTTTTTGCAATGTGCGCAAAACCGCAGGATCGCTACAAACAAAACGGGGTTGATGAAAAGCCCCGATCAAATTTTTACCTTCGGGATGATCCACACCCGTTTTACCACCAATACTGGCATCGACCTGCGCAAGCACAGTCGTCGGACACTGGACAAAAGAAACCCCCCGTAAATAGGTCGCCGCCGCAAAACCCGTCATGTCTCCAATCACCCCGCCACCCAAGGCAAGCAACAAATCGCTCCGTTCAAAATGGTTTTGAATCAGGCTGTCATAAATACGATTGATTTGTTTCAAAGTTTTATAGCGCTCACCTGCCGGGATTTGAATCAGAATAAATTTAAACCCCGCCTTTTTCAGGGATTTTTTAACACGGCTACCGTAAAGTCCCTCTACTTTGGGATCTGTGACCACCGCTACACGGCCCTTAAAAGAAAGGTCTTTCAGAAAAAGACCTACTTGATCAATGATCTCTTCTCCGATAAAAATATCGTAACTGTTTTTCCCCAGATCTAAGGGGATTTTTTTCGTCTGTTTCATATAAAACTACAAAACCGCGCGCTTGAACTTTTTGAGTTGATCAACAATACGTCGCACACTCTCTCCAATTTGAATGTCGGACGTATCAATCGTAATATCCGAACGCTTATAAAATTCTTCCCGTATCTTCAACAGTTTATAAATATGACCCAAAGGGTCGGGGCCTTTTAAAAGTGGTCTCTCCCCTGCACGTCGCTGCACGCGTTTTAAGATCACTTCAGGTCGTGCAATCAAGGTCACTAAAATCCCCGTTTTTGAAAGCACGTCCATATTAAGGGAATTCGCCGGAACACCACCGCCCGTTGCAATAACATAAGCTTCTAGAGCAGCTGCTTCCGCAACAGCCGCAACCTCCAAATTTCTAAAATAGACCTCACCTTTTTCTGAAAAAATCTGGGGAATCCTCTTTTGCGCCTTTTTTTCAATGAGGTGATCTGTATCCACAAATCGATATCGGAGCTCCACAGCCAAACGACGACCAATAATACTTTTTCCCGTCCCCATAAACCCGAGCAAAACAACGTTTTTCAAGCCAATCCTAACCTACTTCATTACAGTCGGAGTAATAAAAATGAGCAACTCCGTCGTCGTTTCACTTTGTTCTTTATTCTTAAACAACCACCCTAAACCGGGAATGTCCTTTAAAAAAGGGATGCCACCTTCCGACTCCGTTTTCTGTGTCTCATAAATACCCCCAATCACCATGGTTTCACCGTCCATCAAGAGGATCTGTGTCGAGACTTCCTTCTGAAAGATAGAAGGCTGGGTCGCACCTTGTATGGGTGGGCCGGGTTGATTCTTGGTCAGGTTCAACTCCAACAAAATTCCACCGTCTTGCGAAATATGTGGCGTCACTTTTAATTCAAGATTGGCATCGACCAGCCGTGTATTCGTCCCCCCATTGGGAGAGGAGGTCTGAAAGGGAATTTTAGCTCCTTGTTTGATCAAAGCCTCATGATTGTCAAGAACCATGATTTTAGGCGTCGAAACAATGCGTGTCATCTCCTGAGACTCTCCTGCGGAAATGCGTAAATCCAGCTGAAATGGACTTTCCGTAAAACGCCCAAAACTAAAACCGACCCCCCCCAAAGCAGTGCTCGCAGGCGTATCCACGGCAAAATCTGGAACAGGATTAAATACACTCGAACCAGGCCCTGTAAACGTGCCAATGCCAATGCTATTTCCACCACTATTTGTTTTAAAATCGGCCCCCCACTGTACACCTAAACTGCGCTTGAAAGTCGGCTGAACTTCGACAATGCGTGCCTCAATCAAGACTTGCGGCGTTTTGGTATCCAGACGCTGAACCATCTGTTCAACCTGATCCAGATTACCCAGAATATCTTTGACCACCAGTGCATTAACCCGCTTGGCGACCATAATTTCCCCACGTGTGGACAATAACTTTGAAAGCAGGCTCTGCAGTTTATTGGCTTCTGCGTAATTGATATAAATGACGCGTGTCAGAAGCTCCTCGGCCCGAATTTTTGTTGCCCGTGCTTCGGCTTTTTCATTGCGTTGTTTGGTGAGATTCGAGAGGGTGGCGATGCGGATGATATCACCCTGACGCTCCATGCCCAGGTTTCGAATTTCCAATATAATCTCAAGGGCCTGATCCCAGGGCACATCATTCAACTTTACTGTAATTTTACCTTTAACATCATCGCCCATGACAAAATTTAAACCGCTGACATCAGCAATTAAACGCACAACATTAGTAATCTCGGCTTCTTGAAAATCAAGCGATATTTTTCGTCCGGTGTATTTTTCTGGAACGGCAAGCGCAGCCGATTCTATTTTAGCTGCATTCTCACGCGCGATTTTATCGCGTTTGTTCAGGACAGCCTCACGCCGTTTTCTTCGAAGAATGACCTTCTTTTTGGCCGCTTTTTCCCGCGCAAGCTTTGTCTTTTTGTCTTCAGAAACTGTCTTCTCTTCAGAAACCTCATTTCCTTCTGGCACATCCAAGAGCGGAAGGGGTTCTCCAGGCTCAGGAGACGAAAGCCTCAGTTCAGCTTTGACCGGCACGGCAGGTTCGGAAGTCATTTTCTCTGAGACAAGATCTCCTTCATCCATTTTTTGAACAGACTCAGAAGGCGCTACAGCTTGGGCTTCAGGCATTTCTTCAAGCGAAGGAGCTTCAGAAAGGGCCTCGACCTGAGGCATTTCTTGCACTTGAAGAGTATCTTCTGTCTGTACAAGCTCGTCAGAAACAACATCAGATTTCTCTTCAGCATTTGGCACAGGAAGTGGCAGTGGTAAGGTTGCCGCCGCAGCGATACTAGGGGAAGGCAGTGGAATCGCAAAGGGCATCGCTTTCAGGACAAGACCAGATTCACCCGATTCAACACCTTCAAGCCCTACAGGATCCGAGGACGAGCGCACAGGCTCCGACTTCTGCAAAGTGGGGGCCTCAGAAAGGACTTCAGACGGAGGCGCATTCACTTGAACAACTGCCGACGAGACAGATTCATTCACCTCATCCGAAACATCCTTTGTTGAAGGACCTTCGATCAAGATCACTAAATCACCGCGACGCTGCGTCAAATGATATGAAATTGGAGAGAGCAAATCCAAAACAAGACGGAGTTTCTTTTTGTGCTGCCCCACACGAAGCTGTTTCACTCGGTGATCATCTACCGTCACCCGGGTCTGTTTTGAGAATATTTTAACACCGGGAAGGTCAATCACCAGACGCCTTTTATCTCCAAAACCAATAAAGAAGGTTCTCGGAGACAAAGTCCCATCGGACGATACAATGAGTTTGAGTTTTTCACCAGTCTCAAATCGAAGCCCAGATATTTTTTGAGCCGCAGGAAGCGGCACAGTTTCTTCACTGACGGAGGAGGTCCCCAGCGAGACCAGCGACATATTTTCCTTGTTTTCTGGGTTTTCAGCGCCCGGTGGTGTATCCATTTTTTGAAGTGGAGATAAGGGATTACCAGAAATCTCAGGAAGTTTTTCTTCACTGGCTTTCGCATTTAGACCTTCCTCTTTCACTCCAACTACGATATCTGGCAGATCCGACAAATCAGCATCAGGAAGTACTGGCACGACTGCAAGCTCAGCAGGCGCATCCACCGGGAGATTAACATCGGGCATTATTCCCTTAGAGTCTGCGGGATCCAGAACAAGGACTGGCGCCTCTTCCTCAAAAAACCGAAAGCCTCGGGGAGCTGCCACAACTTGGGTGACTTCCACAATAAGGTTGAGTCCCTCGGTTCTCACATCGGTTTCAACCACACCGAACAATTCAAATTCGAGACGAGAAACATTACTTCCACCTCCACTACCAGGACGAATGGCGCGAATCGGACCATTTTCCAATTGAATTTCATTGGGAAAACGGGAAAGATCGACTTCAGCCATATCAATAACAAGACGTTCTGGATCAGACAAGCGGAAGGTCGTGTAAATCATGGGCTCTCCCCCTTCAACCTCCACGATCGTTTTCTCTGTACCTTCCGAAACACGAATATCCTGAACCATTACAGCAGGCGGAAGCTCTAAGCTTTCCCCTTGTCTCTGAAGACCACAGGAAGAAATAAACCCTAAAAGTACCGAGACCATGACAAACGGGACAAACCGAGGAAAGTGAAACCGCTGAAAAAGCCTACGCAATTGGCGAATCATTCTATTACCCCTCCTTTTGGGGATGAAGTTCCATCTCAGTTCTTCTCTTTTTGGGTTCACCAAATATATTCAAAACAGTTTCTTCAACCACCACTTTTTTCTGCGTGATCTCACTGATGACACCATGATTGAAACCCATTTTTGTTCCGATACCCACCGTGTAACCCTTTCCGTCTGGCGTATTCACAATGGCTTTTGGCCCATAACTGCCCCAGACAATCCCTTGCAACCTTAAATCTGAGATACGATTTCTTTGTAGAGGCGGAAGCTCATCCCCCCCAACCGGGCGTTTAGGGGACGCCGCGATAATCGACCGAAAGGGATCTCGTCGTCCCACACCAAGGTAAGAAGGACGTGGAAGTACTACCTCCTGAGTGACAGTAAGAACAACATCCTCTGTAAGACCACGCTCTACCTCGGGTAAGGCAATAACTGGAACGGGGGTGGGCGATTCAAATTCTAAAGGCGCGTCCTCGCCACAACCCACCATCAACAGAAGCAGGCTTGTCGAACAGACAAATTTAAACAAAACGCATCGACTCACTGTACAGGCCCTCCAGAGATATTTGCCGCAACCACGGGTTTCTCAGCCGAAGCGAAAGCTGTTGCGGAAAAAGAAGTCTGAATCAACACACGGTTTCGGTCAAGCTTCGGGGCAGACATTCTAATATTTGAGACGTTGATAATACGTTTTAATTTACTGATTTTGTCAAAAAAGACACCCACGGAATGAAAACCACCTGCGACTTCAATATTGACGGGAATTTCAGTATAAAGCCCTGAGGGGTTTTCAACTTTTGCGCCGGGTCGCCAGAGTTTAAAATCAAGACCACTGCGTCCACCAATGTCGGAGACCTGCTTTAAAAGAAATTCGATCTCTGCTTCTGAAGGCAATTGTTCTTTCATTTCCCTCAATTTTCGTTGAAGGATTTGGTCTTCTTTCTTGAGCTGTGCCAGACGACGGACTTTGACACGGAGCACGTTAATCTCATTACTTAAGGTAGAAATCTCTCGCTCAGCCCGTGCAATTTCTTCATTTTTAGGAATAAAAACAAACCAAATAAAGGAACCGGCAAAAACCACAATCGTCAGAAATATCGCGACAAATTTCTGTTTGTTGCTCAAACTTTTAATCGTTTCGAGGTTTAACGCCATAGTTCACCCACAAAAATACAGAATTAGCAAATGTCCTTAAATCAAAAAAGTCCACTTCAAGCGGAAGGAATAGACGGTAATCGCCCCTTCTTTTTTCTGTCTTGACTCCAGTATTTGAACATTTTTAAAATCAGGTGCAGCCTTTAAGTTATTGATGAAATCAACAATTTCACTGTTTGTGGTCGCTGCACCACTCAGCTCAATATTCCCTCTGCTCTCACTTAAACTCACCAGCCAAACACGATCAGGCAGTCTTTGACTGATTTCGTTTAAGAGTGAAACCGGCATGGACTGTTTTTTACGGAGCTCTTGAATGACACTGATCTTATCCTCAACAGTTTTTTTATTCTTTTCAAAATTTTCCACGACTTTGACTTGCGCTTTGAGCGAAGTCAATTCCTCTGTAAGTCGTACTTCATGAGCCCGTAATCCCTGGACTCTGCGGTCCAAGCTCCGCCAACCCAAAAACCATCCCAAGATCAGAACAAGAGAAAGCAGCCCAAGCCAAATCAACTGAGATTCGACAGCGATTTTTTTCTTTGTTTTCTTCGCTTTCTGTGTCGCGAGTAAATTGATCTTGATCATATCTTAACGGTCTCCGACTTCGCGAAGGGCCAGCCCCACACCAACAGAAGCCAATGGGGCCATTTCCTTTACAAAATCCAGGTCAAACCGACCTTCCGGTATTTCAATGTTTTTAAAGGGATTCGCCATTTCAACGGGAATTTCAGACTTTTCTGCAAGACAAGAAGACAAATTGGAAACCTTTGCCCCCCCCCCACTGATCAAAATACGATCAATCTCTTCATTGTTTGAAGTCGTTTTGAAATAGTCAAATGATCGAACAACTTCGGAAACGATTTTATCATTCAAAAGACCAATGATATTCGAAAGCATTTCGGGGTCAATTCCGTCAACAGCTTCTCCACGTTTTGCCTGTTCAGCCTGCTCATAATTCACATTAAATTCCCGCTGGATGGTCTCGGTGTAACGATTTCCGCCAATCGAGATATCGCGGGTAAAAACAAAAGCACCTCCCTTGATGACATTGATATTCATGACACTTGCACCAATATCAACCAAGGCCACAATCTCACCATCCATGACTTCGTAATTCAGACCAAACATATTTTCCAAGGTAAAAGCATCGACATCAACCACCATTGGCGTCAAGCCTGCGGCTGTAACCAAAGTCGTATATTCTGTCAGTTTTTCTTTTTTGACAGCGACAAGGAGCACATCCATCTGATCACTCACTTCATCCCCATCCATCGTATCAAGTATACTAAAATCGATATTCACATCATTGATATCAAAAGGGATGTATTGTTCTGCCTCCCATTTAATGGACTCATCCAGTTCGTCCTCAGACATCGTTGGCAATTGAATTTTTTTAACGATCACCGAGTGACCTGAAACAGAAAAGGCAACATTTTTTTCTTTAATCGCATGTTCATCCAAAAGTTCTCGGATGACAGAAACAACACGCTCGCCATCCATAATGGTCCCATCCACAATCAGTTCTGACTCAAGTGGTTTGACTCCGAAAGACTCAAGTTTGTAGCCATTTCCCTGCTTTCGCAATTGGACCAGCTTTATCGCCCCCGAACCAATATCAAGTCCAAGCAGAGATTTTTGACGTGAAAAAAATGAAAACCCCATCATGCCTATTTCCCGCTCCTTATCACTTCGTCAAACATCACATACTCCATTCTACGAGGTAAAACATCCAGACAAGTACAGTCCTAGATACCAAGAAAAAGTAACAATCCTAAGTATACTTAGTGTTAAAAACATGTCAAGACAGACAAATAATTTATTGCTTTAATTGATTTTTTACAAGTCTAAAAGAGGGAAGGAGACGTCAGTGAGGAGATGAATCATCCCCATTTTGCGAATTTGAAGGGGAGCGCTCTCGTTTCTGACTCAAACCAAGCGTTGCTTTAAAATTGTCTCCTAAAAAAAGCTCCATCATAATTTCCACACCCGCCGCAACATTTTCGGTCTGGGTAATCTTTGCTCCCCGAACAAAGGCCGCGATTTTCTGAGCCAAAGCTTTGTCTTTCTCCACAAAGGCAGAAACCTTTTTTCCTGTATCCGTATTTAAAGAATTGGCCTGAGACTCAAGCTGCGCGTAAGCATTTATTTTCGCCGTTTGCACAGCCTGGAGACGTGCAGAAATAGACCATTCCTTTTGAATGGAACCCAGGCCCGTGGCCACAAGGGTGACATTTTCCCATCCGGCATAACGCACATCAACTTTGTTTGTTTCACAGCCGACCAACAAGAGAAAACAAAAAATCAGGAGACAGGCGGTTTTAAGCGAAGATTTGATCTTCATGAAACAGTCCAGCGGGGAGAAAGCTCATTTTTCAGACCCAAAAGATCCAGTGCTCTCGCAACAACAAAATACACAAGGTCATTGATCGACTGGGGCTTATTATAAAACCCTGGCATTGCGGGTAACAAAGTTACACCCATTTCTGAGACAGTGAGCATGTTTTTTAAATGAACACGGTGCAGCGGCGTCTCGCGTGGAATAAGAATCAAAGGACGTCTTTCTTTCATCGTCACGTCAGCTGCCCGACCGATCAGATTGGATGAAAAACCATGTGCAATTCCCGCCAGCGTTTTCATGGAGCAAGGAGCGACAACCATGCCCTGAGTCGGTACGGAGCCACTGGAGATTGGCGCACTCATATCATTTTCATCGCAATAAACCAAGTGATGACCTGCATAAGTCCGATTTAAAATCTCCAAGGTTTCTGAAAAATGATGACCCCACTCACGCCCAAGCTCTCCTCGAATGATCACACGTGCAGATCGAGATAAAACCAAATAAACCCGATGTTTCTGTTTTAGGAGATACTCCAGAAGGGTTACACCATAAATGGCCCCACTCGCACCTGATATTGCAATTACATAATTTGCCATTTGTCTATTTCCACAACCTTATTACGAATTCTCTTCCACATCTCGATGACGACAGTGTGTGAGAAGCCCTTTGTTTTCAAAATAGTCTTTCAATTGGTTGACCAGGGAGACAGAACGATGCCGCCCCCCTGTACAACCGATGCCAATGGCAAGATAGCTTTTTCCTTCTTTTCGATAAAGCGGCAGGAGAAAATCAAAAAGATCGTAGAGCTTCAGCAAGAACTGCTTCGCCTCAGGCAATTTAAGGACAAAGTCTTGCACGGGTCGATCATTTCCTGTCAGGGGGCGCAAAGCCGCTTCAAAAAAAGGATTTTTGAGAAAGCGCACATCAAAGAGCAAATCCAAGTCATAGGGGGCACCAAACTTATATCCAAAGGAAGTCAGGGAGAGACTAAACTGCTTATCCTCCCCTTTTCCCAAATAGCAGTGCGTAACCACTTCTTTGAGCTGATGGACGTGGTAATCAGAGGTATCTATCACGCGATCCGCGCGCCGTCTCAAGTCTTCCAGGGTCTTTCGCTCGCTGTGAATTCCCGCAAGGATTGTCCCTTCCCGTGCCAGAGGGTGAGGACGGCGCGTCTCTGAAAAACGACGCTGTAAAATGTCATCCCGGGCTTCAAGAAAAAGTAACTCGACCTGATAACCCTCTTCAATCAGCCGATCATAGACTTTAAGGAAATCCCAAAGGAAGGTCCGCTCGCGAATGTCGATCCCGATTGCCGCTTGAGAGATGCCACTACGAGACTCACGACAAAGTCCCACAAACTTGGGTAACAGCTGTGGGGGCAAGTTGTCCACACAAAAAAAACCCAGATCCTCAAAACACTTAATTACACAGCTCTTGCCAGAACCCGAAAGCCCACTGATAATAACAAGACGCACATCTTTCGCAGCACTCATCATCATGCCTATCCGCGCTTATTTCTCAGGCAGCCCGTTCAATCAATCCCAAACCACCATCTTTTCTTTTGTAGAGCAGGTTCACTTGTTTGCTTTCGCCATTTTCAAAAAGAAAAAACCCTGTTCCAAGCAACTCCATTTGCAAAGCAGCCTCTTCAATACTCATGGCATCAATGGGAAATGCTTTGCGCTTTTTAATGTTGAGGTCTTCCCAACTTGGAACCGGTGTGGCTTTCTGTCCCGTTACGTCATGCTGCACGCGATGGTTCTGGAGTTTTTCTTTATGTTTTTTTAATTGCCTTTCTATTTTAGAAATCGCCTTATCAACGGAAACATACATTTCATCCGTCTCTTGCTCGGATTGTATGATAAACCCGTTCACCTTCACCAAAACTTCTGCCATATGGCGATATTTTTCTACCTTGAGTGTAAAGATTGCTTTTGTCACATTCGTGGTATATTTTTCGATTTTTTTCGCGCGTGTCTCGACATACTCCCTTAAGGCAGGGGTCACATCCAATTGTTTTCCGGTAATCATGACTTCCATTAGAACCTCCTCAACTTCATTAACAAAGGAACAAATTCACACAAATTAGAGAGATCAAAAAGGGCGTTTTCGCCGACTGGCCGGGGGAATTTTAAGCCATGCACGATATTTGCTCACCGTACGACGGGCAATTTCAATATCCGCATCTTTCAGACGCGTAACAATTTCCTGATCTTTCAAAGGACGTGTACTATCTTCCGAATCAACCATCTTCCGTATCATTTCACGCACTGCGATAGACGAAAGACTTTCAGATTGGCTACCAACACGCGGCAAACTCCCATTAAAAAAGAACTTCAATTCATAAATCCCCTGCGGGGTGTACATATATTTGTTGGTCGTCACACGACTCACCGTAGATTCATGCATCTCAATGTCATCTGCCACCTGTCTTAAAATCAAGGGTTTAAGATGGCTAACCCCTTTTTCCATAAACTCGTACTGAAACTTCAAAATACTTTCACCCACCAATTGAATAGTCCGGTTTCTCTGCTCGATACTCCGCACCAACCAGAGCGCCGACCTAAACTTTTCTTCCAGATAAGATTTCGTTTTCGCCGTTACTTCGCCTTTTGAGCGAAGGAGGCTCCGGTAAAAAGGACTGATCTTGAGTTTGGGCATGCCATCATCATTCATCGCGACAATATAATGTCCTTCAGACTTGACGATGTGTAAATCCGGGGTAATGTAAACATTTTCCGAGGAGAAAAAAGGACGTCCAGGTTTAGGCTCAAGATGTTCGATAATTTTCGAGGCTTCGACCACTGCTTCAACTGTCGCATCACAGGCTTTGGCAATATTTTGATAGCGCTTCTTTTCCAGGTCAACTAAGTGGTTTTTGATCATGCTTTCCACAAGCGAGCCAGAGAGATCCAACTGTGCGACCTGAATCAAGAGACATTCTTCGAGGTCCTTCGCGGCAACGCCCACCGGATCAAAACCCTGAACGACCTTTAAAATCGCCTCGACAGAGGTGACCGAAACATCGACAAGTATCGCAATTTCTTCAAGTGGCGTCTTTAAATAACCATTTTCTTCGATCTCTCCAATAATCGCCGTGCCAATTTCTTTTTCTTTTTCCGAAATCGCAGACAGACCCAGTTGCCAGAGCAGGTGATCCACCAAGGAAGTCGTTTTTGCGAGGGTCTGCTCATAAGAAGGTCGTTCATCATCGGGAGAAACATTTGAAGCACGCCAGCCTTCATCACCACTATCGTCAAGGTAGTACTCTTCCCATTTTGCGTCGATTTCGTCCTTTTTTGCAGAAGCTTCGAGATCCCCTTCTGTACGCTCGACTTCTGGCCCAGATACCTCTGACTGAAGTTCCTCACTTGAGGTAGGCTCAGTCTCTTGCTCTTCCAGGAGCGGATTTTCCACCATCTCTTGGGTCACGACTTCATCCAGTTCAAGTCGTGAGAGTTGCAGCAGTTTGATCGCCATCTGTAACTGTGGCGTCATCACCAACTTCTGCGACAGCTTCATGTCAAGTCGCAGCTTCATGCCACCATCAGAAAAGGACATTAAGACACCTCATGAATGACCCACCGTTTCATTTCCCCGGCCTTCCCAGCGAAATCGATCCCCCAAATACAAGGCCCTTGCCTCTGAATTATTTGCAATTTCAGAAGGCGTGCCTGCAATCAGGATCTTTCCCTCATGAATGATATAGGTGCGATCTGTAATGGCAAGGGTTTCCTGCACGTTGTGATCGGTAATCAAAACACCGATCCCTCTCTTTTTCAAATGCCGAATCACCTTTTGTAACTCCAGCACGATGATGGGGTCAATCCCCGCAAAAGGCTCATCTAACAAAATAAATTGGGGAGAAAGGACCAAGGCCCGCGTAATCTCAAGACGTCTCCGTTCTCCACCCGAAAGCGTGTAGGCTTTATTCTTTGCCAGATGCGTAATATTAAGTTCCGACAAAAGGACCTCAAGACGTTCTTTTCGCTCCGAAGCGCTCAAACCCAGGGTCTCAAGCACAATCACGATATTTTCTTCAACCGTTAGTTTTCTAAAAATGGAGGGTTCCTGAGGCAGATAGCTCAAACCTTGCCGAGCACGTTTGTACATCGGCATCCTGGTCACCTCTTCCCCATTGACTGAAATAATGCCTTTTGTCGGCGGGGTCAAACCGACTATCATATAAAAGGTCGTTGTCTTTCCCGCGCCGTTTGGCCCTAACAATCCAACAACCTCACCGCGATCCACCTGAAGACTGACATCACGGACGACCTTCCGGCCGTTATATTCCTTTTCTAAACCTGAGGCTTTTAACACCACATCTCCATTAAAGAACAAGAATAATACTTCATGAAAAGCTACTTCTCTTTCCGACTTAATCCCGCTTTTCCGTTGTAAATGACCGCTTGGCTCTCTGAAACCAATGTACGCTCTTCATCAAGATAAAAGGTAATAACTTCCCCTTTGACGTGAAAATCATTGTCCCAGACTTCCGGGTTCCCTGTTAAAACAAAAAGGGCTTTACCGCTTTCGTAAACTCCTTTGTCGGCCTTCGCTTTCTGGGCACCACGAACAATCAAGACATTGCCCAATGTCGTAATTTTCTCAACTTCTCGACCGTCATTCGTCTCCTCCAAAACAGAGTCCGACTCGCCTTTCGATTCAGACAACAAGACCTCTGCACGGTCCGCATTGATCGTCATGTCTTCTCGTGTAATCAACACCTTCCCCTCAAAAATGATTTTGTTTTCCAGGTTTTTCAGCGTCATTTTCTCTGAGCGAATGGAAATCGGCACATTTGGTTTTTCCGGAAGAGCGGTTTCTGCAAACGATGTATTTATTCCAGCCACAGAAAACCAGAACATTACAAACAGAATGACAAAAAAGAACGAATCCCTTTTAGTGAACCAAAGCCCTAACATCGCCAATAACAATCATCTCCTGCTTATCAACAGAAACACGAAGCGAGTTTCCGTTTATTTCAATCTGAGACCCCGTAATCATAGCCTCTCCCTGGGAAACAATTTCCCGCTGAGACGCACGCCACTCTATACCACGTGTATGGAGCGTGTAACCGTTTTTCAGATCAACTGACATTAGCCCTGTATTTTTCCAAAGGGAAAATTCTTTTTTCTCTGTGTCAACAGCGCCTTCATCTCCCTTCAAAAACAAGGTCTGCTGATCGCCATAAGGAATGCTCACAGAAACATCTTTCAAGAGGCCCTGTCGCCCTTTTTCTGTCAGGGCTGCCCCTTTTGCATCAAGCGACCAAGAAACAAGTCCAGCCTCCGTTTGCACAAAGGATAAATTTTGGATATTGACCTCGGCGTTCTGCACATCATCAAAACCTACACCCTCAAACGCTTTTTTTTTCAGACCGGAAAAAAGTGAATAGATAAGAAAAAATGAAAAACCCAGGACAAAAAAAGATAGTACAAATTTTGCATATTTCGGAGTAAAGAACATACGTAAAAATATCATAATGGACAGAATGAGTAAAGCATCGAAAGTCATGAGGGATCGGTGATTTTTTGAATCATCGTCTTCATATGAATGACAAGCGATTTTCCTTGACAGAAATTGTAAAACCATCTAGAAATATCTCCATTGTTTCACGACTCTCGGAGGAGATAATGACAAGAAAAATTTTTGCATCCCTAATATTAGTTTCAGTTATTTTGATTACAAACACATCTGTTTTTTCAGCGGACCTCAAAAAACATGAGCGGCTCTTCACAGAAGAGTACAGTCGTGTCTTTGACGCAACAGTTGCCGTCCTCACTGAAAATGGCTTCGGCACCCACCCCCACAAAAAAATGAAGGTCAAAAAGGAAAAGGGACGAATTAAAACACCAGAATGGCGTTATTTTAAAATCTGGTCTGCAAAACCTGTTGTTGAAAAACAATATAAAGATTCCTACAAAGTTAAAGTCAAGGAAATTGAGATCGAAGTCGCTCAGCCTGCAGCCGAAAAGAAGGCCGATGAGGCGCCAGCAACAGACGCAGCTCCAGCAGCGACACCGGAGACAGCTCCGACAGAAGCTGTACCGGCAGACGGCACCGTCGTAACAGAAGCTGCACCGGCGCCCATCCCGACCATCAAAAAAGTCAAAGTTGCCATTAAACGTAAGTTTCTTGTTCACAACGATGCGACAAGAAAATGGGACAAGGGAGATCCCGCTAAAGAAAATGCGGGTTTTTCAATAGAAGTTCTCTTCGCAGCCATACAAGAAAAACTGGACAAAGAACCCAATCCAGCGGTGGATATAACAAAGCAGCTAAATCTCAACATCACGCCTCCTCCGATCGATCGGGTCGTCAGACCATAAAGAAAAAAAGAGCCCCCGTTTCGGGGGCTCTTTTTTTTCCAGAATCCTCCCCCCTTCACCCTCGCTCGACAATGCCACTCACAGATAAAAATAAAATCAAGAGGGGCATTTCAATCAAATGAATGAGCAACAAATCAGGCAAGATCGTATGAGGTTTTTTTAAATGGCTCGCGTGCGCAGACCTCCACGTGAAGTTTGGAAAAACCAACTGGGTTTTATCCTGGCCGCCGTGGGCTCAGCAGTCGGTCTAGGAAACATCTGGCGTTTTTCATACATGACTTATGAAAATGGGGGCGGTGCCTTTTTAATCCCTTATTTCATCGCCCTCTTCACCGTTGGCATTCCCTTGATGATTTTGGAATTTTCTCTGGGACATAAGTTTAGCGCCAGTGCACCCCTGGCATTTTCAAAACTCAATCGACGATTTGAATGGGTCGGTTGGTGGACGGTCACCTTTGTCATGTTTGGCATCGTGCTCTACTACTCCGTTATCATTTCCTGGTGTTTGAACTACCTCCTATTCTCATTCACTTTGGCTTGGGGCGACGACCCAGGGAACTATTTTTTTAAGGAATTTCTCAGCATATCAGAAGGACCAGGAGAAATCGGGACCGTTCAAACCCCTATTTTTTTGGGATTGATCGTTATTTGGTTTCTCAACTGGGTCATCGTACATCGCGGCATACAGGGCGGCATTGAACTTGCGAATAAAATATTTATGCCCATCCTTTTCTTTTTAACCTCTATTCTGGTTTTTTGGAGCATTACATTAGAAGGCGCAGAAATAGGACTCAAAGCCTACCTCAATCCTGATTTTAGCGTCCTCACAAAACCCAAGGTCTGGATCGACGCCTTTACTCAGATTTTTTTCAGTTTGAGCCTGGGCTTCGGCATCATGATTGCTTATGCGAGCTACCTGCCCGAACGGGCAAACCTCAGTCGCAATGCATTTATCACCGCCTTGGTCAACTGTGGTTTCTCAGTCTTCTCTGGAATCGCCGTTTTTTCTATTCTGGGTTATATGTCCGTTGAGATGCAAAAACCCATTAACGAAGTGGTCACACAAAGTATCGGTCTTGCTTTTGTCGCCTACCCCACAGCCTTAAGCCTTCTGCCAGGGGGTGCATTTTTTGGCGTGCTCTTTTTCACATCTCTCGTCGTTGCGGGCCTTTCTTCTTCCGTTTCGATTATTGAAGCCTTTTCTTCGGCCGCCGTTGACAAATTCCCCTGGGATAGAAAACGCATCGTCACTTGTATTTCAGTGCTCGGCCTGGGTGGCAGTGTTATTTTCACAACCAACGGCGGTCTATTTTGGCTGGATATCGTCGATCACTTCATTACCCATTTTGGACTCATCACCGTGGGAATACTGGAAGCCGTTCTGGTTTCTTGGTTCTTTCCGCTTGAAAGCTTACGTCATCATATCAATACCGTTTCCGATTTAAAGATTGGCCCTTGGTGGTCTTTACTCATACGGTATTTTGTCCCCCTCATCTTAATCATCATCACAGGCACAAACCTATTCAATGAATTTCAAAAACCTTACGAAGGCTATCCGATCTCCTCACTCATTTTTATTGGCATCAATTGGCTGGTCATCACCATCATAATCGCCCTCTTTTTTAGCCGAAGCCCATGGAAAACCCTATCCGAAACATGAGACTCGCTCATCAAAACACCATGAAAACGTCTATCATTTGTTCACAAACCTCCAAGGCGCTCGCCACATCTTGAACAGACTGCAAGCCCAAAGGACCACAATCAACAACAAACCCAAATAAGTGGCATTGTCACGAAAATTCCCCCGATGCAGTTCGTAGGCCTTCACATCAACCGTGTTCGCATCAAGGAAGATGCCACGCACGGAGATGCTTGAAGAATGATCCAAACGCAAACCCACCACTTGAAGTGATTCCCCCGTAAAGATCTGAAGTCTGCCTTCAGGAAACCCATGACGATAAAAAGCCCGGTCAAATTCAATCACCTTGCCTTTTCGGCTTTCAAGATTGCGAAGCGTTTGAACAAAATGATTATCTTTTTTCTCTGCTGCTCCCATCAAAAAAAGAGGAAGCAGAAAATAAAGCCCTAAAAATAAAAGGGAAACAAGAAAGGATTGTGGCTTTGTGAATGAAAGAGGAAAGGGTTTTAATGCGATCTTACGCCAGGTAAAAACCACATAAATCAAACCCAGAAGCGTCACGCCATAGGTCGGAAGACGCTCAGGCCACACAAATGCAAACTGAAGCAGATACCAATCGAAGGGCGCAAAGAGATGAACGCCATTGGCCCACTTGATTTGAAACGCATCTAGAACAAGGTGAAAAAAAGAACCAAAACTCAAGATAAAAAAGGTCTTTCGTGGAAGGGGGGAAAGGAGGGAAAAACAAGCACTTAGGATGAGAGAACAGAAAAGCGTCGCTTGCACGACGACATAAAGCCTCAGATCCAGTACATTCAGGCTTGGCAGGAACATGCGAAGCGTCCGCTGCAAAATCCAGGGCAGATCTGGAATAATCGCACCCACATAAATCCATCGAAGATCTGCATCCCGACACAGGCTTCGTGTCAGTAGACCACTTAATCCCAAATGCGCAAGTGTATTTGGCACGGCCTGGACTAAGCCTGGGTTTCGCCCAAAAGACGCTGCCAGTTCAGCGGAAGTTCGTCTAGACCTGCGACATTCTTAAAACGATCCAGAGACAAAGGCACCATTTTAAAACGCCCGGAGACCAGCAATTTCCCTGCCGCATTTCGCGCTTCAGCCTGCACGGAAACAGCTTGCCACGCAGGCACAGATGCTTCAATTTTTGCGGAAAGGTCTATCAACTTTGTCCCAAGTACAGGTCTTAGATATTTAATAGTTGCGGATCGTAAGACCCATGCAGCACGAATTTCGGCCAAAAGAATGGTTGGCACCCAGGAAGAAAGACAGTCCAAGGCCGTGTAGATCACACCGCCATGCATCATCCCCGGAAAACCCGTCATATGGGTCTTGGCATCTAATCGCCCCAATAAACGCGTGTCGTCTTCGGAATCTCGAAACACGGCGATTTTTAAACCATGTTCATTCACATGTCCACAACCAAAACAGTCATTGTCTTCAAGCAATTCTTTGTTAATGAGTGTAAGGGACATAGAAACCCTTAGGAAGACAGTACCTTTTGCAACATCTCTCTTTCAATAGCAGCCGTGCCAACAATGCCCACAACAATACCTGCAGCCACATTCGCAAGTTTTGCAGCCTTTGGAAGGGCTGCCCCTGCAGCCAAGGCCAGGGCCAGGGTACTTAAGACCGTATCCCCGGCACCCGTCACATCAAAAACTTGTTTTGCCTCCGTGGGAATATGCGTCAGCGTGCCTGATTTTTCAAAAAGGCTCATGCCATGCTCTCCCCGTGTAATAAGGACCGCTTCGCTGCCCAGTTTTTTAAGCAAGGTCTTCCCAGCTTTTAAAAGCGTGTCTTCATTGCCAATATCAATACCCGAGGCCTGAGAAGCCTCCAAATGATTCGGCGTGACCAAGGTGACTTTTTTATAATATGGGAAATGACTCACTTTTGGATCAACCACAATGGGAATCCCACGCTTAATCGCAGCCGGTAAAATTTTTCTTAAAAGCGGTTTTGTAATCACTCCTTTTGAATAGTCGGAGATTGCCAAACAATCCACCTGAGAAAGTGTGTCAAGTACAGTATTGATCAATCGTCGATTTGTTTTTGGAAGAAAGGCACCGCTCACCTCGTGATCAAATCGCACCACTTGCTGCTGATGGGCGATGATCCGTGTCTTTTTTGTCGTGGGACGATTTTCTTCCACGACAAGCCCACTCAAATCAATGCCTTTACTCGCCACACGCGCCCGGATCCATTGCCCCGCTTCATCTTCGCCAATCACACTGCAAAATGAAACCTGTCCTCCCAAACCGAGAATATTGTTGACCACGTTTCCCGCTCCACCTAAACGCACAGATTCAGAATTCACGTTTACGACAGGGACGGGGGCTTCTGGGGAAATCCGTTTGACTGAACCCCAAATATAGTGATCCACCATCAAATCTCCAAGCACGAGAACCTTCTTCCCGGAGAACTGATTTAAAAGTGTTTTAAATGGTGTGTTTCTCTCTGCCACAAACAAGCCTGAGTTTAGCGAATCACTTTTCCGATGCGTCCCCAACGACTCCAGCCACCGAGCCATTCCAGTACCTTGCTTTCTTTATCCCAGGACCAATAGATTAAAAATGCCTCGCCTTTTATTTTTGAAAAATCAACAAAGCCCCAAAAACGTGAATCAAGACTGTGATCCCGATTGTCTCCCATAACAAAATAACTGTTTTCCGGCACATTTACGGGACCAAAGTTATCACGACTCGCCATAATCTGAGAAGACACAACATCCGCAACATCATTGGTAAAAAGTTCATTTTGCTCAATACCATTCACATACAAAACCTTATTTCTGACTTCAATTTTGTCACCGGGAATACCCACAACGCGTTTAATAAAATCTTTGGATTCATCTTTCGGAAAACGAAAAACAATAACATCTCCACGCTCAGGCACTGTAATGGGGATGACGACAATATCAGTAAAGGGTAACTTCACACCGTAGATAAATTTATTGACCAAAATATGATCACCAATCAACAAGGTGGGGATCATTGAACCTGAAGGGATTTTAAAGGCTTGTACGACAAAGGTGCGAATCACAAGCGCCAAGATAATCGCAATGACGAGTGTATCCAGATACTCTCGTATCGTCTTCCATTTTTCTCGAAAGGATGAGTGACTCATATCACTCCTGGATTTTTAGAACGGCTAAAAATGCTTCTTGTGGAATTTCAACCCGTCCCACAGACTTCATGCGTTTTTTGCCTTCTTTTTGCTTGGCCCACAATTTCTTTTTCCGCGAAATATCACCGCCGTAACACTTTGCGGTCACATTCTTTTTTAAGGCGCTCACGGTCTCTCTCGCGATGATCTTTGCACCAATCGCAGCCTGAATCGCAACCTCGAACATCTGTCTTGGAATCATCTCTTTCATTTTCTCAGCCAACTGACGCCCTCGAAAATGTGATTTCTTCCGATCAGTAATAAAAGAAAGTGCGTCAACAGTCTCGCCATTCAACATTAAATCCACTTTCACCAGGTCCGCGTCTTGATATCCGCTCAGCTCATAATCAAAAGACGCATATCCTTTTGAAAGAGACTTAAGGCGATCATAAAAATCCATCACGACTTCGTTGAGCGGTAAGGTGTAGGTGACAATGACCCGATCAGCATCAAGATATTTCAAATCTTCTTGCCTTCCCCGTCGCTCCTGACACAGTTTCAAGATTGACCCTAAAAAATCGCTTCGGGTAATAATGACACCTTTGATATAGGGTTCTTCAAAACCCGCAATCTCTCCGACGGGTGGCAATTGGGCCGGATTGTCAATCTTTAGAACCTCGCCTTTATTTGTTGTAATACGATAAATAACAGTTGGCGCAGTGCCAATGAGAGACAAACGATATTCTCTTTCGAGTCGTTCTTTTATGATCTCCATATGCAAGAGACCTAAAAACCCGCAACGGAAACCAAAACCCAGAGCCAGTGAGGTCTCCGGCTCAAACTGAAAAGAAGAATCGTTTAAACTCAGCTTTTTCAAGGCATCGCGCAAATCCTCAAAGCGGTCGGTATCAATGGTGTAGAGACCGCAAAAGACCATGGGTTTCACTTCCTGATACCCTTCAATCGGCACAGAAGCGGGCCGCGCTTTTTCGGTGACCGTATCCCCAATTTTTGTTTCTGCGACGTCACGAATTCCAGCGACGATAAAACCCACTTCTCCGACAGAAAGCTGATTCACTACTTCCGGATTAGGCGTAAAAACCCCCAAAGACAAAACTTCGTGTTCTGCTTCCGTTGACATGAGACGAATCTGTGTCCCTTTTTTGACACAACCATTTGCGATTTTCACAAGAATAACGGCTCCCTGGTAGTTATCAAACCAGGAATCGATAATCAGGGCTTGCAAAGGCATATGCAATTCACCCTTTGGAGGTGGAACATGCATGACCGCAGCCTCCAGGGTTTCCTTGATCCCAATACCCTGCTTCGCACTTGCTGGAATCGCTTGAGAAGCATCAATGCCTAGAATTTCTTCAATCTGAGCCCGCACACCTTCCACATCTGCACTCGGAAGATCTATTTTGTTAATGATGGGAATTATTTCCAAATCAGCTTCGATTGCAAGGTAAGCATTTGCAATCGTTTGCGCCTCAACGCCCTGAGCCGCATCAACAACAAGCAAAGCTCCTTCACAAGCCGCAAGACTCCGTGAAACTTCATAGGAAAAATCGACATGACCGGGTGTATCAATCAGATTAAAGAGATAGGTGTTTCCATTTTCCGCTTGGTAGGAAATGCGAACAGCACGCGCTTTGATCGTGATACCGCGCTCTCGTTCAAGCTCCATGTCATCAAGGAGCTGGTTTTTGGATTCCCTGGAAGTAACAGCTCCCGAATACTCCAACAAACGGTCCGCCAGAGTTGATTTTCCATGGTCGATGTGAGCAATGATTGAAAAATTGCGAATATGATCTTGCTGAACGGTAGGCTGCAAAGAATCCTTCTTAATCAAATTAAAAAATATTGAAAAGCCGAGTCAGTCGCTAGGAGGTCTCGCCGAGAGCGCACCAAGAAAAATCAAGAAAACCATGGCAGCAATGAGTATAAAGTTTCCCATTCCAGACAAACGCCCCCTTTAAATATTGAATTCAGCTTGTATAATCTCTGGCACAGCGGAAGCCCACACTACTTTCTCCACGTTCTGGGTGCGCCCCTCCAAACCTTTTGGAGACCCTTAAATCATGTCTTGTACTATGGAAAGACCCTCCACGATAAGACAGTACCTTGATGATCCCCGGGTCCTCTGGACCTTTCGGATTTTTAAAGGGAGCATCCTTATAATAAAATTGATCATACCAATCTAGAACCCATTCGGAAACATTCCCAGACATGTCGTAGATCCCATAAGGGCTTCTCCCCGATTCAAAACTACCCACCGGGGCAGAATATTTATAACCATCACCCTCACCACGACCATTGACCCAGGATGCATTAAAATCATCACCCCAAGGCCATTTCATGCCATCTTCACCACCAGCGGCCTTCTCCCACTCTGCTTCGGTCGGCAAACGATTCCCTGCCCACCGACAATAGGCGACCGCATCAATCCAGGCAACGCCCACGACAGGCTGATTGTCCCCTTTTAACAAATTAACATCATCTTCAAACACAGGGATTCTTGGCATCGGACGTTCGAGCATCCCTGCAAAACTGGCGTAGTTCACAGTGCTGACCTCATGTTGGTCCATGTAGAAGGCATCCAAATAGATCACACGCTGGGGCTGCTCATCAAAATCACCTGCATCACCCCCGCCCATCGGAAATGAACCTGCAGGCACAAGGACCATCTTTCGTCCATCCCCGCCTTCGATCACCTCAAACTGGCTATAATCCATTTTTTTTACATTCGCAACATCCCGGTTTCGGATTTCAATGCCTTTAGTAGAAGCGCGTAATTTGGCAGATTTTAATTTTTCGACAACAAGAGCAAGACCAATCAGAACAGAACAAACAACCATAACACCCGAAACAATCAGAATTGCTTTCCGATTCATCATACAAGAAACTCCTAGAACAGTTTAAATATCCCTTAAGGAAAAAGCGTCCCAATATAGCGAATTCGTTCCGGCTTTGCAAGATAAGGCCACAGCATTTTCACTCCGCCCTCCAAATACGAATTAAGGTTTTTTAGCAAAAAAAAGGGAGAAACCCTGGGTTTCTCCCTTTTTTTCAAAATCAAGCACTTAATGTGGCAAGTAAATGTTAACCACCAATACTGACCATATTCGACAATTTTTTCTGTTCTGCAATCATATCCAGCTCATGATATTCAGGCTTAACAAACAGAACCTGATCCAAAAGACCCGCGATTTCCTCATCACTGCAACCATTACGGAGTGCATCACGGAAATCAACAGCAATCTCCGAAAACAGACAGGGACGAATCTGACCATCTGCCGTCAAACGAACACGATTACAAGTATCACAGAAATCATGACTCACAGCGTGAATAAACCCAACAACACCGGGTGCTCCTGGAAGTCTAAAGTTTTCCGCAGGACCAGCATTTCCTTCATTGGCACCATTTAAGGGAATCATTTTACCAAACTTCTCTTCAACCTCATCCACGACAGTTTGAAAAGGTTTGTAGGTCTTCACCCAGGTGTCCCAATTGGCACAAGGCATATACTCAATAAAACGCACATGATAGGGTTTCCGACGTGTCAAATTCACAAAATCGACCACTTCGTGGTCGTTGACGCCTTGCTGAAGCACGACATTAATTTTCAGGGGTTTAAAGCCCACACGCTCTGCCTCTTCAATGCCTTCCCAAACCATGTCAAAAATATCACGACGGACAACCTCTGCAAACGTTTTGGGATTAAGGGAGTCCAAACTAATATTAATCCTTCGCAGTCCGGCCTTGTAAAGATCCCCGGCCATCTGCTTCAAAAAGACGGCATTCGTCGTCAACGCTAATTCCTCAATACCAGGAATTTTGTTCATCTGATCGATAAAGCCAACCACACCTTTTCTCACAAGGGGCTCTCCCCCCGTCACGCGAACCTTCTTTAGGCCTCTCTTTGCGGCAACACGAATAATACGCAGTAGCTCGTCGTAAGAGAGAAGTTCATCGGTAGGGGTCCAATTGAGGCCCTCTTCCGGCATGCAATAAACACATCTTAGATTACAACGGTCTGTAACAGAAACCCTCATATATGTAATAGATCTTGAGTATGGATCAACCAGTGCGGACATGTTTCCTCCTCCAGTCAAAAGGTGGCATTAGAACTGCAAAATATACGTAATTCTATAAAACTGGTAAGCATCTGTCAAGCAGGATTTAAAGAAAGTCCATAAAATTAGGATTGTTCACATTAAAACACAAGGTGTGTTATATTGCAAATTGATGTTTTAGTTCCCAATTTAGAGGAGAATAATCAATGTCCAATGATAAAACAGATCAGAAAAAAGGCAAGGACGATACATTTCGGATTCCGCTTCGTATCGTCCCCAACGAAACGGAAAACATTGAAGCTGAAATGCAAGATATTTTTGACGAAGATAAGATTGTGCATCGTCACGGCTCAGCCGAACCAGAACATGACTAAGGGAAGTGGGAATAAAGACTTAGATAATAAAATCTCCGAAAATATAGCCCGATACGGTTGAAACCAAGGGCCACACGATTTTTCTCATAAGACCAAAGGGGTCCATAAACACGATAAAAACCATCAAAAACATGCCATAAGGTTCAATACTGCTAATAAGACGCGCCTGAGCCCTGGGCAAAACACCCACCAGAACCCTTCCCCCATCCAATGGAGGAATCGGAATCAAGTTAAAAATCATCAAAACAACATTAATCAGTACGGAAAAATGTAACATTTCACGGAGCGGTAGAAGAAAAAAAGTAGCGCTACTGCCCATTTCAGAAAAAAGCCCCCCTCCCCCCATAAAAAATGAGCTGGAAAGCAGGCGATAACAAATACCACTGATCACCGCCAAAATAAGATTCATGCCTGGACCCGCCGCAGCGACCCACGCCATATCCTCCTTCGGCCGTCTCAAATTCAGGGGATTGACCGGAACAGGTTTTGCGTATCCAAATATAAACCCCGTAGACGCAAACATGAGTAGCGGAATAATCACTGTGCCAAAAGGATCAATATGAGACAGGGGATTCATCGTAATACGTCCCAGCTGACGTGCAGTTGGATCGCCCTTTTTATCCGCAACCCAGGCATGAGCCGCTTCATGCAGTGTTACTGCAAAAATTAAGGGCAAGACCATGATACTCATTTGTTGAATTATTTCATTCACAATAGACCCATTATAGCAACTCAGATTGACCGGCGTTTATTTCTCTGGCCGAACTTCCACCAACACCTCATCCGGATTCACACGATCACCCTCCGAAACATGAATTGCTTTCACCACGCCATCGATTGCAGTATGCACCTCGCTTTGCATCTTCATCGCCTCAACAATGAGGACAACCGAACCCGCCCTGACCTTTTCTCCGAGCGTGACCCTGACCTCCACAACAGCTCCCGGCATCGGAGTGGTGGCATCTCCGTCGTGCGCGACTTTCGGACGAATCGAATGCCCCCCGGCATGAGACTCAATACGCCCCTCAACCGAAGGCATCACTTCCAAACGAGATTCAACCATCACTTCTTCGAGTTGTCCATCAACATAAATAAAGTACGGACGCCCCCCTTCACCTGGATGTCCGACTCCACCCACTTTCACATCAAAGGTTTCTCCGTGGATCTTAACATTAAACTCACTTGGCGCAATCAAGGGGGCCTGCGCTTCTTCTGAGCGAAGTTTTTCCGCTGATTTTTCAACAAGCGGCTGATCTTTCTGATTAAAAAAGTCAAGGGCAACCTTAGGAAACAAAGCGTAGGTCAGCACATCTTCCACATTTTCAATTTTTTTACCCAAGGCCTTGCACAAACCTTTTTCGGCAGCCTCAAGTTCTGGATCAATCAAATCGGCCGGGCGACCTTTAATTGGAATCTCATCTCCAATTGCCTTTTTCCGAACTTCTTCGTTAATCGGCCCTGCCGGTTTGCCATAAAGCCCTTTCAAGTAGTTACTAGTTACTGGTCTCACTCGTAATCACTTTGTAGCGCTCCCCCGTGAGGACATTTAAAGTTGCCTGTGTGCCCACAATTTGACTCGCAGGTGTCACCAAGGGCGGATAACCAAAGTCCTCACGCACCCGTGGAACTTCATCAAGCACATCCTGCATGCGGTGCAAGGCCTGTTGCTCCGCAAGCTGACTCGCAAGATTAGAAGTCATCCCCCCAGGAATTTGATAAATCAGCACCCTGGGATCAACTCCGGTGTAGTCAGACTCAAAAGCACTGTATTTCAAGCGCGTCTCCTTAAAAAAATCCGCAATCTCGGCGAGCAGCAGCATATCAAACTTGGGGTCACGTTCACTGCCTTCCAAAATCCGTGCAATGGTCTCAACGGGAGGTTGAGACGTCCCGGAAGCCATGGACGAAATCGCCGTATCAATGGCATCCACACCCGCTTCAATGGCTTTCACATAGCATGCAACCGCCATGGCACTGGTATCATGTGTATGTAAATGAATAGGGACACTAATCTCTTCCTTTAATTTACTAATCAGGTCAAATGCATCATAAGGCGCCAAAAGTCCTGCCATATCTTTCACACAAATCGAATCAGAACCCATATCCTCCAAACGTTTCGCCAATTCGACAAAAAGATCATTGTTGTGAAAACGACTTACGGTATAACAAAATGTCCCCTGTACTTTTCCACCATATTTCATCGCTGCTCGAAAAGAGGTTTTTAGATTCCTCAAATCATTCAATGCATCAAAAATACGAAAAACATCTATCCCATTAACCACAGCACGGTCAATAAAACGCTCAACCACATCATCTGCATAATGACGATAACCCACCAGATTCTGGCCGCGCAACAACATTTGAAAGGGCGTATTGGGCATCACCTTTTTCAATTCACGTAGTCGTTCCCAGGGGTCTTCTCGCAAATATCGTATCGCCGCATCAAAAGTCGCACCACCCCACATTTCAATAAAGGAGTAGCCAGCCCGATCAATTTTTTCAGCAATGGGCAACATATCTTCAAGCTTTAAACGTGTGGCAAGATGCGATTGATGACCATCTCGGAGCGTGGTGTCCATAAACTGAACCGGTGATTGTAAGGGCTTCAAACCTACTTTTTTACTTGAATATGCCACACGACCTCCCCTAAATAACATTGTTTCACTGCTTTTACTTCTATTTCTATTCTCGTCTCGAATGGGCAGCGATCGCTGCGGCAATCGCGATGACCCGGTCCATCTCGTTCACAGGGGTTGCAACATTCAGCTTATGCAAATGCGTCTCGATATAGCTCGTATCAAAAGCCCCACTTTGAAAATCAGGATCTTCCATGACCTGCTTTAAAAAAGGAATCGTCGTTTTGACACCACGAATCACAAATTCATCCAGGGCACGGCTCATGCGTTGAACCGCCCCATTCCAGGTTTTTGCACGCACGATCAATTTTGCCAGAAGTGGATCATAATAGGGCGGGACGATATAACCCTTGTACACGTTGCTATCAACACGAACCCCGATGCCTCCAGGCGAATAATGGGCCGTAATCTCACCCGGTGTCGGCATGAAATTCGTTTTGGGATCTTCCGCATTGATACGACACTCAATGGCATAACCCCGCAAAAAAACATCTTCCTGGCGATCAGGAACAGACTGCCCCGCAGCAATGCGAATCATCTCTTTGACAATATCAATCCCCGTCACTTCCTCTGTTACCGTGTGCTCAACCTGAACCCGTGTATTCATCTCTAAAAAGTAAAAATTTTTATCAACATCCACTAAAAACTCAACGGTGCCCGCACTCACGTAATTCACAGAACGCGCGGCAGTAATCGCCACTTGGCCCATTTCCTCTCGAAGCCCTTCATCCAACATGAGCGAGGGGGCAATTTCGATCAATTTTTGATGCCGTCTCTGTATCGAACAATCCCGTTCTCCCAAATGAAGCATGTTCCCGTGTTGATCCGCCAAAATCTGAATTTCAATATGATGCGGTGCAAGAATGTTTTTTTCGACATAAACGGTGTCATTGCCAAAAGCGGCCTTGGCTTCAGACTGCGTTACACTAAAAAGCCGCAGTAACTCCGCACGATCATGACAGACACGAATCCCTTTTCCGCCGCCACCCGCAGACGCTTTCAGCATCACGGGATATCCAATCTCATCGGCATACTCCGCAGCGTGTTGTGCAGACACCAGTGGATCAGTCAAACCCGGCACAACAGGCACACCGGCTTCAATCATCTTCCGTCGTGCGGAAATTTTATCCCCCATCGTGCGAATCACACTCGCGGGTGGCCCGATAAAGGTAATCCCATTTGCTTCACAGGCTTCGGCAAATTCCGCATTTTCGGCCAAAAAACCGTAACCGGGGTGAATCGCATCAACCCCTTTTTGTTTCGCCAAATCGATAATGCGATAAATACTCAGATACCCTTCAATGGGCCCAGGCTCCACCAAATAAGCCTCATCTGCGTAACGCACGTGTAATGAAGCGGCATCTACCTCAGAATGAATCGCAACGGTTGCAACCGACAATTCTTTACACGCACGAATAATTCGGAGGGCGATCTCTCCACGGTTCGCAATCAATACCTTTTTAAACATTTTTTTCATCCACTTTGAAACCACGCCTCATTCACTGTGTAAACTTGCCTTGATCGACTTGAATAAAAAAAGGCTCTTTAATGAATTCTCCTTCAAGTATTTCATAAATAAACCCGGAAGCCCCTGGAAAATCAACCGTCTCTGCAATCGCAGTCTTCACCTTCGCCGAGGTCAAGGCTCCCCTTCTCATTGCCGCAAGAATCAAGCGTGTCGCATCATAGGTTTGGGCCGCAAATATATCGGGCTCTTCATTGAAACGTGCACGATAGCGTGTCACAAAGGTCTCGATCACAGGATCAGTGCTTCCTTTAAAAAAACCATCTGCAAAAACAACCCCATCGGCATAAGAACCCGTCAGTTTTAAAAACTCCTCAGACTTCCAACTGTTTGTCCCGAGTATAGCGACAGTGTTAAATTCATGGAATAGGAGTTGCGGGATAATTAAACCCGCCCGTACCGCGTCTGCAGGCAAAAAAATCGCTTCAAACCCCGGCGTGTAAAACTCTTCAACCTTTCCGTCTTCCGCTTCGATTTCTTCGATAAAACCATCTTGCGCTAAATCTGCCTTTTTCAAACGCAGAATAGTTCTCGAAAAATCAGTATCGTCTAAAGGGTAGCGTTCGGTCAAAACGACCTCCCCGCCCAGCTTTTCAACCCCTTCCGAAAAACAATCCACCCAACGTCGCCCCAACTGCTCGTCAGGAAAAAGTACAGCAATACGTTCCACCTCAAGCTCCAATACAGCATATTCGGCAATGGCATTGCACAAAAATCGATTGGTCACCGCATTTCGAAACACCGTATTTCCCAAAGAAAAAAGACGACGGGATGTCGCCCCCGGCGTAATTAGGGCCATATCTTTTTTCTCAAGCACTGCCGCCACGCGATTGACTTCTTTACTCAAAAGGGGCCCAAGCACTGCAATCGGATGATATTCGTCCAACCAGCTTTCCAAGGTCATCCGCAAACGAGACGGATCTTCCTCGGCATTTCTGACCACAAGCCCAACAGACGCCCCGGGTAATTCCTCCTTAAAAAGCTGAACCGCAAGTTCTGCCCCGGATAAAGCCTTGTTTCCAAATGAAACCAGTGGCCCAGACAAAGGCAAAATGACAGCAAGCAGGTAGCGACTCGCCTTGACTTTGTGCTTAATCTGAGCGAGTCGTTGACGTACCTGCACAAGAGAACGGTGCCGAGGAAATTCCAGAATAAATTGAAGGACCATCTGCTCCTCGTGATAATAGTCCCCCTTTGCATCGTAAAGAACCATCAAGCGCATCATGGCCTCATCGGCGGGAAACATTCCGCCAAAGGACTTCACAAGGGTCAATAAGTCACGCGTATTCAAGCGCTCTCGGACAAGCTGAATAATTTCTTCCTCAACCAAAATAGGGGTCACAAATTTGGAGTGCATTGCCCTTTTTTTCATCAAAACATGCAAGGCTTCCAAATTTTTTTTTCGAGCACCATAAGTCCGAATCAGATGCGCAAAGACCCTGTGTTTGTCTGGGGCATCATCTGAGACACCATCCCAAAGCGCCACGATTTCTTTTAAACGACCTGAGTCGAAATAAAAAATGCTCAAACGCAGTTGTACAGCGCTTATACGTGGCTCCTCTGGGAAAAGACCCACAAAAGTTTTGAGCAATTCACTGGCCCTATTGGTTTCGCCCTTAGAGCGATAAATTTCACTGAGCAAAAGATAAACATCAGGAAGCAGGGGACTCGTACTATAGTCGAGTAAAAAAGTTTCGAGGGATGATCCTGCGATTTCCCCATTGCCCTGATCAAAATAGGCTTTCGCCTGACTGAAGAGGTTTTTTTCCGCGAAGGACGACACATTAAATAACTCCGCTGAAACATCAATATTTGGATTATTTTTTTTTGAGAGAATGTCGATAGCATTGGACGAAACCGAGGGCAGTGCACTGCCACGGGGCAAACCATCTTGGGCAAAAATCTGCCCAGAAAAAGGGGACACAAAAAGTGATGACCACAAAAAAACGCTCAAATAAATCTGTTTCAAAATCCGATATCCGTATAGATAGTATTGACGTCATTAAGAAAAATCGAAGTGAAGGATTTCTTTTCTGGCAACAATTTTCAGCGAAAAAAGAGCGGGGGAAACCTTAAAATCCGATTCTATAAAATAGCGTTGATCATAGAAGAACTTGGGAATCATGTCAAGAAATGAACCCGCGACAGCACCTCGGACTCCCTGATAAAAAAGGGATTTTTATCACAAACCTTGAAATACAGCTTGTCCAAAAACACACTTTCCTGTATAAAACGGACGACTGAAAACCCAGCATTTGCTTGCTTTCAATAAAACATAAAATGCAGTCTTCTGTGACGGAAAGTAGATCCTGTGATTTCAAAATATATAATTACCTGCCTCGGCCCAGACATCCCCGAAAAACTTCTCGAGCGCATCACATCGCATTTGAAACAAAAAAAAATAGCACTTGGAACCATTAAAACCCTCGCAGAAAAAAGTCTCTCTTGTATCGAAATTCCGACAGAACATCATTCGGACATCGACACGCGCCTGCTGACACAAGAACTCCTTGAGATTTCAAATCCCTTTTCGGTTGACGTCTTTATTCAAGCCGACACCCCAACACGTCGTGATAAACGTTTGATCGTTTTGGATATGGACTCCACACTGATTCAAGTGGAAGTCATTGACGAGCTGGCAAAAGCAGTGGGAATCGGAGACGCGGTGGCTAAAATCACCCACCGTGCAATGAATGGAGAACTCAACTTCAACGAATCTTTAATCGAACGGGTGGGACTTTTAAAGGGTCTTCCCGTGGAAGTCCTCGAAAGCGTTTACCAAGGACTGCCCTTTACCCTGGGGGCAAAACCCCTGCTCGCAATCTTAAAAAAACGAGGCTACAGAACAGGGGTAATTTCCGGGGGCTTTGATTATTTCACATCCAAAATCAAATCAGTGCTGAAGCTCGACTACGCCTACTCAAACCGTTTGGCGGTGGCATCAGGACAACTCACAGGCCACGTGATTGGCGAAATCGTTAATGGCGATAAAAAAGCGGCTTTTATGGAAAAGGTCGCAAAAGAAGAAGGCATCCCGCTTGAACAAGTCATCGCCATTGGTGATGGAGCAAACGATCTGCCCATGATTAACAAAGCTGGGCTGGGAATCGCATTTAATGCCAAACCAGCCGTTCGTGCAGCCGCACGCCACAGCATTACCCAAAAGAGTCTGCTCACCGTACTCTACCTACTCGGATTTTCTGAAGAAGAAATAGACCCCCTCTCGGCCTGAGCAAGCTTAAAAACACCTTAGTTCTAGCACACCCTCCCATCCTCAGTAAAAAGATCTATAATTATCTGAAGGGAGTGCTCCGTCCGAAATCTAGATCTAGAAACCTGTCGGACTTAGGATTAATCCCAAAAACCCTCAATTTAGAAGTGGATATTATGATCGGGAAAACCCTTTCTGGAAAATACGAAATTAAACGTGAAGTGGGCCGAGGGGGCATGGGGGTTATTTATGAGGCCTTACACACCGCACTGAATCGTACCGTAGCGATCAAAGTCCTGCACGCGCAATTTACACAAGATATCGGATTTTTAGATCGTTTTAAACGTGAAGCCCGTGCAATGGCACGACTCGACCACAAAAACATCATTCGTGTTTTCGACGTCCTGGAAGATGAAGGGACCCATTTCATCATTATGGAATATTTCAGGGGACAAAACCTGCATCAGGTCTTGAAAAAAAGGAGGACACTGCCACAACGCGGCGTGCTCTCCATTGCTTACCAAGTTTCCAAAGCGCTTTCTTATGCGCACGATAAGGGCGTGATTCACCGAGATATCAAACCCGCCAACATCATTATCGGCAAAAATGGCACCGCTAAAATCGCCGATTTTGGCATCGCAGCAACAACAGACGAAAGCTCCCTCACGGCTGCGAATCATATCATCGGCACCCCCGAATACATGTCCCTAGAACAGTCTCGTGGTGAACCCTTAGATGGCCGAAGTGATTTGTATGCCCTGGGCATGGTCATGTACGAAATGCTCTGCGGACAGACCTACTATGCAGGCATCGCTGGCTCCGATGTCCTGAAAAAACTGGCATACGACGAGTCAGAATTCCAACTTCATTTCGAGCATTCCGTGGCGCCCTCGCTCAAAAAACTCGTTGAAGACCTGCTCAAAAAAAAGAGAGAAGATCGTATCGCGAACGCTTCCGCCCTCATCCAACAAATCAAAATGAGTAAACTAGAACTGAAAACTGAAAAAAAAACCGCTTTACCCAAACAACATTCAAAAACAAGAGCTCAAGAAACCCCGCCATTTTTTACATCAGGAAAAGGGGCAAAAAAAGAAATTGAGCAACAAGCCACCGTCATCGCCCCCAAACAACAACAGACGCCTCGGGGACAAGACCTGCCCTCCACAAAAAAACGGCCCAAACCCATTGCGATACTTGCAGTGATCACCCTTATTTTTGCGGTCGTTGCATCCAGCTATCTCACGAATCTCCCACAAACACCCAACACACGACTCGAACGTAAAACCCAGCCTAAAAATAAAATCCGACCTTTAGACAAGAAACATGAGCAACAGAGAACAGACTTAGAAAAAACCCCAATCACACAACTCAAAGAAGAACAAGCACAGATAGAAAAAGAAAACCGTGCACAAAAAAAAGCCGCCTTAAAACTTGCGAAAGTCAAAAAGGAACGTGAACAAGCAATAAAAAAAAGAAAGAGACAGGAAGCCTTGCTGAAAAGTGAACTGATCAAACTCAGCAAAGAACAAACACGAACAAAACAAGAAGCACTGGCCCTAAACAGAGCAGAACGCAAAAGAAAATCCCTTGTAAAAAATGTGCGCACCAACAAAAAAAAATCACTTACGAAACAGAAAAAAACCGTACAGGTGGCAGCACTCACTCCCACAAACACCATTGATTCTCTCGGTGCAATTTTAAGCCGTTTAACCACAGCTTATGAAAAAAAAGACCTCCGCGCACTCCAAAAAATGACCCAGATGTCAAAAAATCGCACCATTTTTTTAAGACAGATCTTCAATAATTACAAAACAATTACTGTCTCAGTCACAGACCTCTCCATCGAAACAAATCAAGCAAATGCCACGATCTCCATAATAGAACTCCGCACCCATCAAAACAAAAAAACCCTTCCCCCGAATCACTGGAAAGACGCAGAACTTATCATCCCGAAAGACAAAGGCCATTGGAAAAAAGTCCATTGGTAATCAACAAAAAAGCCCTGATCACCTCAAAACATCAGCTGATAAACATTGACAAATTGCAATAAATCGGGATTACTTTACTCTATGAATAGCAAGATCTACTCAAAAAAAAGGAACCGTACACATGCCATGCTATTTCTTTTCATCTCTCTGTACGTCTTCTTTTTTCTCCCACTCACACCCATTTTGGCGCAAAACACGACGAAGACAGATCAACGCCCGCCCACGATAAAACACAAACCCTTTCGTTCTGCCCTCAAACTGGGAGATCAACTCATTTTTCAGACACGCATTGACGATAATCAAGCCCTTGGCGAGATACACCTCTTTTATCGAACCATCGGAAAAAAAGAGTACACATCCCTTAAAATGGAATCGATCGGTGGTAAAGAATATCTCACAATTATCCCTCAGCGTTTCGTTGTTTGGCCTGGCATTGAGTACTACATTCAAGCCTCCGATACTGCGGGAAATACTGCGACACAAGGCACTCCAGACACACCTCTTCTCATCAGGCTCAAAGCCCCGCCAGAGGCACGCATAGGGACAAATAAGAAGGTCCATCCACCTATCTTGCCGACAAAAAGTAGCGGTTTTAGACTCAGCACTCAATCCAGCACAACAAACGAAAAGTATGATAAAAAAAAGCCCTGGTACAAACTTTGGTGGGTTTGGAGCATTGCCATTGGCGTCGTCGCAGGTGTTGCCGCTGCAAGCGGCGGAGGGAGCGGGGGAAATTCATCAAGTCCACCGACAACAGGCACGGGCACCGTCACAGCGGGCGTTCCATAAAAAATGTGCCCAACGAATCTGCCCAATGACAGATAAACGATAATAAGAAAAAACAAGGCCTAGCAATGCGAACAAACACTCAACATTCACACACGAAAATTTCTTTTGGCGGCTTCTGCCTACTCCTCATTTTGAGCTTTTTCTTGATTCAGTGTGGAAAAAGCTCAAAACAAACCACAAGCGCCATACAAACGCCTGACGGGGACTTTTCACTCTCCCTGCCTTCAGAGATTAAGAAACATCAAAGTGGAAAAAATATCACTGCACAACTCATCGTGAATGGGGGCACGCCTATCAACATGACCATCAATCTCGACAATGATCAAGTCACCGCCACAACCGGCCCGCTGAGTCCTGGCACGCACAGCTTTGTCATTCAATATTTTCTGGATGGAGCCCTCATCGTCACCGCAACATCCCAGGCACAAATCATCGCAGGCCAAAACACCAACATTGTTTTCACACCGGATCTTAACGTCAACATCACGCCAAGCGTGCTCGCAAAACAACCTGCAGAAAATGCAAACAATGTTGTCACTAACAGTAGCGTCTCCGCCACATTCAGTCAGCCCATGGATCTAAGCTCAATTACTTCGCTCAATTTCACCTTAAACGGCCTCACAGCTTCTGTCACAGGCACGGTCATTTATAGTGAAGCGGCGGCAAACTTTGAAGCGCGTTTCACTCCCGCGGAACCCCTCGCACTTGCGGCAAACTACACCGCAAATTTAAACACCGGGATTTTGGGTATTTTGGGAGAACCCCTCTCTACGGCAGAAAGTTGGATCTTTACAACGAGAGACGGCGCTTGGGAAAATCCACAGGGGGTGGATTTTGATAGTGTAGCTGACCCCTTAAATGGAACCCTATTCCCTCAAATTGCACTTGACCCCAGCGGCAACGCCATCGCCGTTTGGGTTCAAAATAATCTTGGCACTTCAGGCCCTAACAACATTTGGGCCAATCATTACCTCAAAGGGAACGGTTGGCAAACGCCTGAACTGATCGAGACCGATGATCTAGGACATGCAGCCTCACCTCAAGTCGTTATTGATTCCAGTGGCAATGCGATTGCCGTTTGGCAACAGAATGACGGAATACGAAATAACATCTGGGCCAACCGATTCGATGCCACGACAGGCCTATGGGGCACCGCCAATCTCATCGAAACAGATAATGCAGGGACAGCCGACTCGCCCCAGATTGCGATTGATCTCACGGGTAACGCGATTGCTGTTTGGCGACAATCGGATGGCACAAACAATAACATCATCTCAAACCGATTTGACATAGATTTAGGAACTTGGGGAACAGTTCTTCCAATTGAATCCGCTACGACACCCGCACTGAGTCCACAAATCGCCCTCGACGCTGCAGGCAATGCCATTGCAGTTTGGGTTCAAAATGACGGCGCGTTTAGTATTTTTTCCAACCGTTTTGATATCGGCACCACATCCTGGGGAACGGCGGAAAACATAGAATCCGACAATACAGGGGATGCCAGTTCCCCACAACTTGCAATGGACTCAAGTGGACGTGCAATCGCCGTCTGGCTTCAAAATGATGGAAGCGATATCAATGTAATGAGCAGTCGTTTCGTGCCTGAAACGGGTTGGATCTTCCCACCACAAACCATCGAGACAGAAACAAGCCAAGCCTTCACCCCAGAAATTGCCATGGATCCACAAGGCAATGCTTCTGCCGTTTGGCGACAAGACGATGGAACGAGCTTCCATATTTTTTCAAACCGCTTCGATATCGACACCGGACTTTGGGGCACACCAAGTTCCCTGGAAACAGAAACAATCTCGAACCTCGGGTTTCCCCAAATCCGCTTTGACCGCAATGGAAATGCCATCGCCGTCTGGGCTCAACTATCCTCAGGCGACAGCTTCGACAACGCCTGGGCCAGCCGATACACCCCAAGTACAGGCTGGCAGACCGCAGAAAAACTTGAAACAGAAGATTTTGGAAGTGCTGGATTTCCACAAATTGACATCGATGCAAGCGGAAATGCCATTTCTGTTTGGATTCAAGATGACGGCACCACCATAAACGTACAATCCAAGCGTTTTCAATAAGTCCAAAACACCTCGACCTCACTAAAAATAAGAGAAGAATCGCCCTATCGTAAACCTTATTTTTACAAGGGAAGCTCTGAGCAGAGCTTCCCTTGTAAAAATAAAATATTTTCAATTGTCATCATTTTTTTACCCTTGACTTTCCTTCAATACATCCTATAATCAAATCAGTGGGGAATAGTGGGGAACTATGGAACTTAATGGCTTAAAAGGACTAAAAAAGGAGTAGATTGGGTTGTTTATAGGACAGTTCACCCATACCATCGACTCAAAAGGTCGTTTAAGCATCCCAGTCAAGTTCCGTGAAGACATCAACTCCAAATCAAAAGGCACTGTATTTATCACAACCGAGCTTGATCCCTGTCTAGTCATCTACACCATAAAGGAATGGAAAACACTCTTAGAAAGAATAAACAATTTTCCAGTGATGAATCAAGGCGTCAAAGCCTACAGGCGTCTACTTTTTTCCAGGGCCACGGAATGCAGTCTCGATAAACAAGGACGGATTTTAATCCCTCAGAACCTACGTGAACACGCAGGTTTGTCTGGAGACACTTATTTGGTTGGGAATGACAATAAAATTGAAATTTGGTATCCGGGAAAATGGGATGCCTCTGAATCCAGCGCAATGGAAAGCATGAACAATATTCGGGAAGAACTTGCAAAACTGGGCATGTAAGACGAATGGGAAGATCTTAAACATGCCGGAATCAATAGAAAATAAACATCAGCCCGTCATGGTCGATGAAGTTTTAGACGGACTCAATTGCCGCGCCATAGAAAATGAAGGGGACGCGGGAAAAACCTATGTCGATTGCACGCTGGGGCTGGGCGGACACAGCGAAGCCATCTTACAGACCAGTACTGCCAAAGACCAGCTCATTGGCATCGACCGAGATGGAATAGCCCTTCAAATGGCATCCGAACGGCTCAAAAAATTTGAAGATCGTCTAACTTTGCAAAAAGGCACATTTTCTACCCTCAAAAAAATAATGACCACATTAAAACACGAAACAGTTGACGGAATTTTATTTGATTTTGGCATCTCTTCCTATCAACTCGATACGGCCGAACGCGGCTTCTCTTTTCAAAAAACCGGGCCACTGGACATGCGGATGGATTCAGAATCTGGAGAAACCGTAGCGGCTCTACTCAATCGTTTGACCGAAAGAGAGTTAGGTCTTTTGATTAGGACGCTCGGAGAAGAGCGATGGGCCTCACGCATCGCCTCTCGAATCGTAAACACCCGAGAAGAAACAGGACCGATCACACGCACAGAAGAATTAGAAAATATTATTTGGCGTGCCACGCCCGCAAAGGCACGGCATGGGCG
Organism: Candidatus Manganitrophaceae bacterium; assembly: GCA_013151935.1. Classification (GTDB taxonomy): domain Bacteria; phylum Nitrospirota; class Nitrospiria; order SBBL01; family JAADHI01; genus JAADHI01. The sequence goes on from JAADHI010000012.1 coordinate 50,709, forward strand.
TATTCATCCCGCAACGCGCACCTTTCAAGCGCTTCGCATGGCCGTCAATCACGAAATCGAAGAAATTGAAGCAGGCTTAGAAGCCGCTGTCTCGCTCTTGGCTTGTGGTGGAAGACTCGTGGCAATTTCCTTTCACTCATTGGAAGATCGCACGGTAAAACACTGTTTTCGCGCTTGGGAAAAAGCAACAAAATATAAATCAGAACATAAGTTTATCAACCTTCATAAAAAACCGATCATCGCCAGTCCAGACGAAATTGCTCGGAATCGACGCGCACGTAGTGCCAAACTGCGCGTGCTCGAACGGGCGGCTTAGAAAAAACCGAAATGAACAAACTGACAACAGCACTCATCCTTATTATCCCGATTGTGATCGTCTCATTTCTCTCTGTTTGGCAGAGAAATGACATGATTAAAACCGGATACAAAACCGAAATACTTCAGAAAGAAAAGCATGCGCTCCTTCGCCACAGAAAAGAACTGCGGGTTCACGTCGAACGCCTGAGTGCGCTCGATCGAATTGAGCAGATCGCCCTGAACGAACTCGGCATGAAACATGCCGAGCCCGAACAACGGGTCTACATCACTGCACAAGCGCTAGAGACACGGTTTAACGAGGACTGACTTAGTCAGACCACTCAGTGGTTTTCATCTGAGAGGGAACCTTATGGCGCAACACAATACAGATACGACAAAACCCACCCCACTTTATGCGGTCAGTTTTGTCTTGTTCATGGGTTTTGCCCTTGTATTCGTCCGTCTGATTTTTATTCAGGGGATCGAACGCGACACTTGGCTTGCACGCGCCGATCAGGCCCAGGAAAAAACAGTCCAACTTGAGCCAGAACGGGGTACAATCTACGACCGAAATGGCAACGTCTTGGCCATGAATTTTGACCGCCCTTCGCTTTACGCCATCCCTGGTGAGATTAAAAACCCGAAAAGAACAGCGAAAAAACTCGCCAAGATATTAGAGGTCCGCTCAGACCGTCTCTTGCGCAAACTCAAGAGAAAAAAGGCTTTTGTATGGCTTAAGCGCAAAATTAATCTTGAACAAATGAAAAAAATTGACACCCTTAAAATCAAAGGCATTCGCTCTGTCATGGAAAGCAAACGGGTTTACCCCAAAGGCAATCTTTTTGGACAAGTCTTGGGTTTTACCGGACTCGACAACCAAGGCTTAGAAGGCATAGAAAAAAAACATGACCCCATTTTACGTGGCACAAGCGGAGCAATTATTTTAGAGCGCGATGCCCACGGCAAGTCCATTTTCCCAAAGGATTTGCAATACATCGAATCTACGCCGGGCCGTGACCTCCACCTCACCGTTGATGAAAATATCCAGCACATCAGCGAACGTGAATTGAGACGCATGGTCGAAAGTAGCGGCGCGAAAGGCGGTACGGCCATTGTCATGAACCCCTGGAATGGTGAAATTCTTGCGATGGCGATTCAACCCGCATTCAACCCCAATGAAGTACGGACTTCAGGCCCGGCCCAGTGGCGCAACCGAGCCATTGCAGATTTTTACGAACCCGGCTCAACCTTTAAGATCATTACCGCCTCAGCCGCACTGGAAGAAAAGCTTGTCCGCCCCGAAGATCTCATTGATTGCGAAAAGGGGACCTATCGTGTGCGTGGCACGACCATTCATGATCACGACCCCTTCGGCATTATCTCTTTTCGTCAAGTCATTGCCCATTCCAGTAACATCGGGACGATTAAAATCGCAGAAATTCTAGGGACCGAACGTCTTTCAAATTATGCACGGGCCTTTGGTTTTGGTGAACGGCTGGGCATTGCACTCAACGGAGAATCCCCTGGTCTGCTGCGTAAGACAAAAAACTGGTCTGGACGCTCCTTGGCCTCCATCGCCATCGGACAGGAAATCGGAGTAACCCCCTTGCAAATGGTCACAGCCACATCCGTTATCGCCAATGGGGGTTACCTCATGACACCGAAAATCATCCGCGAAGTTCGTGGAAAGAATGGCGAAGAAACAAACCCGCCTCAAATCAAACGCCGTGTCCTCTCTGAGGAAACCGCACGGGAGATGACGGAGATATTGAAAGGTGTTGTTTCAAATACAGGAACAGCAATACGCGCCGCCGTTTCCGGCTACACCGTTGTCGGGAAAACAGGTACGGCACAGAAAATCGACCCCGAAACACGCCGCTATTCACCTGATAAATTTGTGAGTTCTTTTGTAGGCTATGTCCCGGCGGAAGATCCTGTCATCACAATTTTAGTCATGGTGGATGAACCTGAAGGCAAGGGTTGGGGCGGCGAAATTGCAGCACCTGTTTTTTCAAATATCGCCAAAGAAGTCCTGCATTACTTGAAAGTTGCACCCAATGCCACACCTCCTGAAGAAATCCCAGGGACACAGGTCGCAGGACACAGAGCAACAATGATTCGCACGACAGGAACGACAGAAGCTTCCATTCAAGATGCCGTCTACAAAATCGGCCCTGCGCGGTGAACTGTCGGGATTGCATCCGTATATTTAATGAGATTCACTCAGAGAAAAAGTCAAACATGATTGAATTACTCGGCAAACCCAATGTCGAAGTCGATGATATTTCAATCGATTCAAAAACCGTTTTGCCCGGCACCTTGTTTGTGGCACTCAAAGGCCATACACAAGATGGACATGACTACATTGAAGAGGCCATCGCACGTGGGGCCAGCGCCATCCTACTGCAGGAGCCGATCTCAAAAAAATACAAGCAGGCCACACAAACAACCTTTATTCAGGTCAATGATACAAAAGAAGCCCTCAGACATCTTGCACCCTATTTCTTCGACTATCCTGCAACAAAGCTCAAGCTCATTGGCATCACGGGCACAAACGGAAAAACGACGACGGCCTACTTGGTGGAAGCCTTGTTAAATCACGCAGGCAAAAACACTGGATTGATCAGCACCATTGCCACCCGTTACGCACAACACGAAAAAAAGGCAAAAAACACCACCCCCGGTTTGCTCGATCTGCAAAAGATTTTTTCAGACATGCAACAGGCCTCGGTAACAGATGTCGTCATGGAAGTCTCTTCACATGCCCTGGATCAAGAACGTGTCGCGGGGTGTCGCTTTGAGTCCGCTGTTTTTACCAATTTAACGCAAGATCATCTCGATTATCACAAGACAATGGAACACTATTTTGCCGCAAAAAAGATTTTGTTTGAACAAACAAAGGGACAATGGATTGTAAATTTAGATGATGTTTGGGGACAAAAGCTTAGAGAGATCGCCCCCGATCGGGTTTGGGGTTACGGCATTGATCATCATGACAGCCTCTACCCGATCTGCTTCAGATCCACCCTGGCAGGACTCAGCATGACCGTACAAACCCCAATCGGGGAAATTGGAATTGAAGCCCATCTTTCGGGACGTCACAATGTCTACAATATCTTAGCCGCGATCGGAGTCGGTATTGCCTCAGGTCTTTCCAAAATCCAAATTACGGAGGGGGTCGCCGCACTCAAACAAGTCCCCGGGCGATTTGAAAAAATTGACTTAGGCCAAGATTTCACCGTCATTGTCGATTACGCACACACACCTGATGCCCTCGAAAGATTACTTTCTGCCGTCAAAACCCTTGGGCCAAAAAAAATCATCATCTGTTTCGGCTGCGGAGGAGATCGGGATCGTGGCAAACGCCCGCTCATGGGCGTGGCCGCGATGCAAGCGGATATCGTGATCCTAACTTCGGATAATCCACGCAGTGAAGCCCCCGAAAAAATTCTTTACGACATCGCGTCTGGCATCTCGACGCACTCAAAAAAAACAGGTCAAACATGCAATTACGAAATTATTGCTGATCGCGGGACAGCCATTGCACATGCGATCGCCCTCGCAAAAACAGGAGACGTCGTGCTCATCGCCGGAAAAGGGCATGAATCCGATCAAGAAATCGGCACACAAATCATTCCTTTTGATGACAGGGAATGTGCACGGCAGGCACTCATTGCACAAAACAAAATCAACAACGAGAAAAGATAGCGCATGGGAGCAGCAGTAATGACGACAACACGCTGGACAATTCAAGACTTGCTGGAAGGCTGCCAAGGCACACTTGAAGGATGTGTGCCTCAAGAATCGGCCTGTGCGGGTTTTTCGATTGATACAAGAAGTCTCCGGGTCAATGACCTCTTTTTTGCCCTCTCCGGCCCGAATTCAGATGGACACCATTTTGTCCTGGATGCCCTAAAAAAAGGTTGTCGCGGCGCAGTCGTCTCCCGTAGCGCCTTTGAGGCACAAAAAAATGAATGGCTTGTATACCAAACAACACATTTTTTCATCTGTGTCGCAGAACCCTTGCAGGCCCTTCAGACATTGGCAAAATGGCATCGACAACGCTTCAAGCTGCCACTCGTCGGGATTACGGGCAGTAATGGAAAAACCACCGCAAAAGAAATGACCGCCACCATCTTGGGTAAACGCGGCCCTGTACTCAAAACGGAAGGAAATTTTAATAACCACATCGGCCTGCCTTTAACCCTACTCCGTCTCTCGGAGGAACACCAAAGCGCCATCATCGAAATGGGGATTAGCCATTTCGGAGAAATGGCTACCCTTTGCGACATTGCCCAACCCACGATAGGCCTCATCACAAATATCGGCCCCGCCCATTTAGAGGGCCTCGAAAACCTTAAAGGTGTTGCAAGAGAAAAAGGACTTCTTTTTGAAAGGCTTCAAAAAATGGGAACCTGCATTATCAATCAGGACGACCCCTTTTTAAAAGACTGGACAGATCGTGTCGCAACACAGTGGACTTATGGCCTGCACACAGAAACAGAACCCTATGATTTCAGTGCAGATCATATCAGGAGTGAAAGCGAAACAACGACCTTCATCCTCCACCAACACCGCTCAGGGGAGTCCGCCCACGTGACCTTGCCCACTCCCGGCCGCCACCACGTCTCGAATGCCCTGGGTGCAGCAAGTATTGCCGCCGCACTGGGCATCCCCATAGAACAAATTGCCGAGGGACTTTCCGACTTTAAGCCCCTCTCTCAGCGCACACAGATCCTAAAAACAAAAGGCATCACCCTCATCTTTGATGCCTACAACGCCAACCCCGCTTCCGTCGAAGCCGCCCTCGACTTGCTCGCTGAACACCCTCAAAACACAGGTAAACGCATTGCGCTTTTAGGCGACATGTTTCAATTGGGCGATACCTCTGAAGAAGCCCATTACACGATCGGCTTATCTGTTGCGACCCACGGGATTGACGCGCTCATCGCACTCGGGCAGTACGCAGAAACCTTAGCCTCCGGCGCACGCGCGGGTGGCTTAACAGAAAGTGCCATTTCAGTCCACGCAGATTTCAGACATCTGAAAACCACATTAGATGAAGGACTTCAATCAGGAGATATCTTGTTGATCAAGGGATCGCGCGGGATGAAATTAGAACGTGTTTTGCCTTTATTGGGTTTACATGAAACGGGTTTAGGAGAGGGTTCCTAATGTTTTACAATCTGCTTTATCCCCTGCACGACACCTTCTCCTTTTTCAACGTCTTTCGCTACATCACTTTTAGGACGATCTACGCCATTGTTACGGCACTGGTCATCTCCTTTGTCATCGGCCCCAAGATCACGCGTTGGCTTGCAGCGCGTCAGATGGGACAAACGATCCGAGAGGACGGGCCTAAGTCACACCTCATCAAATCAGGCACCCCTACAATGGGGGGACTGATGATTCTCATCGCCATTATTTCCTCGACCCTGCTCTGGGCCGATATGACAAACCGTTATATCTGGCTGACGCTTTTTTCAACCGCCGGTTTCGGCGTCATTGGTTATTGGGATGACTACTTAAAGTGCGTCAAAAAAGATCCAAAGGGGCTGCTCCCCCGTTATAAATTCAGTCTGCAAATACTGGTGGCCTTGATTACGGCATTGGGGCTTTACACCTCGCCCGCCTATTCGACCGTACTCTCCGTGCCCTTTTTTAAGGACTTGACCCCTGATCTCGGTATTTTTTATATCCCTTTTGCGGTCTTGGTCATCGTCGGTGCCTCCAATGCCGTCAACCTTACCGACGGACTCGACGGTTTAGCCGTCGGTCCTGTCATGGTAACAGCGGTCGCCTATCTCATCGTCTCCTATGTCTCAGGCCACATCGATTTTTCAGAATATTTACTCATTCCTTACATAAAAGGTGGCGGAGAACTCGCCATCATTTGCGGGGCAATTATGGGGGCCTCTCTGGGGTTTTTATGGTTCAACGCTTACCCCGCCAGTATTTTTATGGGCGATGTCGGCTCTCTGCCCTTAGGAGGCGCGCTTGGCACAATTGCCGTGATTTCAAAACATGAGCTACTTTTGGCTTTAGTGGGTGGGATTTTTGTGGTGGAAGCCCTTTCAGTCATTCTTCAAGTGGCCTCTTTTAAATCACGCGGAAAGCGAATTTTCCTCATGGCCCCGATTCATCATCACTATGAGCTGAAAGGCTGGAAAGAACCCAAAATCGTGGTGCGGTTTTGGATCATTTCCATCATTTTGGGTCTCATTAGTTTAAGTACATTAAAGTTGCGATAAAACAAGATGACACACAAAATAAAAGGAAAAAAAGTCACCGTCGTGGGCATGGGAAAAAGTGGCCTATCGGCTGCAGCACTGCTGGCAAAAGAAGGGGCAGAAGTCTTGATTGTAGACGACAATGCACTCAAAGCACCCTTGCCCCTTGCCAGCGGGATTCAATTCAAACACGGCGGGTGGAACGAAGCGGATTTGATGGATGCGGAATTTGTGGTTTTGAGTCCGGGTGTTCCACGCTCAAAACTCCCGATAGAAGTCCTCAAAAAAGCGGGGATTCCACTTATCAGTGAAATAGAACTGGCCGCCTCACGCATTTCAGCCCCCATCATCGCCATTACAGGAACGAATGGCAAAAGCACAACCACCACATTGGTCGGACAAATTCTAAAAAATTGGGGTTTGAATGTTTTTGTAGGCGGCAATCTCGGCCTGCCGCTCTCTGAAGCCGTCAACACTGATTGGGATTTTGTTGTCGCTGAACTGAGCTCTTTTCAATTAGAAAGCATGCAAGCTTTTCGCCCCCGCATCGCGGCACTTTTAAATATCACCCCGGATCATCTCAATCGTTATGACAGTTTTCAAAACTACCAGGAAACCAAGTGGCGAATTTTTGAAAATCAGCACCCCGACGACCATGCCATTTTCAATCGTGATGACCCCCTCACCTTACCCCCCACTTATTCTGCCGATGCTGTTTATTTTAGCAAAAACCATGCACTGGATCGAGGGGTGTATCTTCAGGATGGCATCATAAAAAGCACAATTTGGGGCGATGCAGACGATATTTGTCGCCTGGAAGATATAAAGGGTGGCGCAGCCCATCATATCGAAAATGCCTTAGCAGCGTGTGCGATTACCCAGCTCTGCGGCTGCGCAAACAAAGGCATTACACAGAGCTTACGGACCTTTAAAGGCCTCCCCCATCGTATGGAATTTATTCGAACACATGCAGGAGTACATTATGTGAATGACTCTAAGGGCACCAACGTCGGCGCACTCAAACAGTCGCTCGAAAGTATGCCCAAGGCCGTGATTTTAATCGCAGGCGGTCGAGACAAGGCTGCTGATTTCAGCACACTGCAAAAGGTCATTCAAAAAAAAGTCAAACACCTCTTCTTGATCGGAGAAGCCCGACACAAGATGGCCGCATGTTTCTCCGATCATCCGGCCCTTGAAACCATTGATTCCAGTGATGGCATGAAAGCTATGGAGATCGCACTTTCACGGGCGTCGGCGACAGCAAGATCAGGAGAAACCGTCTTACTCTCTCCTGGCTGTGCAAGTTTCGACATGTTTCAAAATTATGAAACACGGGGCAATGGCTTTAAAAAGCTTGTAGAGGACTTGCCATGACACGCACACCTCTGCAAAATAAAACACAAATGTCACTGGGTTTTGGGCCAACAGTGACGCAAAAGACCAAGAACAGTCTTCTGACGACAGGAGATTGGATCTTGCTCGCCATCGTCGCCAGCATCACCCTCATCGGCCTGGTCATGGTTTACAACGCAAGCAGCCTCATTGGCGAAAAAACCTATCACGACTCCCTTTATTTTATTAAGCGCCAATTACAGTGGCTCGCACTCAGTATCTTTGCCTTTTTGTTAGCATCACGTGTCAATCTGGATCGCCTCCGCTTAGGCCTTGTCCCCCTCACCTTATTGGTGTTTCTTCTTCTTTTTTCAGTCTTGATTTTTGGTGTCGAAATCAAAGGTGCGCGCCGCTGGCTCAAACTCGGCGGCCTCACTTTTCAAGTCTCAGAGTTGGCGAAACTTTTTACCGTGATTTATCTCGCACATTACATCGATAAAAACAGGGCCAAATTGGGCAATTTCCTAGAAGGGGCCATGCCCCCGCTCATTTTGCTGGGATTGATGTCCATGCTCATTTTACTGGAGCCTGATTTCGGGACAACCATCGTTATTCTCTGTATTACACTGTCACTGCTTTTTTTGGGAGGTGTCCCGCCCAAACAACTACTCAGCATTACCATCGTGACCCTGCCCTTTTTTATCTATTGGGTGACATCCTCTCCCTATCGACTCAAACGCATCACAACCTTTTTAAATCCCTGGGCTGTTGCAAGTGAGGGTGGCTATCAAGTCATTCAATCCCAAGTCGCTTTAGGCAGCGGCGGACTCACAGGCACGGGCCTGGCGGGAGTGAAACAAGTGCTCTTTTTTCTGCCAGAGCCCCACACCGATTTCATTTTTTCTGTTTTTGGTGAAGCCTTTGGATTGATCGGGACAACACTCATTGTCTTGCTTTTTGTCGGTATTTTATGGCGTGGAACAAAAATTGCCTTGAACGCGTCTGGCCCTTATCGGCAAATTTTAGCAATAGGACTGTGTTTTCTAGTGGTATTACCCGCCCTACTCAATATGGGGGTGGCCACAGGCCTGCTTCCGACCAAAGGCCTGCCCCTGCCTTTTATGAGCTACGGAGGTTCTTCCCTTGTCGGCAATAGCACCGCCATCGGGCTGCTTTACAATATTTCACGGCAAAGCCGAAATACATCAGGATGGATGGCATCATGAGAATCATCATTGCGGGCGGCGGCACAGGGGGCCATCTTTATCCGGGCATCGCTTTAGCTGAAACCTTTGTCCGTTTGCAAAACAAGACACAAATTCTGTTTATCGGCACCACTCAGGGCATCGGAACAAGCCCCATCCCCAAAAAAGGTTTTGATCTTGAAACGGTTGCAGCCACAGGCTTTGTCGGCAAAGGGCTTTCTGGAAAACTAAAATCACTCTTTTCGATTCCAAAAGGACTCGGCCAATCGCTCGGTATTTTAAAAAAGTTTAAACCACAACTCGTCATCGGTATCGGTGGCTACGTGGCGGTTCCCGTGATGCTCGCTGCCACCCTGCTTCGCATTAAACGGGTCATCTTAGAACCCAATGTCATGCCGGGTTTGGTCAATAAGATCACTGCACCCCTTTCACACTTGGTCGTCACAACTTTTGAGGCCTCAAATCAACACTTGCCCCGTCATAAAATAAAACGGCTCGGCATCCCCGTACGTCCTGAAATATTACGAGCTAAAGACTCTCAAAAGAGTAAGGACACAGCAACCCTCGTCATCTTAGGAGGGAGCCAAGGCGCACATTCTATTAACCAAGCCATGATTGAAGCCCTTCCTTTTTTGAAAAAAGCCCCTCAGTCCCTTTCCATCATCCATCAAACGGGAAAAACCGACAGTGAAGACGTAAAAGCCGCCTATCGCGAATCCGGGCTTGAGGCCACGGTTTCTGCTTTTATTGACGATATGGCAACAACTTACAGCCGTGCTGACCTCATCATCAGCCGGGCCGGAGCAGGGACGCTTTCTGAAATTGCAGCGTTGGGAAAAGCGGCACTGATGATTCCCTTCCCTTATGCCGCAGGACATCAAATCGACAATGCCAAGGCCTTTGTCGAGATTGGCGCGGCAGAAATGATTCTGGATCAGGATCTAAGTGGTGAGGCACTCGCAAAGGCCATTCTGGCTTTAATTGTTCATCCGGCACGTCTCAAAAAAATGGAAGAAGCCGCCTTGCAGCATGGCAATGTCAATGCCGCAGAAGACATTGTAAAAATGTGTGTCGGACTCATTGAAGGGACTGCTTAAAAGACCATGTTTAGAAAAGTCCAACATATTCATTTCACAGGCATCGGCGGTGCAGGCATGAGTGGCATTGCTGAGATTTTACTCAACATGAAGTATTACGTCAGCGGCTCAGATAACGCGGTCTCCGAACGCACCGCTTTCTTAGAAAAGCTCGGCGGAAAAATCTATCGTGGACACGACGCGCGTTTTATTAAGGGAGCCGATGTGCTTGTTTATTCTTCCGCAATTTCTGAAGACAATGTCGAAATCATCGCGGCCAAAGAAAAAAAGATCCCGGTCATTCCCAGGGCCGAGATGCTCGCAGAACTCATGCGCTTAAAATACGGCATCGCCGTCGCTGGTGCCCATGGAAAAACAACAACAACGACGATGATTGCCACACTGCTCTCGGAAGGACAGCTCGATCCCACGGCCGTCATCGGCGGCAAGGTAAACAGCTTCGATGGTCACGCCAAAAAGGGAGAAGGGGATTTTTTAGTCGCCGAGGCCGACGAGAGTGACGGATCCTTTTTAAAACTCTCCCCGAGCATCGCCATCGTCACCAATCTCGATAACGAACACCTCGATTATTATC
>JAADHI010000029.1 GCA_013151935.1 Candidatus Manganitrophaceae bacterium
AGTTCAAAAAGCTTTTCATATTGTTTAATGATGGCATGTTTGGGTTCTTTTAAAATGCGGACCAAGTCAGAGGCCACAAGTGGGTTTAATATTGAGATGATGGGAAAACGTCCGAGAAATTCTGGAATCATGCCAAACTTGAGCAGGTCTTCTGGCAGTACCCTTGTATTTTGAAAGCCCTTTTCCTGCTGAATACCACCGAAGCCGATGGATTTTTTTTCAAGACGACGTGCGATAATGTCTTCGATTCCTTCAAAGGCCCCACCGCAAATAAAGAGGATATTTTCGGTGTTGATTGGAATCAATTTTTCATGAGGGTGTTTTCTACCCCCTTTAGGAGGGACATTTACAATGGATCCTTCAACAATTTTGAGTAAGGCTTGTTGAACCCCTTCCCCAGAAACATCGCGTGTCAGGGAAGGCGATTCATTTTTTCGACCGACTTTGTCTATTTCATCAATATAGACAATCCCGCGTTCACATTGTTCAATATCTCCATCTGCCGCCTGAAGCAAACGAAGCACGACATTTTCAACATCTTCCCCGACGTAGCCTGATTGTGTCAGTGTTGTGGCATCTGAGATAGAAAGCGGGACGCCTGCGATTCTGGCCAATGTTTCTGCAAAAAGGGTTTTCCCTGTTCCGGTCGGACCAATTAAAAGCAGGTTTCCTTTTTTGAGTTCCAAGTCTCCGTGGTCTTTGTGTATGAAAATGCGTTTGTAGTGATTGTAGATGGCGACCGAAAGCGTCTTTTTTACACGCTCCTGCCCGATGATGTGTTCATCCAGTTGAGCCTTTATTTTAGGGGGTTTTGGAAGAATGCGAGAAGGTTCTTCTTCTTTTGGAGGTCCGGCATTAAACATCTATTTTCCCCTCTGTTGGTTTATGATCTGTTTTCCGCCGTCCGAGATTTTCATAGTGCCGGAGGCTTTTCTGAACCCGTCTTTCATGAAGTTGAAAGCTTTTAGAATATTCGGGGAATTGGCTCAGTAATTTAGAATCGGTTGCTTTGAGCAGCGGTAAAAAAAAATCTTTATCGCAGGCTTCGAGATTACTTAAAATATGAAGGGCTTCTGATTCGTTGATCCCATTGTAAATTTTTGCTTCGTATTTTAAGAGCATTGCCTCTATTTTTCCCTGGCTCTCAGGGCTGATTTCGACGGGTTTTGTGACCCGTGTGCCTGTTTTTAAAAATGACTTTTCAATTTTGAGAATCGCGACATGTTTTCGCTCGTCTCGGGCAAGGTTTTTCCACAAGTTCTCTTTTTTGTTCATCGATAAGGTTTTGGAGGGAAATTGTTCCCCAATCTGCTGATAAATCTTTGCAACGCGTTGTTCAAAGGCAATCTGAAAATCGAGCGATCTTTCCGTATTCATGGTTTTTGATCTCCTAATACCTCTTTGAGGAAGCGTCCTTCCTCAAAGAGGTATTTTTAAGCAGCTTCTGGGTATTGATAGTCCTCTTCTTCTGCCTCTTTCGGAAAGCCGAGATTACTCAGGAACACGGAAAAAACCCAGCCGACGTAGAGAAAGGCGGCAATGCTCAAGAGACCATATTCTGCAAATCCACCCAGACCCGCGTAGGTTACTTTTGAGGTGAGCGTACCGCCACCTCGACTTGAACCCTCAAAAATCTGCGTCATGGGGCGTCCTGTTTCATTCTCAAGTAGGGTCATTGCGAGTCTGAAATTTCTTTCATGTTCAAATGCTTTACTGCTGCGAAGCAAGCTCAGCATGCTTCCTGAAATTTCTTGTGTACTGTCTCCCTGAAGGTTTGCATACGCAGTTTTGGACATCATTGCCAGAACCTGTTTGATTTGGGCCTGGTTTTGAATTTTTTGTCCCATTGCTGCTTGTGAGGCGCCTGCTTGAGTTTGTAGGGCCAGTGCGGTTGACGCAATAAATCTTCCCAAGCGTACTTGCATGTCACCTTCCTTGTTGCTGATTATTTTTTTATTTTTCATGCTCACCGTTCTTAGAATTGTGGCACCCATTTGTTCTTGATTTTTCATAAATTTAAAATTAAGGTGAGCGGCGGCGGCAATGCCACTGCCGAGTGCTTCTTGAGAGACTCTCCCATTCTGTCCTCCGTCCAAAATAAACTGACCTGTTGCAGTTTGTATCCGTCCACTTTGCCAACGGAGTCTTGCGGCATCTTTTATTTCTTTCCCCATTTGCTCTTGAGCCTTAGCTGCCTCTGTTTGGGCGGCATGAGATGGAAAAGCCATAAAGAAAAAAAGGAACACAGCGGTCACAGCGATGATGGCTTGTCTATTTTTTGTCGATTTCATATTCCCCCTCTTTCGTTACACGTGATTTGTTCTTTCTCTGATTTAAGCAAGGAATATGCCGAAGATTTCTTCAGAAGGACGAGGAAAAAACTCTTTAATATCAGTGTATTGTAGGGTTTGAGTGAAGATTAAAAAGAAAACTGTGGAATGACTTACAGGACTTGGGGAAGTGTTTACACAAGTGACATAAAAAAGAAGTCGTCAATTTTTGGGGGTGTTTCAACCTAGACTGAGTCAGAGCTTCCTAAAGTGACTTTAAATCTTAGATTGTTTTTTGCGTTTTGATAAAACCTCGGTTTCGATGTGGCGGATTGTGCCACGAGGCAGGGCTTGCCAAGCGCGTTCATGCAGGTAGTAGAAGGCAATTTTTAAGACAGCCTCAATCCCTCCAATGCCAAGGGCGACACTCGTATCCCCTGTTATGACGTAGGCAATTGTGATTGTTGTCGTGGAGGCGACAATCCTCCAACTCAGGCCCTTTAAAAGGCTTCTGATCCGTGTTTCTCGTTCCATGGCCCCAAATATACCACAGCGCGAATAATTTATAGAAATAGAAGTGCGATTGCAGGTCGTATTTAAGGGAGATTGGCATTCGTATGTCTTTGGTATTCAGCGAAATAATAGGGGATGCCATTTTCTTGCAAGGTTTTGGAGGTGGTATTTTGTTTAAATTGCTGCTCGAAGTGAGGGAAAAAAGTGTCACAGTCAAAAGTGTGTTGAATGTGAGTGATGTAGAGTTTTTTACACGCGGGCATTTTCAGGGCCACTTCAAAAATTTCTTCTCCTCCGATGATAAAAATATCCTCAATTTTTTCTTGATAAGAGGATGTTTGAAAAAGCCTCAGGCCTTTTTCAAGTGAATCAGCAAACAAGACAGGGGAGGGGAAGTCTGGATATTGCTTGTGAGTGAGCACCAGATTGATTCTATTGGGCAGGGGACGAAATTCTTGTGGGATAGAGTCCCAGGTTTTCCGTCCCATCATCACGACGTTCTGTTTCCGGGGTGTTGTGGTTTTTGTCGTGAGTGTCTTAAAGTATTTCATATCACCTGGAAAAGACCAGGGAAGATTCCCGGCTTTTCCGATACCGCGCTGTAAGTCCATGGCGACAACCATACTAAAAAAAATCATGACATTTTAAACGGCAAGCGGAAATTTAATAAAGGGAGCGTGTTGGTAGTTGCAGAGTTCAATGTCCTCAAAACAAACATCAAAGACGGGTTTAGCTGCGACCTTGATTTTGGGCAATGTAAGGGGGTTGCGCTTGAGCTGTTCCTTCAGGCCATTGATGTGGTTTTCGTAGATATGGGCATCCCCCAGGGTGTGCGTGAATACACCGGGGGTCAAGTTGCATGTATTTGCAATGAGTGTCAGTAATAGCGCGTAGCTTGCAATGTTGAAAGGAAGCCCTAAAGCGACATCGGCGGAGCGTTGATAAAGTTGACAGTCCAAGCGGCCGTTGATGACGTAAAACTGAAAAAAAGCATGGCAAGGCGGTAAGGCCATGCGGTCGAGATCTCCAATGTTCCAGGCGCTGACGATAATACGACGCGAGTCGGGGTTGTTTTTGATCAGATCAATGGCATTTTGAATCTGATCAACATGGGTTTTTTGATACGTTTTTGATTTTTCATCCCAAACAAACTTTTCCCACTTGCGCCATTGATAGCCATAAATGGGGCCCAGTTCTCCGTTTTCATTGGCCCAGGCATTCCAGATGGGTGTGTGCTCTTGTAGGTTTTCGTTGATGTTTGTCGCACCTTTTAAAAACCACAAAAGCTCATAAACAAGCGCGGAAAAGAGAACCTTTTTTGTGGTTAAAAGAGGGAAGCCCTGTCGGAGGTCGTATTTATTTTGACAACCAAAGATCGAAATCGTCCCTGTTCCGGTACGGTCGGCTTTTTTCTCGCCATTTTCGAGGATGTTTTGAACGAGTTCCAGGTATTGTTTCATGGGATGTCGATCAATTCTATATTTCTATTAAGAGGCTTTTTTGAGGACTCTCTTTTTTGTTTTGATTTCGATGCGTTTTTGTTGCCAGGTGACCAGCAAGGAGCTTGCGATAAACCAGGAAGAATAGGTTCCCACAACCACACCCAAGAGCACAGCCAAAGCAAAATCATGAATGACTTCTCCCCCAAAGAGAAAGAGTGCGACAACGGCTAAAAAGGTGGTCATGCTGGTGATCACGGTTCGGGAGAGATTGTCGTTGATGGATCGATTGATCACTTCTCCAAACGTTTCTTTTTTTCTGCTTTTGAGGTTTTCCCGAATGCGGTCAAAGACAACAACCGTATCATTTAATGAATAGCCCGCAACCGTGAGCAAGGCCGTTACCAAGAGGAGGGAGATTTCTTTGTCCATGAGGAAAAAAAAGCCGAGCACGACAAAAACATCGTGAAAAGTCGCAATGGCCGCAGCAATCCCAAAACGAAACTCAAAACGAAAGGCGATGTAGGTAATAATGAGCACCAGGGAAAAAATAATGGCATTGATCGCATCACCCTGAAGTTTTTTCCCGATGGTGGGCCCAATTTCTGTGCTGCTTTCGACAATGAAGTTGTTCCCGGAAAAGGCCGTAGAAAAAATATCTTTGACTTTCCCTCGGATGTTTTCTCCAGAGATTTCTCTCTTTTTGAGTCGGATGATCAGCTTGTTGTCTGATGAGATTTCCTGAAGCGTGGCGTTTTTTAGCCCTCCGCTCTCTAAGGCTTTTCTCGCGGCATTGATTTCAATGGGTTGATCAAACTTAAGCTGGAGGGCTGCCCCGCCGGAAAAATCAATGCCTAAGTTGCCGCTCCCTCTTGAAATTTGAACGAGTGCGATGAGGCCAATGGCCACAAAAATAAGTGAAATCATGAAGAATTGTTTGCGTTTTCCAATGAAATCAATGTCTGTTTTTTTTATGATCGTAAACATGGTGTTCCTTATTTTAGATTGAAATCAGAGCTTCTCTTAGATACTGAGGGTTTCAAGTCTTTTCCTGCCATTTAGATAGTCATAAACGACCTTTGTGGCGACGAGGGCGGTGAAGAGATTGATGGCAATGCCCAAGCCCAAAGTGACTGCAAAGCCTCGAATGGGACCCGTGCCAAATGTAATGAGCGCGATAGCCGTGATTAAAGTCGTGACATTTGAGTCAAAAATGGACGTAAATGCCTTTTCGTAGCCCGCGTCGATTGCCATTCGCACAGGGCGACCTGCTCTGAGTTCTTCTCGGATTCGCTCTAAAATCAAGACATTGGCATCCACGGCCATGCCAATGGAGAGAATGATCCCTGCAATCCCGGGTAAGGTCAGGGTGGCATTTAATGTTGCGAGTGCGCCAACGAGTAGGATGATGTTAATTGCCATCGCCGTCACGGCGAGCAATCCTGAAAAGCGGTAATAGATGACCATGAAGGCAATCACCAACAACATGCTGATAAAACCTGATATCCAACCTTTTCTAATGGAATCACTGCCGAGCGATGGGCCGACGGTCACATTTTGAAGGACTTTTACCGGTGCGGGTAGCGCACCTGCGCGCAGAATAATAGCAAGGTCACTGGCTTCTTGATGGGTGAAGGTCCCGCTGATTTGTGCTCGTCCGCCGGAGATTTTTTCTTGGATCCTGGGGGAGGAGTAAATATTGCCATCTAGGACAATCGCAAGTCGTCGTTGCACATTTTTTTGCGTGATTTGCTCAAAAAGTGTTGCGCCTTCATTGTCAAAGGTGATGGAAACATAAGGGGCATTGAATTCTCCAATTGAAACACGGGCGTCGGAGAGTAAGTCACCCGCCAGCGCGGCTGTTTTTGTGACGATATGCGGACTTTTTGTGACTTCTCCTGTCTCTGTATTGGTCATGCGTTCAAATAAAATTTCATCATTTTCGTCAAGTCTGTCTTTGAACAAATCTAGAAATTCCTGCTCCTTGCCTTCTTCGATCCGGCCCGGAAAATCACGCAGTAGCGGACTATTTTCATTGAGTAATTTGAATTCGAGCAGGGCTGTTTTTCCGATCAATTCCATCGCACGCTCTGGATCGTCAATACCGGGGAGTTGGACCAAAATCTGCTTGTCACCCTGTTTTTGAATGAGTGGCTCTGCGACACCAAATTCATCCACACGGTTTCTGATGGTTTCCAGGGCTTGTAAGGTCGATGTGGTGAGAATGCGGTTTTTTTCGGCTTCCCGGAAGGCAAGCACTTTTTCTCCTCCGCTTTCTTCTTCCGTGACGAGGTTGGGAAATTCCTCGTCCAGCGTTTCTTTGACGACCTCGGTTTTGTCTGAAGGAAATGAAAGGTAGATCAGACGGTCCGTGACTTTGATCGAAAGACCTTCAACCTCTTTCCTTTCAAGTGCGCCTTTTAGTGTGCTCGCCATGCGTTCAATGGCATTATCGACAGCTTTTTCGACCTCAACTTCCAATACGAGATGCATGCCGCCTTTCAGGTCGAGTCCCAGTGAAACCCCTTTGCTGGGGAAAACATCACCCCACCAGGCCGGAAGCTTTGAGTAGATTGAGGTCGAAGGCAGGAGGAAAAATATTGCAATGACGAGTAAGGCAATCAGTGTAAGTAATCTGCCTTTAATTGACTTTTTCATAAACAAAAACCCTTTTGTAATTTATTTCGATATTTCGAATGACGTCCCGATGTTCCGGATTATTGAGCCACGGTTTATTCCTCGTCTTTGAGTTCTTCGATATTGGCACGGAGGACTTTAACACGAACCCCCTCGGCAACCTGAAGTGTAATAATTTTAGGTCCGAGATTGGTGATTGTTCCCACCAGTCCCCCTGTTGTATACACTTTATCACCTTTTTTGAGGGCTTCCACCATGGCTTGTCGTTCTTTTGCTTTTTTCTGTTGTGGTCGGATGAGGAGAAAGTAGAAGACAACAAAAATAAGAATAAAAGGAAGAAAAGACACGATGGGATTCATTTCCGACGCTGCGGCCCCATCTCCTGATTGCGCCCAAACATTCGAGACGAAAAAATTAAACAAAACAACCTCCATGGTTAGTGCTTACTTTTTAGATGCCAAGTGAACGATTGTGGTAAAAATCGTGTCGAAATGCGTCGAGTGTGTTTTCTGCGATTGCCTTTCGAAGCCGGGACATTAGCGAGAGATAATAGTATAAATTGTGCAAAGTATTCAAGCGCATGGCCAATAACTCTTTTGCAACGAAGAGGTGTCTCAAGTAGGCACGTGAAAAATTGCTGCAAGTGTAACAGGCACATGAGGGGTCAAGGGGCAAATCATCCTCTTTATAACGTGCGTGTTTGATGTGGACTTGGCCTTGAGCTGTGTAGAGAATACCTGTACGCGCGTGTCGTGTGGGCATGACACAATCAAACATGTCGATGCCACGCGACACGGCTTCGACCAGGTCGCTGGGTGTCCCTACCCCCATGAGATAACGCGGTTTGTCTCTAGGAATGAGTGGCACGACCTCTTCTAAGACCTTGAGCATTTCTTCTTGAGGCTCTCCGACGGAAAGCCCACCCACGGCAAAACCATCAAAACCCAGTTCCAGTAAACCGTCCACACCTTGTTTACGTAGATCAGGATAAGCGCCCCCTTGAATGATGCCGTAGAGCATTTGATCTTTGCGATGATGGGCCGATTTTGAGCGTGCCGCCCAGCGCAGTGTGCGTTCTAAAGAGGCTTGAGCGCGTTTACGCTCGGCTGGATATTCAAGGCATTCATCAAAGGCCATGATGATATCGGCCCCGAGTGCGGCTTCAATCTCAATGGCTTTTTCTGGACTGATAAAATGACGTGCGCCATCAATATGAGATTGAAAGGCGACGCCTTCTTCGGTGATTTTACAAAAACCTTTAAGACTGAATATTTGGTAGCCGCCACTGTCGGTTAAAATGGGCCGATCCCAGCCGATAAAGGAATGCAGACCCCCGCGTTTTTTGACAAATTCGTGTCCCGGTCTCAAAAACATATGGTAGGCATTGCAAAGTATGATTTCCGCGCCCAGATTTTTTAGATCGACAGGATCCATGGCTTTCACTGTGCCTGCCGTGCCGACGGTCATAAAAGCCGGGGTTTCAATGCAACCGTGTGGCGTCCGAAGACGTCCGCGTCGGACGGGGCTGTTTTTAAGCTGAGAGAGCACTTGAAAGTGCGGGCCTGCTATTTCTTGTTTTAATTTCACGATCACTTGATCTGTCTTTTTTGAGCGGAGGTTTTCATGACAAACAATATTTTTACATCTTTTCCGGGGCGCTGATGCCCAGGAGTTTGAGTCCATTTTGCAGTACAATGCGAACAGCCGTCACGAGAACCAGACGGGCTGCTGTGAGTGCCTTATCGTCTGTCACCACACGGCAAGCGAAATAATAACTGTGGAGCAAGCCCGCAAGCGTTTGCAAATAAAAGGGGATACGGTGCGGTTCCATGGTTTCTGCAGCGGCTTTGATTAAGGCCGGATACTGTGAAAGTTCGCGAACGAGCGAAAGCTCACTGGGCAAGGTCAACAAACGCAGTGTGTCCAAGTTTGTATTTTGAATGACTTCGTCGATATGCCAGCCCTTTTCTTTTGCCACACGCATAATGCTGCATAAACGCGCATGGGCATATTGCACATAAAAAACGGGATTTTCATTGGTCGCCTTCTTGGCCAATTCCAAATCAAAATCCAGAGAAGAATCCGAGCGACGCATGAGAAAAAAGAACCGTGTGGCATCGACGCCGACTTCATCCATGATTTCACTCAGTCTCACAAAAGTGCCCGCACGTTTGGACATTTTAATCGGCTTGCCGTCACGAAGCAGATTCACGAGTTGGTGAATGAGAATGTTGACTTGTTTGGCTTCGTAGCCCAAGGCTTGCACCGCCGCTTTAATGCGCCCTACATAGCCGTGATGGTCTGCCCCCCAAATATCAATGAGACGATCGTAGCCGCGGTCAAATTTATTAAGATGATAGGCAATGTCAGAGGCAAAATAGGTCGTTTGTCCATTGCTGCGCACGACCACACGATCTTTGTCATCGCCAAAGCTTGTGCTTACAAGCCAGCGAGCGCCCTCTTTTTCGAGCAGCATTTTTTTGTCGTCGAGAATTTTAAGCGCGGCCTCAACTTCATTGTGATCATCTAGGGTTTTTTCGGAAAACCACTGATCAAAGTCGATGCCAAAATCCTGCATATCTGTTTTGATCCAGGCAATAATGGTCTGTAGACTATATTGAGTAAAAAAGGGCAGATGTTCAGATTCAGGGCCTTTGAGATAGATATCCCCATCACGTGTTTTTAAGGCTTTTGCAATGTCGATAATGTAGTCACCCTGATAGCTGCCCTCCGGCAAAATAACGGCTTCGCCAAATAACTCACGGTAGCGCAAATAAGTTGAGCGCCCCAGAAAACTGACTTGCACGCCGATGTCATTTAAATAATATTCTCGATCAACGCTGTGTCCGGTGGCTTTGAGCAGGTTTGCCAGGGCATCTCCCAAGGCTGCGGCGCGTCCAGAGGCCACATGTAGTGGCCCGGTGGGGTTTGCGCTCACAAACTCAATGAGAATCTTTTCCTTTTTTGAGGGTTTAGAACGTCCAAAAGCTGTGCCCTCTTGATGGATGATAGGCAGGATTTTGAGCCAATAGTCAGCACTCAGAAAAAAATTGATATACCCCGGCCCTGCAATTTCAATTTTTTCAATCCAGTCGACTTGACCTTCAAGCTGAGTCACAAGCATCTCTGCAATGGCACGCGGGGCTTTTTTTTCAATTTTTGCGAGCATGAGGGAGATGGTTGTTGCAAAATCGCCCTGGCCCTCATGCTTGGGGCTTTCGAGTAGAATTTTAGGGGTGATTGTGCCAGTCAGCAGGCCATCCGCTCGGCAGGCCGCAAGGGCTTTTGCGATGAGATTGATGAGGGCCGATTTGCCAAAATTGACTTGATTTTCCAAAAGCCTGTCCTGTTCCCAAAAAAACAGCTATTATAGATTGTTCCCTTTTATTGTCAAATTTTTAAGACAGAGATAAGCTATTTTAGCAGATCTAATTTGTCTCTTCTGAGCTAAACTTTGAAAAATGGACGTGCTGAAATTTTCATGTATACTTTTGAATCGAAGCCGCATTGAATCCGTTTTATTCTATACATCAGTGACTCAATCTCAAAGGTTTTTTCGTCCATTTTTTTTTGTGAGGTGGATAATTTAGTGTTGAACACTCTAAATGGAGGACTGTTTCGTGTTGACTCAAAAAAAATATTTGAAATCCAAAGCCGTTTGCAAAGCCAAATTCCTGATGCCAAAACAAGCGATTGGTGATGCACAATCCGTTAATATTGTGGGCGATTTTAACCACTGGGACATCAATGCCTCACCCATGAAAAAATTAAAAAACGGAGGGTTTACGATTGCCTTGGATCTGCCCGCAGGCAAGGAATACCAGTTTCGCTACTTGATCGACGGCACAAAATGGGAAAATGACTGGGCGGCCGATAAATATGTGCCTTCCCCCTTTAGTGATGCGGACAACTCGGTGATTATGGTCTGAATTGTCCGCATCACCGTCGTCTATTTTTTGTAAATTTTCTCCTTTAAGCCCAGGGTACTTTGTCTTCGACCAATTCTGCGTCACTCCCCGTGCCTTCGGCAAGTCCGCGCTCCGGCGCTTGCACAA
>JAADHI010000030.1 GCA_013151935.1 Candidatus Manganitrophaceae bacterium
CCCGCTTGAGCGTGGGTTCCGAATCCCGGACACGAATGGCAAAACGCGCCTGATTGTCTGCAATGGAAACATAGGGCGTTAAAATCAGTGCACGAATGTCGGGTGGCAGTTTTTCGTAGAGCACGGCCAATTCAAAGTTATCCAGCACCTTTCCATCATTGAGTTTTTCGGCAACTTGTAACATGGTGCCAAGAGAGAGCACTTTCCCTGTTTCGGGAATACCATCAAGGTAGACCTGTATTTTTTTGATCTGTGCCATTTTGTCTTCGGTAAACCAATATTTATCCGCATTCTCTGCGTCTTCAAATTCATCAAAATCGTCAAATTCATCCCCCTCGTCATTGGGGGCCGGGGTATTTGTGACCGGGTCTGGCGCTGTATTGTTCGGCGTATCAAAGTTAATGATGACATCCAAGGGCGTTGTGCCACCCAAATTTTGATCAATCAACTTCATGCCTTGATAAATTTCAGTGGACTTCTTGAAATAGTCGATAAAGCTGTTTTCAACGATCAGACGTGAGATGCCCACCAAGCTGAATAAAAATGCGATGCCGCTGCTCACGATAATCAGTGTGCCACGTTGCGCAGTGAAATTCGCCAGTATCGTCGTCAAAGGGAAGGTCGGTTTTTTTGAAGCCTCTGAAACAGCTTTGTCTAAAAAAATAAGCACGACGGGAAAAATCAAAAAGGTCAATAATAAAGAGACAGTGATGCCCGCGATCATCATCCAGCCAAAATTGATGACAGGGAGAATATTACTCATGACCAGTGAGGCAAAACCTGCAATGGTGGTAAGGGCGGCGTAAAGACAGGGTTTAAACATGGCGACAACCGATTGAGAAATGAGTGCTTCATTTGTTGCCTCAGGTTGCGCTTCTTCCAATTCGCGGTAGCGCACAATAAGATGGATGGTCATGGCCATCGTAATAATCAGTTGCAAGGAAACAAAATTGGATGAGATGACCGTCACCTCCCAACCAAAAAGGCCCAAAAACCCGGCCATCGCTAAAGTTGAACAAAAACAACACAGCAAAGGAATGACGATCCAGCGCGTACGTCCAAAAATGATTTTTAAAATAAGGATGAGAAAAAACAGGACCCCAATGCCAAAGAGCTTTAGATCTTTTTTAATGAAAGTAATTAAATCGTCAGCAATCATGCTGACGCCGCCTAAAAAAAGTTCGGAGTCCGTTCTGTAGCCATCCATGACGGCGCGAATTTGTGTGATATTGCGATGCCGAACAACTTTCATCGCATCATTGTGCTTTTGAAAATTGGCCTGGACTTGGAGCAATTCTTTTTTTTCTTCAGGGCTCAGTGTGCCTGCACGTTTTTTGTCTCGAAGAGTAGTGCGTTTTTCAAGTAAGTCTTTTGCCGCTTGATCGACCGGGAAAAGCACTTGAAGTGCTGTTGTTTTTAAGTCGGGGCTGACGATCATATTTTGATAGATTGGACTGTTTTGAAACTCAATTTTTGCCAAGACGAGATCGACTTTGGGCGATCTGAGGGTAATGATGTTTGTGGCCAGTTCTTTGAGTGGAATCGGCGGGCTTTCGAGCAAGGGCACATCCAAGAGCGAAAGCACCGAGCTGACCCCTTCAAGTGCACTTAAGTCGTCTTGAAGTTGTGCAATGCGTCCGAGGGTCTTTGGTGAAAAAACGTCTACTTTTGGGGTATAGGTGACAACAACAAAGTTTTGCTCCCCATAGCGCTTGATGACATCGCGTGTATTTCTAAGATCTTGATCGTCTTCTAAGATCAGGGTGTCCGCTGAGGCATCCAAACGAAAATTTTTGGCCTGATAGGACATGAAGGCGATGAAAATAAAAATGGCGATTAGGACGATCTTTGGATGTTTCAGGACAATCCGATTGAAGAGACCTTCTGTCAGAGATTGAGTCGGTTTCATGAGAATCGGGGATGAAAAAACGACACCCGCTTATTTTTCGGGGCGTTCTAATTTTGCAAAAAGGTCTGTCATGGTTCCAGAGGCCAATACTTCGTTAAACTGGGAGCGATAAGTCGTAATGAGACTCACGCCTTCCAACTCAAGATCGTAGACCCGCCAACCCGCTTTTTTTGAGTTGTAGAGTTTGTACAACATGGTAATTTTGTCGCCGCCGGAGACCAAGGCTGTCATCATCTGGACTTTATTTTTGACTTGCACGGGCTTGCTGTAGACAATTGCTTCATCATCATACAAATCCAGCTTTTCAAGATAGGAGGCTTTAAGCCGTTCGACAAATAACTGAGTAAAACGGGTTTTGTCTTCTTTGTTGAGTCTTGTCCAGTGTTTTTTCCCAAGGCTCAATTTCGCCATTGTTGTAAAATCAAAAGCTTCACTAATGATATCAATAATTTGTTCATTTCGTGTTGTCTTTTGAAGTGTTTTGTCTTCCAGTAAACGCATAATGCCATCTAAACGTTCTTTCATGAAACGATCAACTTCGGCAATATTATCCGCGAATGCAGGTTGAACCATAAAGATGAGTCCGATCAAAATAAACACGGCTTTTTGCATCATCTACTCCTTTATTTTCACTTGCCTGTTCCGTTCATAAGCATCCCTCAAAAAGGTATAGAGGTCAAGCGCATCGCGTCTAAGGCTTTCATATTCTTCAAGACTTAAGGAGGCATCGTTGAGTCTTCGGTAGGATTCTACGCCGATGGCGATCAAAACTCGATCAGATTCTGAGGTCCCTGAAATTTGGATTGCGGATAGATAGGTTGTGGGAATCATGTAGGCATCTGGGATGAGTCCGATGGTGTCACGCAGATTTGAAGGTCCCAGAAAGGGCAGCACAAGATGAAAACCAGGACCGACCCCGTAAAAACCCAATGTCTGACCAAAATCTTCAGGATAAGCTTCAAGGTCGAACCATTCCTTGGCAGGATCAAAAAAACCCAGCAGACCGACTGTACTGTTAACAAGAAAACGGGCCGTTTCGACAGCGGCTTGTTCGTATTTTACTTGTAGAACATTATTTGTAAAGCGTAAGGGGTAAAACAGGTTTTTGAAAAAACGACGGACGCCGCCTCGCCCCCCTTCCGGCACAACAGCACTGTAACCCCGAGATGCAGGTGAGAGCAGCATATCAAAAAATTTGTCATTAAATTTCGTCATGGCGCGGTTGTAAGCGGAAAGCGGGTCAGAAACGGTCGGTATTCCAGCTTCGGTAAATTCGTCTTCAAATGCATCAAAGCCCTCATCCTCTTCAGGAACTTGGGCATCATTCAGGGTATCGCCAGGGGCTTGTACAAACAACAGGGTTTGCGATTCCACTTGAGAAGGTCCGCCGACGGTCGCACAACCAAAAAAGGATGAAAAAGAAAAAATGACAAAAAAAAGGACGAAAGTCTGTCGATTGATCATAGTCAATATGTTATCCGTGCAAGGTTTCGGATCGTCATAAAGTCTGAGCTCAAGAAATGAACGTAAAGAAGCAACACAATATTCTGTCATAAACGGTAAAAAAAAGACAGACACAGCCTGAAGCTGCAGGGTTTTTCAAGTCGGGACTTGTCGGACTTTTTCCTCTGAAGCGATCGCGGGAGCCTTGGTTTTTCCCCATTGCAAATAAGCAATAAAAAGCGATTCGAGTGTGAGCCATCCTGCAGAAATCGCCATCAGGAGTCCAAAATCAGAAGCGGGTGGCAGTTTGATTTCAAAAACAATGCGAAGCAGGTAAGCCAGAATTAAAAAGTAGGTAATGCCCATCGTAAAACCCGGCCAAATGAAGTAACGGATCAAGGTTTTTTTAGAAGGCGGCACGTCCAGCGCCCAGGCATAAGAAAGTGTTGAGACCCCTCCCACAATGAGTCCGATGGCCAGAGCCTGATGCATTGGGTTTGGCAACATCGGGCCTAAGACCGAACCCGTAACTGCACCACCTAAAAGGGCCGTACTGACGAGTAATAATATTTTCTGTGGTGCGACGGGAAACATTTCGCTCAAAGGACGGTGATCCGGAAAGATGGCCATTTTGATATTTTTCCCGGTATCGCGGGCGCGTAAGTATCCGATTTCAAAACCATCACGGGCGGCGGCGCTGGCCACAAAACTAATGAGTGCGGCGCGAAAAGATTGATAACCAAATAAAAATTCCACAATACCCAAAATCATCCAATAGAGGACAAAACCGTAAAAAAAGCCAATTTTAATACCCAGCCATTTGAGTTCTTCCGGGCGTTCCTTCCAGAGTGTTTTAAGGGGTAAGCCAAAACCTTTTGCATAAGCATAAAGGACAACAGGCACACAGGAGAGGGCGGACAAAAGCCCGATAATGAGCAGCTTCCCCACCCGTGTTTCAGTCCAAAGCATATAAGTAATGGCAAGAAAGGGAATAAAAACTGCAAAACCTGCGATCAAAATAACACGCATCTTGAGCCGTTTTGCTTTTTTATCTTTATTCAGTTCGTCGCCGTAGACGACTTTGAGTTTGAGCCGATGTAACATCATGATGAATGGTCCCTTTAGTTCAATAAAACAAATTAGGGTGTTAATACAATTTCTTCAACTTGGCCCAATGCTGAAAGCGGTTTGTCAAAAAGACTTTCGTCACCGACCGCGACAACAATAAGTCGGTCGGGATGCAGATATTTTTTTGCGACACGCAGAATATCGTCTTTTGTTACTTTTTCGACATTGGCACGGTATTGCTCCAGAAAATCACCGGGCAGTCCGTAGTACTCCAGAGAAATCTGTCGACCCACAATTTGCGCAGGGGATGAGAAAGAGAAAATAAAGGAATTTAAAAAAGCCTCTTTTGCACGTTTGAGTTCTTCATCTGAGACCAATCCTTCTCGAATTTCTCCAATATGCTGAATGATTGTCGTCATCGCTTGGAGTGTTTTCTCAGCGCGTGTCGCGCCATAAGCCAGGAAAAACCCCCGTTCAAGTTTTCCGGGACGGAAGGCGGAGCCGACGGAATAGGCCAGACCCTGTCGGGTGCGTATATCTTGAAAAAGACGGCTGGTCAAGCCACCCGCACCCAGAATATCATTCATGATTGAGAGTGCATAAAAATCCGGGTTATCCTGTTTGATGCCGAGATGTCCGATACGCACCTGTGTTTGCGAGATGGCTTTGTTGATTTTGTAGACCGCTCCTTTTTTGCGTTCGCTGACGGTAGCCACTTTTGGAAAATCGACGGGCTTTTTCTCCCAGCCTGCAAAGGTTTTTTCCAGTTTTTTGATCATTTCATCTAAGTCAAAATCACCAGTAACACCGAGCATCATGTTGTTCGGTACAAAATATTTTTGGTGAAAGGCAATCAAGTCATCGCGTGTGATCGCATTGATGGTTTCGACGGTCGATTCACGTGCGTAAGGATTGTCTGTTCCGTAGAGCTGCTTGAAAAATTCGCGTGTGGCAATACCACTGGCGCGGTCATTTCTGCGACGGATACCCTCCAAAGCCCGGTTTTTCGCGATGTTCAACTTATCTTCTTCAAAGACCGGGAAGATGAGGGTTTCAGTCAAGAGTTTTAGTCCAAAATCAAAATCTTTTTTGAGGGTATTGAGTGAGGCGCTACCAGAGGTCGAGCCAATGCCCACAGACATTCTTGCTGCGATTTGATCTAAAATTTCATCTAATTTTTCGCTGGAATGACTGCGATTGCCACCGGAGCGCATGACGCTGCCGGTGAGAGAAGCCAAACCAATTTTATTGGCAGGTTCGTAAATATCTCCCGTACGAATTGTGATTTGAAGGTCGATGAGCGGGAGTTCATGGTCTTCCATCAAATAGACAATCATCCCATTAGAAAGAATCCGTCGTTCTGCTTTGGGAGGCTGAAAAACGATGGGGTCAAAGGTCATCGTCCTGGGATCATCCCCTGATGACATGCCCCCTGCCCGCGCGGCCATCGGAGGGAGTAAGAACAGGACGATGCCAAACAGTGCCAGCAATGGGATGTGTTTTTTGATGCGCTTGATTTTCACGGGCTTCCTCCTTGTACGATGAGGGGACTTTCCGTCTGGACCAAAGTGACGACGGTGCGATTTTTTTTCTTAAAATAAGTCCTTGCAACCCGTTTCACATCCTCTGCCGTGACCTTTGCAATGGCATCTCGATTTCTTAAGGTGTAACGCCAATCCCCTGCGACGGTTTCAAAATAGGCCAGTTGACTTGCCAAACCACTGTTGGATCGCAAGGAACGGATGAGAGAGGCATCCATATTGGTAATGACTTTTTGAAGTTCTTCTTTTGTCGGGCCTTCCGAAATAAGGCGTTCTATTTCTTCGTAAATCGCGGCCTCCGATTCCTGAGTGGTGTGCGGTGCGCGGGGCGTGGCGGAGAAGGTGAATAGGTTTGAAAATCGTGCACCGGGAGTACCGCTTCGGGAAGAAACACTGACCGCGATCTTTTTTTCAATCACAAGTTTTTTATAAAGACGTGCTGTTCGGCCCATTGAGAGCAGGGAATCAATCACATCAAAGACAGCATCATCTGCATGATGCAGGTTGGGTTTGTGATAGCCGATCATGAGTCGGGCATTGGCTTCGTCTTCGACTTCGGCCCGTTTTTCGCCACGTTGCGGAGGTTCTTCTGTAATCACCCGGGGCGGAATCGGCGCAGAAGGAATCTTCCCAAAAGCTTCTTCCAATTGCGGGATGACTTCATCGGCTTTGAAATCACCCACCATGCTAATGACGGTATTACTGGGGCCATAATAGATTTTGAAAAATTCAGCCGTTTGTGTGGCCGAGAGGTTTTGCTCATCCGAAGGCCATCCGAGTGTAGGATTGCCATAAGGGTGGGCCGCAAAGGCCGTCGCCAAAAAGGTTTCGTAGAGTTTTCCGCCAGGGTTGGTTTCCACGCTGCGTCGGCGTTCTTCCATCACCACGTCGCGTTCTTTATAAAATTCCCGCATGACCGGATGGGCCATGCGATCCGATTCCATGGCGATCCACAGCGGCAAACGGTTGGCCGGGAAGCTCACAATGTAATTTGTAAAATCCTTGCCCGTTGAGGCGTTGAAGCCCACGGCACCGTTGCGATCATAAATTTCTGCAAGTTCATTGGGAATGACATATTGCCGTGCTTCTTCTTGGCGTTTTTCTCTTTGCGCTTCGAGTGCTGAAAGTCGTTTATCATCAGCGTGAATGCCTTTGCGTTTTTCCTGAATAATGTTGTTATTGATCTCTTCAATTTTTGCGAGAATCTTTTTCTCTTCAGCGTAATTTGTTGTCCCGATTTTTTCTGTCCCCTTAAAAGCCATGTGCTCGTAGAGATGGGCAATCCCGGTATTCCCATTGACCTCATTGACACCGCCAACGCGATACATGATTTGAAAGGAAATCGTCGGCACCTGATGGCGTTCAACCATCAAAATACGCAGCCCGTTAGAGAGCGTGTGTTCGATAACACGATCCGCAAGGCTTTGGGCGAAAGCCGCAAACGGTGTAACGATGATGGTGATGGCAATAAAAATCCATTTTTTCATTCAAAACTCCTCATCACTCAAGTCTTGGCAGATTACTTGAAAAGCGTCATCAATTCCTTACTTTCATCAATAAAAAAGTCTGGCATTTCTGATTTTAAGGTTTGTGCATCTCCAAAACCATAGCCGACACCGCAGACAGACACACCAGCGGCCATTGCTGCATGGATATCATTTAGGGAATCACCGATCATAATGGCATCAGCAGGCACAACATCCAGGGTTTGCAATGTTTCTAAGAGCATGGCAGGGTGCGGTTTGAGTTGCATCATCGGGCTCGCGCTGATGACAAGATCGAATTGTGCCTGTAAATTGAGACCTGTCATAATTTTTTCGGTGTAGTGTGTGGGTTTGTTGGTGGCCAGTGCAATTTTTTTATCTTCAAAATGCGCTAGCACTTCGGAGACACCAGGAAAAAGACAGGTTTCATCCAAAAGATGCTCAAGGTAATGCTGCTCAAAACAAGCAAGCGTGTGGTCGATGAATTTAGAATCATTTGAACCCACGGCATCAATCATGAGCTGCCTCACCCCATTGCCCACATAAGTGTAAATACGCTCATGTGTAAGTTCAGGCAGTCCAACTTCTCTAAAAGTGAGGTTGAGCGAATTTGCGATATCCCGTTTAGAATCAATTAAAGTCCCGTCGAGATCAAAAATAAGTAGTTCAATATGACGCATAAAATCCTAATGTAAACATCAACAACAGGGGGCAATCTTATCTTGAAACGGGTCTGCTTTCAATCCCTTTCCGTCCGACGCCTTAATAATTACTGCGCCAGAGCATCATTGCAAAGGCCAGGAAGATCACCCCGATGCTAATGCCTTTTAAGATTTTTTCATAAATACCTTGAAGATCCTGATTGTCGGCATTGCCAGCGCGTTTTATTTTTTTGTAAGGCCTTGAGGCCTTAATCTCAACATAGCTAAAAAGTCCCATCGCGGCACCCATCACAATCACCGAAAGGGACAGGGTATTGCTTTGAATGACGTAACCTGCCAAAAGCGGCAACACCCCCCAGGAAAAAGCAAAAGAAATATCTGTATGGAATCTCCCCTTAAACCACTCCAAATTATAGGCAAAAAGGAAAAAACCTTCCAAAATCGCAAGTACGGCCAAATAAGGCGTTGCTGTAAAAATATAATACAAACCGATGCCGTAGGCCGGGATGAGTGAAAAAATCGCAAGCACCCACAGCATGCGTTTTGAAAAATGCCGGCCCCAGGGTTTTTGGCCCGACCCACCGATGGCGTCAAGCGCGTGAGCGGCGATACCCAAGCCAAAAAAATAAATCAACACAATGGCGAGCACCCGATCCCAATAAATCGGCTCAGCCAACATCGCCCCAATGACGGTAAAAGAAAGCACCATGCCCGTATAGGGCAAAAAGAGTAGGCCCACAAAAATACGAAATTTGAGGGGGCCGAATTGAGGCACGAACCATTCAGATCGACGGTCGGGAGTAGGATTTTCCAAAAATGGCTCCATCGTTTCAGTGCCCTACTTATACAGACATTTTTTCTGGAATCAAATGCGCAGGGCTTCCATTTTTAATCATCTCGCACTTGGCCCTCCTTCTCGACTTCCTTAAACGGCCTTGACTTCTAAGGGGGGCAGGATACTGATCCCTTTACCAAATTTTAATAATGAGTTTAAAGCTTGCAATGGCGAGCACACTGCCTAAGAGCTGCTGCAACATGCGAAGCGAAAGTCGCCACGCACCCAAAAAAGAACCGATAAAACCGCCGATGTAAATTGTGGCGGCGATGGATGAAAGCAAGGACCAATCAATGACTGCTCCCAATAAGAGGTGGGCTGAAAGACCGCTCATCGAATTGAGGACAATAAAGGCTGCCGAAACCGCCGCTGTTTTTTTTGCGTCGGCCCACCCTAAAAAAAGCAGCAAGGGACTCAAAAAAATCCCGCCGCCCACACCCACCATACCTGCCAGAAGCCCCAGTACAGCACCCAGGGCTAATGCCCAGGTTTTATGTGAAATGAGGACTGAGGTTTCTCTGGTTTTAAAGATATGTCCAACAAAAAGAAAACGCAGTGCGGCGATCAAGAGGGTGGAACCCAGGAGGGCTGCATAGATCTCATCGCTCAAAGGAATCATACCACCCACAAAAGCGGCCGGGATGGAGGTGAAGACAAGCGGTTTGAGCAACTTGAAGGAAAAATGTCCCGCGCGTCTATAGTGAAATAATCCCGTCGAAGCCACCGCAATGTTCAAAATCAAGACCACAGGGGTGATATCAGGCCGCATATACCCCGCCAACACCAACACGGCCAAATAACCCGATGCTCCGCCATGTCCCACGGAAGAATAAAGCATCGCAATGACAAAAAGTGCGAGCAGCGCAATCATTTGAATCTGCAAATCAACCTCCTTTCTCTTATTGCCATATCTCAGACTTAAAAGTAAAGTCGTCTTGAATTATCAAACGTCTTATGACACCCTTCTGAACACGCATGAAAAAACCCTAAACCCATCGGGTCCTTTAAAGATATGAATATTTTTTTTATTGTTACTGCCCTTTGTTTTTTGATTTTAGGCATTGTTTTGGGTGGATTTTATTTTCGTCTGCATTTTCGCGGCAAAGAGTCTCAAGCGACAGACCGTCTTCGGGCTAACTTTGAGAAGAAAATTGCCGTTTTAGATGAACGACTTGGCACACGGGAGCAAAATCTCAATGCTGCATCCATGGAAATCATTGCGCTAAAAGAAGAAGGAGCCTCCCTTCAAAAAGACCTCACCGCCTTAAAAGTAAATCACTCCAGTCTTGAAATGCGTCTTGAAAAGGAGCAAAAAGCGGCCGAAGAAAAATTGGCGATTTTAAACGAAGCAAAAAAAAATCTCTCCGATGCCTTTAAAGCCCTCTCCGCAGATGCACTCAAAAGTAATAACCAAATGTTTCTCGAAGTCGCAAAATCTTCTTTTGACAAACTCAAAGAAGGGGCTGAGCAGGATCTGATTAAACGGCAAGTGGCAATAGATCAAGTCGTCAAACCCGTAAAAGAAGGTCTGGATAAATTTGATCAAAAAATACAAGCCCTCGAAAAAGCCCGCGTCGGGGCCTATGAAGGACTCAATCAGCAAGTCAAAAGCTTAATTGACAGCCAAATCCAACTCCGCTCTGAAACGACAAATCTTGTGAACGCCCTGCGTAAACCCCAAGTACGTGGGCGTTGGGGAGAAATTCAGCTCAAACGCGTTGTTGAAATAGCAGGCATGTTGAACCATTGCGATTTTAAAGAACAATATGTTGTCGGCGACGAGGGCAACCGACTGCGGCCGGATATGGTGGTCAATTTGCCCGGTGGAAAAACGATCGTTGTCGATGCCAAGGTCCCTTTGACGGCCTATTTGGAAGGGCAGGAGACTCAAGATGAAACCCTCATGCAAACAAAACGCAAAGAACATGCACGACGGATTCGTGAGCATATTAGCGAATTGAGTCGAAAAG
>JAADHI010000011.1 GCA_013151935.1 Candidatus Manganitrophaceae bacterium
TCAGTAGCTTCATCGTAAAAACGTATAGCATATTTTAGGAATCCATTCAATTGGCAAAAACTTCTATAAAGGTCCCTGATGAGATCAAAATTGAGGATAAACTATGTAATCCATTACATAGTTTATCCTTTAAATACGCCCTAAAGGGAAGGGAAGTTTGCAAACAATTTCGCCACTTAAAAAAGCATAAACCCTTGTAATTATAATAATTTATTGACATCCATCCCATTAAAATTGTTTTGGCACACAAGCTGCAAGATCGGGCAAGCAGTAAAGGAGAAACAATGGACACAGCACTGATAAACACTAGGGCAAGAATGAAAGAAAAAGGCTTCACGCTCTTAGAAATGATGGTGGGTGTTGCCATTCTGGGGGTATTGGTCAGCATCGCCATTCCAAACTACCTCACATGGAATGCGCGTTACGAATTTAAGGATACGGCAAGGATACTTTCCTCCAATATCATGCTCTCCAGGGTTACCGCCATGAGCCAGAATACGACAAGAACAATCACACTATCCGTGGCTGGCGACATGACCCAATACAACTCCTTCACACCGGGATTACCCAATATCATTTTTCCCTCTGATGTCAGTATCAACAACGTACTCCCCATGACGGTGGGCTTCAATGCATTTGGGCAGAAAACGACGGGAGGTGCAGGAAACCAAATCATCAACATCGACAGCGCCTCACAACCCAATACACGCTATGTGCTCACAATCACCCCCGCAGGAAAAATCACAATCGTTGTACAAAATTTTTGAGGAGTTCTGATGATTCATAAAAAAAGACTCAAAAACATGCAGATTAAAAATAACAAGGGATTCACCTTGCTAGAAGTCCTCATCGCAGTCTCCATCTTATCGGTGGGCCTGCTCGGCATCACGGCGATGCAAAATATGTCTATCACGGAAACTGTTTTTGGTGGCCGAATGAGTGTTGGCACCAATCTCGCCGATGAAATGATGGAGCGCATGCGCTTTAAAATGCCCGCTGTCGCCGCCCCCATAGGCTTTGCAATCACGGACTACAATGGAATCGACACCTCTAACGCAGGCACACGCCCCCCCGCAAGTGCATGGCAGGCACGTGGGGATTACGACCAGTGGGCCGCACGCATACAACAAAACCTTCCCGGCGGCGTGGGGACAGTCACTGTGACACAACCCGCAGCCAACCCTTTGAACCGAAACGACATCACCGTAACAATCACCTGGCCGGGCATCCGTGCCCACACCGTCACCATGATAACGAGCATCATTTCATGAACATGAGTAAAAATATGACGAATAAAAGCATCAAATTAAAATTAAATCAGAATGGCTTTACTCTTATTGAATTCATGATTGCCACAGCTGTATTTGTTAGCGTGATTGCCGCCGGATCTGGTTTTTTTAGCAACCTCAATCGCTCTGCCATCGTCAATGAAGAAATGGTGGATATGCAACAGGACATCCGCATGGCCATGGTCACCCTTGTTCGGGACATCTCCATGGCGGGCTACGGCATTAACCCAAGTTTTGGTGCCTGTGGCACTGGGCTTACACCCACCAATTCGAATACGGGCCCCGATGCCATCGCTGTCGCCAGTATGAGTAATGTTGCAGGGACGCTAGGTGTAGCAGCCTTAACGGGTGCGACACAACTGACCATTCTTGCGTCCCCTCCTGCTGTCGTCCCACCCCTAGGCCAGATTTCAATTGATGGCATCAAGACCGTAAATGCGGTACTTAGCGCAGGAAATGTCGTTAACATCACACCAGTACTTACAGGAGCCGCCGGAGGCGTCGGAGAAAACTATGCCATTGGAACACAAATTTTAACCCCCAGTTGCATACAGTACACAGTAGATACGGCCACCCGAACCTTAAATCGTAACGTAGATGGTGTCGTCAGTCTGCTCGCAAATGGCGTACTGGATATGCAGTTCGCCTACGCCTTAGATGCTAACGATGACAACCTCATCGACGATACCGATGGAAATGGAACATTTAGCGCAGGAGATTTTGTCAGTGTGCCAGCCACTTTAGGTGACATTCGACTCGTCCGCGTCTCGCTTTTTATTCAAAGCGCACGGAACAACACAAATTATGTTCTAGGTGCTCCACTGACCCTGGAAGATCATGATCCGACAACAGACGTGGGATACGACATAATCAACTACAGCCCTTTTAGGAGTCGTGTCTTAACACGCATTGTTCGACCAAGGAATATAGGTCTGCCTTGATGAATTCCCGCACCGTCGCGTCGCTCTCTCAATCGCAGTCGCAGTCGATTTAAAGGGAAGAACTGATGATGAAAAATTTAGCCAAACGAATTAACAATGAAAACGGCGTGGCCTTGATCTCGATGCTACTCTTTCTGGTCCTCTTGACAGTGATTGGACTGACTTCGGTTTCAATTACCTCACTCGAAAACCTCACCGCCATGAATGAGCGCAACTACGAACAAAGAATTAATGATCAAGAGGCCGGGGTTGATCCCCAGGCAAATGTGATCGAAAGAACCATCGCGGATGCCGCACTACCAGCCACTTATCTGTCAGGCCTCGGCGGCCCTGTGCCCGCCTTGGCCGGACCCACCTTGACCGCAGAACTGACCACGAATTTGATCGAAGATGACAGTGTGAATAATGTGGGTGCCTTTGGACCCGACCTTTCGATCACAATTGGCACCGCGCCAAACCAAAGCGTCGTCAATATGGACATTGACTACCTCTTTACAAGACCAAAATCTGGAAATGCCCTTGAATTTGCCGCAGGCAACGAGGGTGTCGGAAACAGCGCCGCAGCCGGCGGAACAGAAAAAATATTTCAGATGACCTCACAATCCACACTCAAAGGTGCGAGGGGGGCAATTATAAATTCCTACACCTGTGTGGTTTCGGGGAGCTGCCAAAAATGAATGAGAAAGGAAACAAATCATGAAAAAACCAATTTTATTACTCTTGATCATCATTTTAGCCAGCCCTGTTTTTGCCTCAAGCTTCGCAAGCGAAACCGAGTGGCAGCCGGTCAAACGAGAAAGCCAAACACTCGGTACCAATCATCCAGGGGGCGAGATCTGGGGTCAGATTCGCGTTTTTACGGGACACAGCGTCATCCTTGAAAGTGGGGAAGAGTACGATTTTTCTAAAAATGTGCTCGTTGATGTTGAAAATCTTAAACAAAATAAAAAGGGCAATGTCCGTATTGTCCTCGATTTAGATGGAAAAGCGGACTACGTTTTTTTTCACGGCATCGATATGCCTGAAATGTTTAGACGGTTTGGGAGATAGAAAATCATCTGAGAGGTCATATCATGAAATCATCAAAAATAATAAATTATACATTTATATTGAGCCTGCTCTTTGCGATGGGAATAAGTCCCTCACCCCCAGTATCTGCTCAAACATTATCCGACTACACGGCTTATCCGCCATTTATTACCTCAGGCGCTCCCCCACTTACGATGTTCGTCATGTCAAAAAATCACAAACTTTTTTACAAAGCCTATACCGATATTGTTGATTTAGATGACGACGGGATCGTTGAATCAAGCTACAGCGACACCATCGACTACTATGGCTATTTCGACCCAAACAAATGTTATGACTATGTCGGAGGCGGATCAAATCGATTTGAACCCAATAATGTTGCCACTGGCGCAAACTCACACTCCTGTTCCAACCACTGGAGCGGCAACTTCCTCAACTGGGCCACGATGAGTCGCATGGATCTCATTCGAAAAGTCCTCTATGGCGGTCTCAGAGAAACCGATACAGCCACCACAACCGTACTGGGACGCGCCTTACTTCCACAAGATGGACATTCTTGGGTCAAAACCTATACGGGGAGCGATATTTCATCCTTAACCCCTTTTTCCTGGAGCAATATTACACTTTGTAATACAAATACGAGCAGTACACAAAACTCCTCTCTTCTGCTTGTCATGAACGGATATTTCCCCTACGCCTCAGGGACTGAGGGTAGACAGTGCCGATTAGAAGAACCCGGCGGATCAACTCTAAGCGTCGATTCAACCCATAATGTCGATGTTGAAGTCTGCGTAAACGGTATGCTTGAAAAAAACTGTATCGAGTATAAAACCGGGTCATCCACTTCAAGATTCAAACCCTCGGGTTTAATGCAGACCTTCGGGGTGGATCGAAAAGGCACACCCGACAGTGGTGATGACACCGTTAAAATGAAATTTGGCCTCATGACGGGAAGTTATGGGGCCAATGTCAAAGGGGGCGTTCTAAGAAGCAATATCGGAGATTTAAGAAACTCCGAAGTAGATAATGGCAATGGCATGATCTTAGGGGCCTCAAAAATCATCAAAAATATAGATAACTTCAAGGTTCTACAATATAACTACAACACAGGTTGGTATAATCGCGGGGGAGCAGAGGGAAATTGTGTCCCCAATGAACCCGCAGTGATTGTCAACGGCCTCTGCAAAAGCTGGGGGAACCCTATCGGGGAAATGCTTTATGAAACCATTCGATACTTTCAAGGTCAGAACGGACCCACCAATGAATTCGAACTCTCCAATCCTGATCCAGGACTCGCCTCACTTGATGTTGAAAGTTCCTGGGCAGATCCCTACGATACCTGCCCTGCTTGCTCTAAACCTTTTGCCATCATCTTAAGTGATGAATATCCTTCTTATGATTCCGATGACCTGCCCGGCTCCTATTGGCCCGCGGGTATCTCGACTGCAGATACCCCCTCAGTACAAAGCTTAATGAGCACCTCAAATATTGATACCATTGAGTCCATCGGCGCTGCATTTATCGGAGATTCTGCGGGAACATTTGACCGAAACTGCACCTCTAAACCAGCTAGTTTCGGCAGTATTCGAGGTCTTTGTGTCGAAGAGCCTACAAAACAAGGGGCTTATTATCTGGCAGGGCTTGCACACTACGCAAAAACAAACGACTTAAACGCAGTTGATGGTGATCAGAAAATGACCACTTACGCCATTTCAACAGGCTCAATCATGCCAAACCTGGAATTTGATGTCAGCGGAGACAAAGTCGTTGTTGTGCCTATTTTTCACGACGGTTGCCCAGACATTTCTTATCCAAATTGCAACTCACCAGGAGATAATGGAGACAACTCAAAAGGCTCAATGGTTGATTTTCTGCTTTGCCCCAATGACGCAGACTGGATTGCAGAACAGGGCAATGGTTATACCTTTTGTTATGATTCCATGTGGGATGATGCCGAATACGGCTGGGACTATGAGCTCGACACACGTTATCGCATCTACGTTAAAACAGGCGCGACAACCATTACCCTCAAAACAAAAGGCATCGCTGCCGCAGCAGGACATGAAAATTTTGCAGGATATGCCATCAGTGGTGTAATAAACGCCGGAGACTATTATGAAATTCGCTGTGGCGGGAATGCAGGGTTTAGTGATTGTGA
The DNA here is from genome assembly GCA_013151935.1 of Candidatus Manganitrophaceae bacterium. Taxonomy (GTDB): domain Bacteria; phylum Nitrospirota; class Nitrospiria; order SBBL01; family JAADHI01; genus JAADHI01. Next base: position 5,418 of record JAADHI010000011.1, read on the forward strand.
CCGTTTTGATCGAAACGAAACCCCAGAAAACGAACGTACTTTTACCGTCACGGGCACAAGCACAGGCTTTCTAAAAAGCCCGCTTTGGTACGCGGCAAAATATGGGGGTTTCAAAGACAGTGACAGCGACGGGACCCCTAATCTTGTGGGCGAATGGGATGATGATGGCGATGGCGTCCCTGACACCTATTTTAATGCTTCAAACCCCCTCAAATTGGAGTCTCAACTCGCAAAAGCACTGACCGACATTCTCAATCGATCTTCTTCTGGTACCTCCGTTTCCGTTTTGGCTACGGCGGGAGAAGGAGAAGGCGCACTTTACCAGGCTTATTTTTTCCCTTCCAAAACAGAAGGGGGCGTCGAAAAAAAATGGATCGGTTATCTGCACGGTCTCTTTTTGGATACCTTTGGCAACTTGAGAGAAGATACCGATCAAGACGGTGCCTTGGTGCTCAATAAAGATAAAATTGTTCAGAGTTTTTATGACGCAGGCAGCGGAGAATCCAAAGTCAATAAATTTTTAGATGCCGATGGAGACGGTGTGGCCGATTCAACGACGCCTGATTCAACGGGTCCCATCAGTGACATCAAACCCATTTGGGAAGCGGGAGAACGATTGGCCCTCACAGATCCAATTGATCGAAATATCTATACCTGGATCAACGCAAACCACGATGGCGTTGTCGACACGGGTGAATTTGGAAAATTTTTTGACGATTCTAAAAAAACGACATTAAAACCCTATCTGCGCGCGGTAGACGACAATGAATCGGCCGACATCATCAATTTTATACGGGGTGACCAAATTACTGGCATGCGGGATCGAATGCTGACCATTCCCAGCATCAGTGCTCAAAAAGTCTGGAAATTGGGGGACATCGTGTATTCCACCCCCACGACCGTCTCCGCACCACGGGAACGCTATGACCTACTTTACGGCGATGTCTCCTACCAGGCTTATTACAACAAATACAAAAATAGACGTAACGTCGTCTATGTCGGCGGAAATGACGGCATGCTGCACGCTTTTAACGCAGGTTTTTATAATGCTGGGGATGATATCTCAACCACTGACGTGGAACATGGTTATTTTGATGCAGGGGCTGGAAAATCTTTGGGAGAAGAGCTGTGGTCTTATGTTCCCTATGAACTCCTGCCTCACCTCAAATGGTTGACCATGCCCGAATACACCCATGTCTACTATGTCGACCTCAAACCCAAAATCACGGATGCACAAATCTTTACACCAGACGCCGACCATCCTAACGGCTGGGGGACGGTACTGATCGGTGGCATGCGGATGGGTGGTCGCACCATCACAGACAACAACGGTCAAATATTTCAGTCGGCCTATTTTATAATGGACATCACCAATCCTGAAAACCCGCCTGTTCTCATTGCAAGCACTTTCAGTACCTCAGATTTCAGCTTTACAACCGGAGCACCAGCAGTCATTCGTGTCGATGATGGCACAAATGCAAAGTGGCTCTTCATGAAGGGCTCTGGACCAACGACCTACAGCGGGACAAGCACAAACAGTGGGGATATCCATGTCTACGATCTCAAAACAGGTACGCTAGAAGCCAATTTTTCTACGGGTATCACAAACAGCTTCATGGGTGACGCAATCAATGTCGATGGCAATCTCGATTTTACAAGCGATGTCGCCTACATTGGCAATAGTTACCAAAGTGGGGGGGTATGGCGGGGGAATATGTATCGACTCTCTATTCAAAACACATTCGATCCCGCAAACTGGATCTTGTCTAAACTCTACGAAGCAAATCCAGGCCCCATGACCTCCGCCGCAACCGTGGCCTTTGGCACCGACAACAAACTATGGGTCTACTTCGGCACAGGACGCTACTACACACCCGCAGATGCCACAGACAGCTCTCAACAACGTTTTTACGGGATCAAAGACCCCTGCTGGAATGACACCACGCTCACTTGTGTAACAACCATTGCGGATAGCGCCTTAAGAGATACGACAGCCATCAATGTCCTGACAGACGCCTCCGTCAACAATGCAGGGTCGGATATCACATTCAACAGCTTGTATTCCAGCTCTTTCACCTATGATGGCTGGTATCACGATCTTGCCAGTAAGGAGCGGGTTCTGGCCAAAAGCGCTGTCTTGGGCGGCTCTGTACTCTTTACCACCTTCATCCCAAATGGAGATGAATGTAGTGCAGGCGGTAACAGTTTTTTGTGGGCACTCTATTTTGAGACAGGAACGAGTTACCCTCCAAAAGACCCTCCGGACCCTTCGGACTGCCCCAGTCCGCCCTGTGTCGTTCCACCAAAAGGAAGTTCAGTCGTGGGACTCCCTTCCGCAGTGGGACTGCACATCGGTGCAAGAGGAGGCCCTTGCAGGGGCGGCGTAACGGGCTTTGTCCAACAAAGCACGGGGACAATCTCGCAGTCTTGTCAAACTCCGCCAGATCCAATCCGAAGCGGAGTGAAAGGATGGCGCGACTTCTGACGAGCTAAAATCTTCTTTTGAAGAAATCAGCCTCAAAACCCGTGCCGATTTCAGGAAGGGTTTTGAGGCAAAGCAAAAGAAACAAAGGAGGTGTATTTTGAAGAGAAAGATCAAGAGATTCGCTTACCTGATCGCCGTTGCACTCATCGGGACAGCCGCCCTCAGCGGATGCCAATCGACTGAAAAGAAAACCGTCTCTGGCAACCAAAGTCCACGTGTACTCTCCGTGAATTTCTTTCCCCCCACCCCGCATCAGGGGGAATCCATTGTCGTGAGCGCCAGTGGAAAAGACGAAGAAGGAGATGCAGTTGTCTATCGCTATACCTGGTTTGTCAATAAGAAGTCAGTGCATGAAACAAGAGAACTCCCCCCCAATCTCTTCAAACGCGGGGATAGAATCAGCGTTGAAGTTATCCCCAACGATGGCTTGAGTGATGGCATTGTCTTTAAATCATCTGAAGTCCGTGTTCAAAACACGCCACCTGAAATCGTTTCCATTCAACTGCTGCCACAACCTTTTCAGCCCGGGGAAACAATCAAAGCCATTGTGACCGGAAAAGATCGAGAAGGCGATTCCATTGACTACAGCTACGAATGGAAAAAAAATGGCGTGCCGCTTTTTTTAGAAAACCGCGCTGAGGCCAAGATTCCAGACCTACAAAGAGGCGATCAAATAACCGTCATGGTCACACCGCACGACGGACGCAATGCCGGAAAACCGATTGAATCTCTACACTTAAAGAGCGAAAATCGACGCCCCGTCATTACATCCAACCCACCCCATCAATTTAAACATGGGGTCTATTCCTATCCCGTGCAGGCCTTTGACCCCGATGGCGATGCACTGCACTATACGATTGAAGATCCTCAAATCGGCATGCACCTTGATACAATTACCGGTTTGTTCCATTGGGATATCCCCAAACACACAAGCGGTGTGCATCATATTATTCTCAGAGTACAAGACTCCGAAGGCGAAATGGCCGCTCAAAAAGTGAGATTAGATGTTGATTTTTTAAGAAAAAGTAGTTGAAGAAAAACTAACGAATCAGACCTTCGGCAATTTGAATAGCATTCAGAGCGGCCCCTTTACGCAAGTTATCTGCCACCACCCAGAGATGAAGCCCGTTTTTACAGGATCGGTCCTCTCTGACCCGCCCTACATACACATTGTCTTGATCCGCTGTATCCAGGGGTGTGGGGTAAACCTTACGCGCAGGATCATCCAGTACCGTAAGTCCCGGAGCCTCTGAAAGCAATGCGCGGGCTTCGTTCAGAGAGAGTTTTTTTTCTGTTTCGATGGTGACTGATTCCCCGTGTGAACGAAAAACAGGTACACGCACAGTGGTCGCCGTCACGGGCAAATCGGGCTCACCCATAATTTTTCGGGTTTCTTCTATAATTTTAAGCTCTTCTTCGGTATCCCCGGTCTCTGGATCACGCGCCCAATCCACAATGCAATTAAAGGCGATCTGTTCAGAATACACATTGCGCTCCGGGGTTTTGAAAGAAAGAATGTCTTTGGTCTGCTGTAGAAGCTCATCAATGGCATTCTTACCCGTACCCGAAACCGATTGAAATGTTGTGACAATCACACGAGACAACCTTGCCGCATCGTGCAAAGGTTTGAGCGCCACCACCAACTGGGCTGTCGAACAATTTGGATTGGCAATGATCCCTTGATGTGTTGCGATGAGATCACCATTCACCTCTGGCACAATCAAAGGCACTAAAGGCTCCATGCGAAAAGCACTCGAATTATCAATAATCACAGAGCCCGCCTTGAGGGCTTTGGGGGTATAAATCCTGGCTAAATCAGCACTGGTTGCGCCCAAAACAATATCGATGTTTGAAAAATCAGCCTGATCTAATATTTCAACCCGAAGTTCATCATCCAAAAAATCGTAGATTTTACCTTCAGAGCGTTCCGAGGCAAAAAGCTTCAGTGATTCTAAGGGAAATTTGCGTGAGGCCAAGATCTCCATCATTTCTTCACCAACAGCCCCTGTGGCCCCTATAATGGCCACACGATAATTTTCTTTTTTTTGCAGCATTTTCTTAAATTCCTTACAACAATCTATTTCAGATATTCGACGACGCGTTTGCCCATCTCCATTGTACCGATTGTTTTTGTGCCGTCGGATGCAATATCCGGTGTGCGAAACCCTTCTTCCAGTACACGAAAAACAGCCGTTTCAATCAGCGCGGCCTCTTTTTCTAAAGCAAAAGAATATTTGAGCATCATCGCTGCCGAAAGAATGGTGGCCAGTGGATTGGCCTTGTCTTGATCCGCAATATCCGGCGCACTGCCATGAATCGGCTCATACATGCCCTTTAAAGAACCCGGACGATTTCCCGTGCCCTCTGCACTCAAACTTGCCGAGGGCAACATACCGATGGAACCCGTCAACATCGCCGCAGCATCCGATAAAATATCGCCAAACATATTGGTCGTCACGATCACATCAAACTGTTTTGGATTACGAATCAGCTGCATGGCACAATTATCAACATACATGTGTGAAAGTGCGACATCAGGATAATCCGCGTGCACCTGTGTCACAACTTTTCGCCATAATTCGGTAGACTCAAGGACGTTGGCTTTATCGACTGATGTCACACGTTTGTTTCGTTTTCGGGCCA
>JAADHI010000096.1 GCA_013151935.1 Candidatus Manganitrophaceae bacterium
GGACTTCTTTTGAATTGGCCGGAAAACGGCTTTCGGCTGATGTCATCAATATTTCTTCCAGTTCCAGTAGCACACTAAAAGGTGAAAGCCTGCTCGATACGATAAGAAATATTCAAGCCATGCATTCTGATTTTATTATTGTGCGACATGCCTCTTCCGGGGTACCACATTTTTTGGCCCGTTCAGTCGAAAGCGCGGTGATTAACGCGGGCGATGGCGCAAATGAACATCCGAGCCAAGCGCTGCTGGATTTAATGACGATTAAAGAAAACAAGAACACAATTAAAGGTTTAAAAATCGTCATTATAGGCGATATCCTACATGGTCGTGTTGCACATTCCAATATTCATGCTTTAAAAAAATATAGTGCTGATCTGCACTTGGTTGCACCACCGACCTTGATTCCCTCAGGGATTGAACGTTCGTTGGGGCGTTAAAGTGCATTACCAATTGGATGAAGCGCTTGTCGGGGCTGACGTCATTATGCTGCTGAGGCTTCAGTTAGAACGTCAGGAGGGGAGCTATTTTCCGACCCTCCGTGAATATGCCGAACTTTATGGTTTGAATCGTAGACGACTGGCTTTGGCGGATTCAGAAGTTTTGGTCATGCATCCGGGCCCGATCAATCGAGGTGTTGAAGTCACATCAGATGTTGCGGATGGTCTTTCTTCTGTTATTTTACAACAAGTAAGCAATGGCGTTGCTGTTCGCATGGCCCTGCTTTTTTTACTTTCGGGAGGACAACATGCCTAATGTAATGCCAGATATTCTAATCAAAGGAGGACGCATCATTGATCCCGCTCATCAGAGAGATGAAGTGGGGGATCTTCTTATTTCAAAAGGAGTCATTCAGGAAATATCACCCTCTATTAGCCCTTTAAACAATATGGTGCAAGTCATTGAAGCAACAGGAAAAATTCTCTCTCCTGGTTTAATCGACCTGCACACGCATGTTCGAGAACCGGGTTTTGAATATAAAGAAACCATTGCTTCTGCCACGGCTGCTGCGGCTTATGGCGGTTTCACAACAATCTGCTGTATGCCCAATACTCATCCTGTAAATGACAATCAGTCTGTCACCGAGTTAATATTGGAAAAGGCGGCAAAAGTAGGCACAGTACGTGTGCTTCCCATTGGGGCGATTACAAAGGGATCAAAAGGACGCGAGCTTGCCGAAATGGGGGAACTGGTTGCTGCGGGTTGTGTGGCTGTTTCCGATGATGGTCTACCTGTAATGAATAGTCAGGTCATGCGGCAGGCCATGTCTTATGCCAAGATTTTTGATGTTCCCGTCATTGATCATTGTGAAGATCTTAATCTCACCAATAATGGCGTTATTTTTGAGGGGGAGGTTTCCACACGATTGGGGCTTCGTGGCATTCCCGCATCTTCCGAATCGGTCATGGTTGCGCGTGACATTGCTTTGGCCGAACAAACAGGGGCACGGGTACATTTAGCGCACATTAGCACAGCGGCTTCAGTCCATTTGATTCGAGATGCGAAACGACGTGGGATTCCTGTCACTGCGGAAACCTGTCCGCATTATTTTACGCTGACTGATGAAGCTGTGGGTTGTTTTAATACCAACGCAAAAATGAAACCCCCGCTCGCGGCAGCGCAAGATCAAGCAGAAGTATTGCTTGGTTTAAGTGATGGCACGATTGATCTTATTGCAACCGACCATGCACCCCATGCAGCGGATGAAAAAGAACAAGCACTGGATTGTGCGCCATTTGGCATTATCGGACTTGAAACGGCCTTGCCGCTTTCATTGGCTTTAGTCTCACGTGGCGTACTGAGCTTGCCGGAAGTCATCCAAAAACTCACTTCAGAGCCTGCGCGTGTATTAGGGAGAAAAACCGGTGCCCTGGGCATTGGCGATCCGGCAGATATTACCTTGATTGATCTGGATGCCGAATGGATTGTTGATGAACAGCATATTAAATCATTGAGTAAAAATTCTCCTTTTATGGGGCGACAAATGAAAGGCTGTGCGACAGCCATTTTTGTTGGCGGAAAATTCATTAAAAATCAGGACTTTTAATGGGGATTTTAAAGTCATTAGGAACACGAAAATGAACAATCAAGGTGTTTTGGTTTTGGAAGACGGTTCGGTCTTTAAAGGACGCTCTTTTGGTGCAGAAGGGGAGTCGGCCGGGGAAATTGTCTTCAATACCAGCATGACGGGTTATCAAGAAGTTTTGTACGACCCTTCTTATGCGGGTCAGCTGGTTATGATGACCTATCCTTTGATTGGAAACTACGGTGTCAATTCAGAAGACAATGAATCCGAAAAACTCTGGCTGCAAGGATTTATCGTCAAAGAATATACAAGGATTCCCAGCAATTGGCGTGCGCGTGAGCCCCTGCATCAACTCTTAGTCCGTCAAGGCATTGTGGCCATTGATCAAGTCGATACGCGTTTGCTCACAAAGAAAATTAGGGAGCAGGGGGCGATGCAGGGCATTCTCTCAACCCGGACAGATGATGTTGATCTACTCCTTGAACGATTAAAAGGAATACCTGGACTTGTGGGGCGAGACTTGGTGTCAGAAGTCACTACTTCTGATCCCTATGTTTGGATCAATGGCGAAAAATCAGCTCTGAATGCTGAAATAGCGTCGTGCGACGCACATGTTGTGGTTTATGATTTTGGAGTCAAGTACAACATCCTCAATATGCTCAGTGCGCTTAAATGCCGTGTGACGGTTGTGCCTGCAAATACAAGTGCTGATGCCGTTTTGGCTCTGAATCCTGATGGTATCTTATTATCAAACGGGCCGGGAGATCCTGAGGGCCTTCCTTACGCCATCCAAAATGTAAAAGCCTTACTGGGTAAAAAACCAATTTTTGGCATTTGTCTGGGTCATCAAATCTTGGCCCTGGCTTTGGGCGCAAAGTGTAATAAAATGAAATTTGGTCATCATGGCGGCAATCAGCCTGTTATGGATTTGGCAACAAAACGCGTTCAGATTACCGCGCAAAACCACGGTTTTGCTATTGACCTTTCAGAGATCAAAGAGGAAGTCGAAGTCACGCACATCAATTTAAATGATAAAACACTCGAAGGTCTGCGGCATCGCACCCTTCCGGTTTCATCGGTGCAATATCACCCGGAAGGCGCACCGGGCCCGCATGATGCCGCCTTCTTTTTTAAGAGATTTGTCGATTCTATTTTGAAATAAGGAACAGTAATGAAGAAAATCTTTCTCAAACTGCAATATTACCCTACTGATTTACAATCATAATTTTAAAATATATGGAGTCAAGGTGAATTTAAAAAAAATGAGTCAACTTATTGTTTTAATTGTATTTTTTATCTCAGGCTGTGGCAGTTCAAACACAAGTACAGCTGTAAATCCTGGGGGTGGTGCGCCAACAAATACAACCATTGATTTTAATTTATTTCCGCCAAATTTTTTTAACGGTTACAATGTAGCAACCAGCTTAGTCGGGACGGACAATATCGGTCTAACTTACACGGGCAGCATTTCTGAAAAAACACTTACACCATCCGTATTTTTAAGCAAATCTAGCATCCCACTTGAAACGAAGATAGAATTCAGGGCTTCTAATGGAGGATTTGCTGATGCTTTGATAAATACTCATTATAGTTCTGATCCAAATAACAGGGAGTTGTTGGGTGTCGATGGTGATATCGTCACGGTGTCAGCAAACACGACGGTCATTCCAGAAACAGCAAAAATTGGTGATTCTGGAATGATTGGAACCTATGTTGATAGCAGGGGATTTGAAACATCCCTGTCTTGGCGACTGGATGATGGTCAAAATGGAAATGCTAAACTCGTTTTATTAAACAATACAAACGACCAATTGGGCACTTTGGACAACACCGTAAGCACAAGCTATTTGATTCAACCCAATGGAAATCGAATATCGATAGAATTAATAACCTTTAATATCAATGTCAACATAGAAGTAACCTTAAATGGAACTTTTTGAGTTAAAAAATCACGACCATAAAAATCTGAGCCCTCGCTCAACCCAACCCATGACAGCTAAGGGAGTTACGTAATGAAGTTCAAAAATAGACGAATACATTGGGTTTTTATCCTGCCCGTCCTATTTTTACTATCGGGATGCATCTACAATATCTCCTTATTGCCAAAGGTCGGTCCCTTACGGGAAACGGTGGTGAGTGGTAAAGGTATCAATAAAATTGCGCTGATCGACATTTCTGGTTTTATCTCAAAGGAAAAACCCTCTGGGCTGATTGAACAGCCTGACATGGTTTCTCGTCTTAAAGAAGAACTGACGGCTGCCGCGAAAGACGACAAAGTAAAGGCCATTTTGTTACGGGTGAACAGTCCGGGTGGAACCATTACCGCTTCTGATTTGATTTATCATGAAGTGCTTCAATTTAAGAAAAAAACCGGGAAAAAAGTGATTGTCTCGATTTTGGATTTAGGCGCTTCAGGGGCTTATTATATTGCGATGGCAGCGGACAAAATAGTGGTTCACCCGACCTCGGTGATCGGGAGCATTGGTGTGATTATGATGCATGTTAATTTTGAAGGCCTGATGAAAAAAGTCGGGGTTTCCGCCGAAGCCATTAAATCGGGTCCGCTTAAAGATATGGGCACACCGATGAAACCGCTAACGCCTGAATCGCGTGGTGTGCTTCAAGGCGTTATTGATGATATGTATGAGCGTTTTTTGATGGTCATCGTCGAAAATCGCAAAAACTTGAGTGCAGATCAAATTCGGAAATTGGCAGACGGTCGGGTTTACACCGCATCAGAAGCTTTGAAATTTGGATTGGTTGATCAAATTGGCTATTTGCAAGAAGCGATTGAACTCACACAAGCGGAAGCCGGTATTTCTGAAGCAAAGGTCATTCTTTACAGTCGGGGAGAAGGTGCTAAAAATAACATCTATTCCCAGGTCTTACAGAAAGCAGAAACCCCATTTTCTGCCTGGGGAATCAATCCAAAACAGCTATTGCAGGCTGGGTCTCCTAAATTCCTTTATCTCTGGATGCCTTAAAATTAAAAAGCCTTAACTTATCTGTGTGCAGAAAATAAGTATAAAGTCGAAGTCCCACGACGAAATACCCATTCATAAGGACAGAGTGTGCCAAAAAGAACAGATATTCGAAAAATTTTAATTATTGGTCCCGGCCCCATTGTCATTGGTCAAGCCTGCGAATTTGATTATTCGGGAACACAGGCCTGTAAGGCCTTACGTGAGGAAGGCTATGAAGTGGTCTTGGTCAATAGCAATCCTGCGACGATTATGACCGACCCGAATCTTGCGGATGCAACTTACATTGAGCCGATTACGCTTGAGTCCATCACTAAAATTATTGAGCGAGAACGTCCACAAGCCCTGCTTCCAACAATGGGTGGACAGACGGCCTTAAATATGGCGCTCACACTAACAGATGCGGGTGTCCTAAAAAAGTATGGCATTGAGCTCATTGGCGCAAATTATGAGTCGATTCATCGTGCGGAAAATAGAGAATCTTTTAAACGGGTCATTGAAGATGCGGGTTTGCGCTATACGGAAAGTGCCACGGCAACAAATCTCAGTGAAGCCAAAGCAATTTTAAATAAGGTGGGTTTTCCGGCGATTATTCGTCCTTCTTTTACTTTGGGGGGCACAGGTGGCGGCATTGCTTATAATATTGAGGAATTTGAAAACAAGGTTCAGGCCGCTTTAGAAAGCAGTCCCGTCAGTGAAGCATTGATTGAGCAGTCTGTCATTGGCTGGAAAGAATACGAACTGGAGTTGATGCGTGATAAAAATGACAATGTGGTCGTGGTCTGCTCCATTGAAAATTTAGATCCTATGGGGGTACATACGGGGGATTCGATTACCGTGGCTCCCGTGCAAACCCTGACGGACAAAGAATATCAAGCCATGCGGGATGCGGCGATTAAAATCATCCGAGGAGTGGGTGTCGATACGGGGGGATCAAATATCCAATTTTCTCTGAATCCTGAAAATGGGGATTTACGTGTGATCGAAATGAATCCACGTGTTTCACGCAGCTCTGCTTTGGCTTCAAAAGCCACAGGATTCCCCATCGCCAAAATTGCAGCAAAACTCTCCGTGGGATTGACACTGGATGAAATTAAAAATGACATTACTTCTGTCACCCCGGCGTCATTTGAACCGACACTCGATTATGTTGTTGTTAAAATCCCGCGTTTTGCCTTTGAAAAATTCCCCGATATTGATCGTACCCTTTCGCTGCAAATGAAGTCGGTCGGGGAGGTGATGGCCATTGGACGCAACTTTAAAGAAGCTTTATTGAAAGCCTATCGCTCTTTGGAGGTCAGTCGCCAAGGCATTGAATCTATCTACACGGCCGATGATTTGGGTGAGTTAAAGAAGAAAATTTCAATTCCGACCTTTAATCAATTGTCTCAGGTATTTGATACCCTGCGCCTCGGCGTCTCGATTGAAGAAGTCCACCAAATTACCAAAATTGATCCCTGGTTTCTAAATCAATTTAAAGAAGTGCTTGAAATTGAAAACCGTTTAAAAAATGAAGGGCTTGAGGTGGAATTGGTGCACCTGGCAAAACGCTCCGGTTTTTCCGATCGCCAAATTGGAAAAATTACAAACACCCCTGAAAATGAAGTCACGACATGGCGGAAAAAGGAAGGTTTGATCCCAGTCTTTAAACGGGTCGATACCTGTGGCGCGGAATTTGAGGCCCATACGCCCTATCTTTATTCCACTTATGAAACAGAATGTGATGCGGAACCGACAGATCAAAATAAGGTGATTATTTTAGGCAGTGGGCCAAATCGCATTGGGCAGGGGATTGAGTTTGATTATTGCTGTGTGCATGCGGCCCTGGCTTTAAAAGAAATGGGTTATGAAAGCATCATGGTCAATTGCAATCCAGAAACGGTCAGTACGGATTATGACACCTCAGACCGTCTCTATTTTGAGCCTTTGACCTTAGAAGACGTCATGCATATTATTGAGTTGGAAAAACCCATGGGTGTGGTGGTGCAATTTGGGGGTCAAACACCCTTAAAATTGGCCGATGCCTTGTTGGAAAGAGGCGTGCATATTCTCGGCACTTCTCCCGATGCGATTGACCGTGCAGAAGACCGGGAACGGTTTAAAGCTTTGATCGACAAATTAGGATTCAAACAGCCCAATAACGGACTTGTACGATCTATTTCTGAGGCCGAACAGGTGGCCGAAGTGATTGGCTATCCGGTTCTTGTACGACCTTCATATGTCTTGGGCGGACGTGCGATGGAGATTATTTACGATCAGACTAGCCTTCAAAAATATATGAGTCATGCTCTGACTGTTTCTCCTGATCATCCTATTTTAATTGATAAATATTTACAGGATGCCATTGAAATTGATGTGGATGCAATCTCGGATGGCGAAGATGTTTTTGTCGCAGGGATTATGGAGCACATTGAGGAGGCGGGTGTTCACTCAGGGGATTCGGCCTGTGCCTTGCCACCCTTTTCTCTAAACGATCAGGCATTAAAAACCGTGCGTGAACAAACCATTGCCTTAGCAAAAGAATTGAAAGTCGTGGGTCTCATGAATATTCAATTTGCCGTCAAAAATGGGGATGTTTATATTTTAGAAGTGAATCCCAGGGGTTCACGAACCGTCCCCTTTGTGAGTAAAACCATCGGCCAACCCGTCGCAAAAATCGCCATGAAAGCGGTTATGGGGAAGAGTCTCAAAGCACAGGGCATTGAAGAAAAAACCATAAAACATACGGCGATCAAAGAGGCGGTTTTTCCTTTTAAGCGATTTAAGACGGATTCGATCTTGGGTCCTGAAATGAAGTCAACCGGAGAAGTCATGGGGATTGATTTAAATTTTGGTGCAGCCTTTGCGAAAGCAGAGATTGCCGCTGAAAATGGCCTGCCCACTTCAGGACAGGTTTTTGTAAGCGTGAAAGACCACGACAAAGCCGCCCTGTCGTTAATTGCTAAAAGGCTTTCAGAAATTGGTTTTCAAGTGATTGCGACGGCTGGAACGGCGGATTACCTCAATCGTCTGGGTCTACAGGTGACAACAATCAAAAAGATACAAGAAGGACGTCCAAATATTGTAGATGCCTTAAAAAATAAGGAAATTCAGTTGGTCATCAATACCGTGGGAGACAAACTTTCTCAAACCGACTCCCGCGAAATTCGACACATTGTTTTACAGGATAGTATTCCTTATTTTACAACCATTGCGGGAGCAAGGGCAGCCGTTCATGGAATTGAAGCAATATTAAAAGGTGAAATTCAAACCCTACCTTTACAGCAATACCACAGTTAGCAATATAGATTCAGGAGGAAAATGTGAAGATACCCATGACAAAAAAAGGCCACATACAGCTACGAGATGAGTTGGATCTCCTCAAAAAGGTCGAACGGCCGAAAAATATTGCGGATATTGCTGAAGCACGTGCGCACGGAGACCTTTCCGAAAATGCCGAATACAGTGCCGCAAAAGAACGACAGGGTTTTATCGAAGGACGTATTCAAGAAATCGGTGGTAAATTAGCCGATGCCAACGTGATTTCAACCGACAACCTTTCGACAGAAAAGGTTGTTTTTGGTACAACGGTTACGGTCATTGATGTCGATACTGACGACATCAAACAGTTCCGTATCGTTGGTGTTGATGAAGCCAACATGAAAAATGGTACAATTTCAGTCCATTCTCCCGTTGCAAAATCCTTGATTGGCCGTGAAGTAGGTGATTTTGTCGAAGTCAAAACACCTGCGAAAACAATCGAATACGAAATCACGCGTATTTTCTTTGAAGACTGATTTAAACATGTCCCGACAAAATGCGCCTATGATCACGCTGACGAGTGATTTTGGTCTAAAAGACTATTTTGTTGGTGTGTTAAAGGGAGTACTTTTTCAATCAAAAGCATCAAGGGTCCTTGATATCACACATCTTGTCGAAAAACATGATGTTGCGAGCGGCGCTTTTATTCTTCGTGAAATATCAAACTATTTTGCACCCGGAACGATTCATCTCGCCATTATTGACCCAGGTGTTGGCACGATGCGACGTAAACTCATTGCAAAATACGCCAATCAGTTTTTTGTGGCTCCCGACAACGGCTTGATTTCCTATTTTTTAAAATCTGAAACGTGTGAGGTCTTTGAAGTCAAAGAAGGCCCATTGCTGCAATTCAAAAAAAGTCCTACTTTCGCGGGCCGTGATCATTTCGCACCCATCGCGGCATCTCTTGCAAATGGTCACTCTCCAGAGGAACTCGGAGAAAAAATTTCAGATGCCCTTTGTATCGAAGCCCTTTTTCCCAGCAAAGAAGAGGGTCGAATGATGGGGAAAATTGTCTATTTTGACCACTTTGGAAACGCGATTACAAACTTAAACCATGAAGTTTTAGGAGACAAACTGCTCGATCCTGATTCTTTTTGTCTGGATTTTACAGACAAAAAACTTCAGGGGATTAAAAAAAACTATCGCGCAGGCGGGGAGGGGGAACCCAGTATTTTAATGAATAGCTCTGGATTTTTGGAAATATTTGTCTGCTGTGCAAGTGCGCGAAAAATATTAAATTTAAACTTAATGGATGATGTCTTAATTCATTGATATAAAAGGATAATTTTAGTACATGCCGCTTTTATTTATTTTTTTTATTGTAATCATTATCATTATGATTATTGCACGCTTGGCCTCAAAAACAAGGCCAGAATCAGAGCGCGCACCAGAATCAGAAAATGGGTTTTACACCATCAAAAAAATAGAAACCGAAGCAAAAGACAACGTAATCGAAGCCTTGATGCGTTTATTGGTCAAAAAAGAGCTGGTCACAGAAGCGGAAATTTTCTCAGAGCTTCAATCCATCATTGATGAAAAAAAACAAACGAAGGCAGAGATAAAAACGGCAAGCTCAAGAGCAAAGGACTGAAGATGGCTCGCTATTGCCAAAAAGCGATGTAAGCAGGGATATCTTTTTTTGAGCAGAGAAAGGTCACTTCATCACGCGCTGCGATAGAAACCTTTCCGTAAGCAAGCACGATTTGCTCTTGTTTTTTTATAAAAAAAATCATCATTTGCGGGGGAAGCGAAAGTTCTTTGATCGTCTTGCCAATGCCTGCATATCCGTGCCGAATCACAACATTTTGAACAACAAAATCTGATCGGATTAGAAGACGTTCAAAATCATGAAGGGCTTCGTGGGGCGAGACAATGCCTTCATTGGCTTCCAATTGTTTTTCCACCATTGTAATGTCTTCAAGTAAGGTGTGGATTTCGTCTTTTTCGTAAATTTGAGAGAGCTCTAATCCGGGCTCTGCGTGAATTTTCTGGCCTAAAAGGACCTGATCACTCTGAACCTTTCTCTCTAAACTTGCCGTATCTAACTTCAACTTGACCTTCTGGACGTGTTGATTCACGTGATCCGCAATGCTAATGACGGTTTCCTGAACCCCAGTCAAAACCAAGGAAAAATCGCGTTGTACGCGTCTCCATCTTTCTATCATGCCAGAGTCTGATAATGCATATTATGTAAACTAATTTTGAGCAAGATGAAATTTATCCCCTTTTCCTGTTTTAAGCCGATACGACCAATTTTCCAAATTCGCAATCATATTTTTTTTGTCACCAAAAAAACCTTCTTCAACAAGAGAATTAAGTGTGTCAGGATACCGATTATGTTTCAAATAGTAAAGATCGAGCGCAAAGCGGATGAAATATCGTTCATTTTTTTCGGAAAGAAATTTCACTGCTTCAAATGAACGTGTGGCTTGAAGTGATGTCATCTGTACAGAGG
>JAADHI010000031.1 GCA_013151935.1 Candidatus Manganitrophaceae bacterium
GGTTCTTTCAATGTTCACCTCGGCCTAAATAAACTTCTCGGACTTTGGCATGATTTTGCACTTCATCGACCGTGCCTTCAAAAAGCACGGTACCTTCATGCAATACCGTCACTTTTTTTGCGATTTGACGCACAAAAGCCATGTCGTGTTCGATAACCAAAACAGAGCGTTCTGTTGAGATTTTTTTCAGAAGCTCCCCTGTTTTTTCCGTTTCGTAATCGGTCATACCCGCGACGGGTTCGTCCACCAACATGACCTCGGGCTCCTGCACCATGACCATGCCGATTTCGAGCCATTGTTTTTCGCCGTGGGACAATAATCCAGCAATCTCGTCCTTTTTGTGAAGTAATCCGATGGTCTGCAAGGATTCTAAAATTTTATCTCTCTGCTCTGCCGTCAGGCGATAAAAAAGGGCATTGAATACCCCTTTTTTACGATTCAGTGAAAGCTCCAGGTTTTCAAACACACTGAGGCTGGTGTAAACCGTGGGTGTTTGAAATTTTCGGCCAATGCCTAAGTTTGCAATCGCCGACTCCCGTAAAGGCAAAAGGTCAGTATATTCTTTAAAAACCACACGGCCCAGTGTGGGTTTGACCTTGCCGCAAATCACATCCAACAAGGTCGTTTTACCCGCGCCATTGGGGCCGATGACAACACGCAGCTCACCTGTTTCCATCATAAAATTTAGATCGTGCAGGGCTTTAAACCCGTCAAAGCTGACGGTGACGCCTTCGACATATAGGATTGTGCCGTCCATCTGAAAACCTCTAATGCTCCACAAAACCTTGTTTTTTGAATCGCCGTGAAAAAAGGGCTTTAATCCGAGCTGATACTTCCCACATGCCTTTGGGAAAATAAAGCACAACGCCCACAAAAAGCGCGCCTAAAAAATAAAGCCATAAATCGGGATAATTGCTGGTCAGAAAACTACGTGCCCAATTGACACCAACGGCACCTAAAATTGCACCGATCAATGTGCCCCGTCCACCCACAGCCACCCAAACAATCATTTCAATCGAGGGCAGCACGCCGATTTGTCCCGGTGTAATGATCCCGACCTGCGGCACATACAGAGCCCCGGCAATACCTGCCAAGGCCGCAGAAATCACAAAAACAAACAACTTGTATTGAGAGGCCGAATAGCCTGAAAAACGGATACGGCCTTCATTGTCTCTGATTGCGATGAGGACTTTTCCCAAACGGGATTCTGTGATATATCGACACAGCAAAAAAGCCAAAACCAGACAAACACCTGTTGCCACAAACAGCATGCGTTGTGTTGAAGCTTCCCCTAAAGAAAAACCGAGGATAGATTTAAAATCGGTGAGGCCGTTTGTGCCGCCGAGGTTCATTGTATTTTGATTAAAAAGCAACCAAACCGTGAGTGCCAATGCCTGTGTAATGATCGAAAAATAGACACCTTTGATGCGACTGCGAAAGGTTAAAAAACCAAATACAAATGCAAAGAACCCAGGAACAAAAACAACCGCCAGCATTGAAAAGACAAAAGAGTCAAAAGGTTTCCAGAAAAATGGAAGCGCCTCCAACTGGTTCCAGACCATAAAATCCGGCAACTCACTTTGATAGGCTCCCTCGCCACCAATAGAGAGCATGAGGTGCATGCCCATACAATAAGCGCCCAAACCGAAAAAGATGCCTTGCCCGAGACTTAAGATTCCCGTGTAACCCCAAAGCAAATCAATGCCCAAAGCTAAAATGGCGTAGGCCATATATTTTCCTGCGGTATTGAGATTAAAGTCGGTCAAGTAAAAAAAGGAGTCTTTCGGTGGAAGCGTGTTCATCAACAAAAGCACAATCCAAACACTGCAAAGCAAGAGTGCCCAAAGCAGGGTTTCCTTGCGACTCTTTGTTGTGGTTTTATCTTTTTTCATTGTTGCCTTAAAACCTCCCACTTTAACAAAGGGGGATTGAGGGGGATTTGAACTTTAAGGAATAAATCCCCCCTCGCCCCCCTTTTTCTAAGTGGGGAACTGAAAACTGAAAACTGGAAACGGGTAATCGATAGACTATAAATCAATGCTGCGTCCTTTGTCTGGAAATAGACCGGAGGGTCGTTTCTGTAAAAATAAGATGACAATCAGTAGGATTAACACTTTAGCGTAAATCGCGCCAAAACCCGGCTCCAGCAGTTTATTCAATCCCCCGATGCCAAAGGCTGCACCGACCGTTCCGGCTATCTTGCCCACCCCTCCTGTAACGACCACCAAAAAAGAATCCACGATGTAATTTTGGCCTAAATCCGGGCCAACATTTCCAATGAGAGTCAGTGCTGCACCTGCCATGCCGGCAAGTCCCGCACCTAAAGCAAAGGTTAAGGCATCCACTCGTTCTGTGGCAATGCCCATACAAGCACTCATGCTTCGATTTTGGGTCACAGCCCGGATTTTAAGACCAATAGGAGAACGCAGGACTAAAAAATAGACTGAACCCACGGCAAATAGACTTAAGAAAATAATAAAAATACGGTTAAAAGGGAATTGAATCCCGACGGCAAGACGCAGTCCGCCCGATAACCACGCAGGGCTTGCGACATCCACATTGGCTGCTCCAAAAACCTGACGCACAGCTTGTTGTAAAATGAGACTGATCCCCCATGTTGCCAGCAGGGTTTCGAGCGGTCGTCCATACAGTTTTTTTATAATCGATTTTTCAAGACAATAACCAAAGAGCGCCGAGACAGCAAAAGCAAAAGGAATGGCCAAAATAAAATAAAAATCTCTGATATTGGCAGGAAGATAGGCAACAAAAAATTCTTGTATGATGTAAGTCGTGTAAGCGCCCAACATCATGAGCTCACCATGGGCCATGTTGATCACACCCATGAGTCCAAAAGTAATCGCAAGCCCTAAGGCAACCAAAAGTAAAATAGAACTAAGACTGATGCCACTAAAAATCGTTTCAACCGTGCGTGTCCACACTTCCCATGCCTTGATTTTTTGAATGGCTTCTGTAACGGCGGCTTTGACGGCAATATCGGTTTCTTCTGACACACCTGAGGCATCGACTTCGATACGCGCCTCCAAGGTCGGCACAGAATCCATCGCATGAATTTGCCCCAGGGTTTCCGCCGCAGCCTTGCGTACTGCGGGATCAGCGTCTCTTAAACGCACCAACCCAATGGCCTCCGTGAGTGCAAACCGTACCCAACGATCCTTCTCTTTTGCCAAGGCTTTTGAAAGCAGGGGCAAGGCTTCGTGATTTCCTGAAAGCCCGACTTTTGTCGCGGCAGACTCACGTATCACCGCCTCCGGGCTAAAAAGCCGTAAACGATTCAGCAGGGGTGTAATTTTGATCCGCAGCCTTCGGCTGATGCGGATGGATTCAAGTCGCTCTTCAGGCAAAAAAAGAGGTGCTCCATCGGAACCGGAAATCGGGTCCGCACCATAGGCTTTCAGAACGAGAAAACCCGACACTTCATCGCGCACAATCGATTCACGACCGATGACAACTCGGCGGGTACCGTCCGATTTTATCCACAGGTAGAGGCTGCCTTCACGCAAGGCTTCGAGTGTGGGCAGCAGCTTTGCATCGCCCAAATTTCCAAGATCAAAAACTGCTTTTTCAACAAGATCGCGCTCTTCCTCGGCCAAGGTCAAAATCAATTGATCCATCGATGCGGCCGTAGACATCCGAGGAAAGGCTTGTGCCGCAATTTTTTGCACGTAAAACACCGTGACAATCAAAGCCGGTAACACAAGCGCGATACCGACCCTGATTGTACGAAGCATCAACAAAGGAAGTCTCATCACTTAGACTTTTTTATACGTTCCTTTGTGATCAACCCAGTCACAGCCTTTATCGGGGCTGGTATATTCACTCCAAGGCTCCGGTTTGACGAGTCCTTTGGATTTCCAGATCACATCAAATTGACCATTTTTGAGAATCTCCCCAATCAAAATCGGTTTATGGGTATGATGATTTCGCTCATCCAATTTTACTTTTCCACCCGGGGCTAAAAATTCCTGACCGTAGGCCGCCTTACGCACGGCATCCACATCGGTTGTTTTTGCTTTTTCGACGGCTTGTTTCCAGAGATAAACACCAAAATAAGCGGCTTCGATGGGATCATCCGTCACGCGATCTTTCCCACCCGGCAATTTATTTTTCTCACAATAGGCCTTGAAGGCTGCCACAAATTTTTTGTTCTGCGGCGTTTTGACCGATTGGTAATAATTCCACGCAGCCAAGTGCCCGACTAAAGATGAGGTATCCATCCCACGTAATTCGTCCTCTGCCACGCTAAAGGCCATGATCGGGACATCACCGGAAGTCAAACCCTGATTTGAAAACTCTTTGTAGAAAGGCACGTTGCTGTCCCCATTGATGGTACTGATGACACAAGCACCGCCACCCCGTGAAAAGGCTTTTATTTTTTGCACGATGGTTTGATAGTCCTGATGATGGAAGGGAGTGTATTCCTCTTTAATATTTTTTGCAGGAACCCCTTTTGCCAAAAGCATGGCCCGTAGAATTTTATTTGTCGTGCGTGGATAAACGTAGTCGGTCCCCAAGAGGTAGAATTTTTTGTACTCACCGCCGTCCTTGCTCATGAGATATTCCACGGCGGGAATGGCTTGCTGATTCACTGCGGCCCCTGTGTAAAAGACATTGCGGGAGCATTCTTCCCCTTCGTATTGCACGGGGTAAAAAAGCAGACCGTTGTTTTTTTCATAAACCGGCAGCACCGATTTTCGGCTGACGGAAGTCCAGCAACCAAAAGTCACATCTACTTTTGATTTTAAGAGCAGCTCTTTGGCTTTTTCTGCAAAGAGATCCCAGTTTGATGCCGGATCGACCACGACGGCTTCGAGTTTCCGCCCCATGACACCACCTTTTGCGTTAATTTCTTCAATCGCCATGAGGACCACGTCACGTAGCGAAACCTCACTGATCGCCATTGTGCCACTCAAGGAATGAAGGATGCCGATTTTAATCGGACCTTTTTTATCGCTGGCCTGTGCGGCATTTGAAAAAGCAAGTCCACCGACCAAGCCACTTGCGGCGATGCCCAATGCGCCAACCCCTGAAAGTTTTAAAAATTTCCGCCTATCCATTTCAGACGAGGCTGTTTCTTCAGGTTCATTATTCAGATTTTCTTTCTTTTCTTCTGACATTGATTGTCTCCTCATTTGTTAATGAACGTAATTGATCTTAAATCGATTGATGCTCAATATCTCCTGACGGGGGGCAAAGATCGTCCGAGGACAATTTCCCGAAAGATGCCCCACAATTTTGAAAAAAGTGCTTGAAGCAAGGGGGTTTCAAAGGCCAAGGCCCGAACAAACAATCCGCGACGCGACAAAAGAGAAGTCCCCCAATCAACGGAATTTTGTTCAACGCCCCGAAAAGCCTTGAGCAGGGCCTCAATTTTGTTGTCTGGGCAGATCACATAAAGTGATCCGAGATGACTCTTATCCGCCATCACCCCCAAACCATTGACCGCTGTGATGGCAGGATTGATTTGAAAAAATTCTTGGGCAATCAAGCCTTCGACATCGCGAATTTTCATACGATTTTCAAACAGCCGATAGGCAAAAGACTCTCCTTTTGCCAATCGGCCCGGACCCAAGATATCGCCAAAAAAAAGGCTTGCACCCGCTTCAAGAAAGATGTCGGTCTCCTGAAAAAAAGCGGCCTCGGAAAAAGGCAAGAGCGGCTCGGGTAGATATTCGAGTACCGCCCCCGCATCCAGACGAAATCGCATTGTCTGTCTTGCATCACCTGAAGGACAGGGGTGGATTTTTGTGGCGGCGGGCATGAGCACCACCGCTTCTGCATTCGCGGCCAGATGGATTTTGATCTCCATCCGGTCGCCTTGCAAAATCCCGCCTGTGCTATTGAGGATGTAGAGATGTGCGATTGATTCGTCTTCGGGATAAAAAGCCTTGAGCACTTTGAGCGGCGCAGCTTGTCGCAAGATGCGTGCAAGGGTTTTATCCCCCCGCCGTTCAAATTGCATCTCAAGTCGTCCATGCACGTCCCTTTAAACCACCTTAACTCTTATACATTAAATCTGAAATTGAAAACCGAGTTTGACGATATCAGCATCTGGACCACTGGCTGGATCATCCATGCTATAGGTCAATGTAAGACGTGCATTGTGACCATCCATGATGTGGCTGAGGCCGATATCTGTGCGGGTGTGTTCTCCCGTGACCATGCCTTCATTTTCAAACTTCTGATAACGCACCATGGGTTGAAGCTGGCCCGCGTAGGAACCGGAGCCGACTTTATTTGGAAGCAGGAAGCTGGTTAATGCAAAGAAACCCTTGCCCTCAGATCCATCTCCAGAGGAAGGCGCAAGCGCTTTTCCATCCCCATCGTAGTCATAATAAGCGCCTTCCAAAGTCGCAACACCCGATCCCCCAAGATCTTTTTCAAGCAAGAGATCAATGTTCCAACCGGTGAAGTCTCCGGCGGCTCCGGCAGTACCCACGGCATCTTCTTGATACATACCCACAAGACCGATGGCTGCAATATCTTTTCCGCCGTAATAGGTGCTGCTGTTATAGTAGCCAGGTTCCGGATCAAGGAGGTTTAGTGTGAGGCGACCTGCGAAGAGAGGGTTGTCATCTTGATTAGGACCAGAAACTGCGCCTAAAACAGGCAGCGTGGTTGGTGTTCCTCCAGTGGGTGTAAACGGAATCGTTCCAGTCTGCGCAGAAACCGGGGCCGTTCCTTTTCCTTCAAAAACACCCATTTGATATTTAAACATGCCACCACCTGTCTGCCCCCAAATCGCCAAACCGTCGTCACGACCTGCGAAGATGGCGGGATATTTCTGAACAAAGGGGAAATCCCAGGCATTCAGATAATAGGGACCATCTAAGTTTGAGCGATCACTGGGTGGTAAGAATCGTCCCGCCCAAATATTGAAGGTCTCGCTGAATGCAAATTTAATAACGGCATCCAAAACACGAAGATCTTCTGAGGTGCCGGATTCATAATCCGTATTAAATTCAAAAGTAATATTGTCGTAAAGTTGACCACTCATGTAGAGACGCATGTTTTCAAGCGAAAAATTTTTTGAATTACTTGTGCCATTTGGCGCGGCATTTTCTGCGGTACTGATACTACTCCTCAGCCCCATTCCAATGTTCAGAAAGCGGTTATCACCCAGATCAATCTTTCCACCCGCATGGGCCTTTGAAGAAAGGCTTGCAAACATCGCCACTTGAAACACCAGCATAGCGGATAAAATAAAACGAAAATTCCTCTTATTCTTTCCCATTTTTCTTTTCTTCTCCTCATTTGGTAAAAGCTGCGATAAAACAAAAAAAAATGCCATAGCCCTAGACTTAAAGTCGGGTTATGGCATCTTTGCCTTCTTAGGGTACCTACAACTCTGTAAATACCCTAGACGAATTTATACTAACTAGAAATACTAGAATCAAAAACCACGCGTATACTAGGCCAGCACATAAAAACTGTCAAGCCCTTGACCGGGATAAAACTAATAGTCCTCATTCCTCAAGGGTCTAAATACATCCCATACAACAATATACGATACCGTTTCAGCAAAGCCCTCCTAAAAACGACGTTTGGACGGTGTTGAAAAGGAAGCTCACTGAGGGTAAAATAGAACGCATCAATGGACAGCTTATTAACACAACTTCACTTTTCCACAGGCGAAATATCAGACCTGGACGAAATGATGGTAATTGAACACGCCTCTTTTTCTCGTCCTTGGACAGAAGGTATGATGCTCGCTGAGCTCTTTAACAACCCTGTTGCCTTTTCGATGGTGGTTCGGGCTGGAGAAGATGAAAAAATCGTTGCGCAGGTTTTTATGCGTCTCATGCTGGACGAGCTGCATCTGCTCAATCTGGGGGTACATCCCAGATGGCGACGACATGGACTGGGGACACAACTGATTCAACATGTGCTCAAAACAGCAATAGAAAAAGGAACTGAGCGCGTTATCCTTGAAGTCCGTGCTTCTAATGAAGCTGCACAGGGGCTTTATCAAAAAATGGGGTTTCGCCAGATCGGCCTTCGGAAAAACTATTATTGTAAACCAACAGAAAACGCCTTATTATTAGGGTGCACGCTTGAAGATATTCAAGCGTTTTCTGAGACAGAAACAAAACAAGAAATTGAGAATCAAGGAAAAATTAAAATAAATGCATGCAACATAATAAACACGCCATAGGTTAACTGAAGGCGATATGAATGAAAGTCAGATCTCAACGATGGAGGGGAAATGATGACACAAGATTCAAATGCCAGCACTATTTTACGTGAAAAAAACTACCGTTTTCGCAGTTTGGAAGCATCACATTTACAACTGGAAGAAACGCTCGAAGGCTTTGCACGGAGAGAACTCCTAAGCCCAAAAGAAGAAATCCAGAAAAAAACGGTCCAAAAAGAAAAACTCGCTGCAAAAGATATGATGGAAGAAATGCTCAGACGCTACCAGGACACCGGAGAAGTCAATTTCAAATGAAAGAAACACCCCCATTTCTCAAGGTACTGAGCAGGACGTCCTAAATGTTTGGCATCGGTATTCCAGAACTGCTCGTTATTTTAGTGATTGCTTTTGTTGTTGTCGGTCCGGAAAAACTGCCAAAACTGGCGCGCTCCCTGGGCAAGGGATTTTATGAATTACGTCGTGCAACCGACGGGCTTCGTGAAGAATTTGAAAAAGAGGATGTTTCTTCTGGGGAAATGCTCCCCATAAAAAAAGAGACTGAAAAGGAAGACGCAGGTGCGAAAGAAGAAAGCGCCTAACGACGCGGCAGAAATGCCGATGTCCGGGCACCTGCAGGAAATTCGTTCAAGACTGGTCCGATCAGTTGCCGTCTTGGTCATTGCAGCGGGAACCGCTTTTTATTTTGCGGGAACCCTCATTGCCTGGATCAAGCGTCCAATTGATATCGACCTGGTCTTTCTCTCTCCCGCCGAAGCCTTTTGGGCCGATCTTAAAATCGCACTGTTTTTTGGTCTTCTTTGCGCCTTCCCGTTTATCCTTTATGAAATATGGCTTTTTGTCTCCCCTGGATTGGTCAAACGGGAACGCAAAATCCTTTGGCCTTTTTTTGGATTTGGAGTCATTTTCTTTTTTGTCGGCATTGCCTTTTCTTATTTTATCGCGCTGCCCTTCGCCATTCGATTTTTGGTGAACTATGGTCGAGACTCTGGCATTATTCCCATGCTCTCAGTCTCAAACTATATTGATTTCAATCTCAAAATTCTTTTGGCTTTTGGTTTGATTTTTGAATTGCCACTGGTCATGGTATTGCTTTCTAAACTGGGGCTGCTCACAGAAGATTTCTTAAGAAAAAATAGAAAATTTGCAATACTTGGGGCCTTTGTCGTGGCCGCCATTGCCACACCGACCCCCGATATGTTTAACCAGTTTTTGATGGCCCTGCCTTTGATTCTATTGTACGAAATCGGCATCTTCGTCATTCGGGTTTTAGGAAAAAAACCAGAAAAACCAAAAAAAGCTGAAACAGAAACCGAACCCCCTGAAGAAAGCCAACCATGACTGTCAAAAAAGCATTTTTAGGACTTATTCTTGTCTCCATTTTGGTCCTCGTCGGAACGATTTTTAATCCACCCAAAAGCCTGCCTGTTCCCTTTGAACAATCCCTTACATTACGCCCCGGTCACTTGCTGCCCGGAGAAGGGGTGACGCTTTACAGCACGGAGGGGCCTTTTGGTGTTGATGCCATTGAAGCCACGGTCACAGGCACCGACGGCGGCATTTATGTCGGGACCTTTGGCGGAGGGCTTTTTAAATCAGACAATCAGGGAATAAGCTGGCGGCCCGTCAATCGAGGTCTGCATGATAAATTTATCTCAACCCTCTTTGTATTAAAAGACGGAAAAATATTTGCAGGAACCATCCGGGCAGGCCTCTTTATGAGCAAAAATCACGGCGATACCTGGATATCGGTCAACAAAGGTCTGGAAAAAACGGATGTCACAACCCTCGCCATTCTTCCTTCCGGTGATCTTTTAGCCGGTACGGGAAAAGGGGTCTACAAAAGCCAAAACCAAGGACAATCCTGGGAAGCCTTCAACACAGGTCTTGAGCATACACAAATCAAAAGCATCGTCATTGACAACGATCAAAACCTTTACGTCGGCACACAAGGCCTCGGCGTCTTCAAACGTGAGGCTCAGGGGGATCAGTGGTTTTCCATCGTCAATGGCTTTGCCTTTAAAGGCCTTGAAGAGCGTGTCATTCGCACCTTGCTTTTTAATCAGAATGAAGTCCTTTTTGCTGGCACCATGGCCGCGGGAATTTTTCGGAGTGCCGATCGTGGTGCCACATGGCAACACGTCAATACCGGACTGAGAAATTATTCGATTCGAGGACTG
>JAADHI010000098.1 GCA_013151935.1 Candidatus Manganitrophaceae bacterium
TCAGTGTGTTGTTTTGCGCTGAGAAGTTGCCGTAATCTGAGTTGGTCCCGTATTCAACGCGAGAAGTCGCAGACTCATCGGTATTCCAAGTGACAGTTGCGCTGTTTTGTCCGATGTTGTCTGCCGAAACATCTGAAAGCATCGGGGGTGTGGTGTCCGGTGCAGGGTCTGTTGTAAAGGTAAAGTTTCTTGATGTCGCAGCGTTGCCCTCTGTATCGCTGCTGATGACACGGTAGTGATAAGTGGTGTCCGGGATGAGGCTTGAGAGTATGCGGCTATGGGATGTGACCAGGGTGCTCCCAAATACAGAGCTGCTGCCGTAATTTGAGTCGGTCCCGTATTCAACGAGAGAAGTCGCAGACTCATCGGTATTCCAAGTGACAATTGCGCTGTTTTGTCCGATGTTGTCTGCTAAAACTAAAATATCTGAAAGCATCGGGGGTGTGGTGTCCGGTGCAGGGTCTGTTGTAAAGGTAAAGTTGCCTGATGTCGCGGTATTGCCTGCAGCATCTCTACTGACGACACGGTATTGATAGGTCGTGTTCGAGTCTAGATCTGAAAGTGCACGCAGATGGTTCGTCACAAGTGTCGTTCCGAGTGTTGAGCTACTGTCGAATGTTGTTGTTCCGTATTCAACGAGAGAGCTTGCGGCTTCATCGCTACTCCAGGTGATGTCGATGCCTGTTTCTGTGATGTTAGTCGCTTCGATTTCAGAGAGCAGTGGTGCGGTCGTATCGCCTCCAGGGATATCCTTACTCACTTCTGCTGAAAAACCACTCTCGTTGGTTGAGGTGTCATAGGCGGTGAGGGCAAAATAATAGGTTGTGCCGTTGGTCAGACCAGTCAGGGTATGGGTGGTCACTTTCCCGACTGTAATGGGAGGGCCGTAGTTCTGAGAACTGGTGCCGTAATGTATGTTGTATCCTGCGAGGTCGGCTTCGCTATTTGCATCCCAAGAGAGGGTTGCTTCTCCCGCAAAAATATTTGTTGTGTGTTGAGTGAGGAGCAGTAATAAAACAGATGTGACTAAAAGTATGCGCTGTTGGAAATTCATTTGAGGCATGTTTAAGCGTCCTTATTTTGAGGCATGAGGGAAACGGGAAATAGCGAAAATGTGCCCAAAAGGGATGATGGGCTCCAATTGTTATTTTGGTGTTCTTTGGTTTGTCGGAGATATTTTTTTTTTAATCTCATCTACTACGGTCTTTATCGAAACGTGATTTCATTTAAAATGATGTCATCCATCGGTTACGTCTCGGATAAAGCAATAGTGATGCCACCCTAAATTTTTGCGTTAAATCAAGGGAGTTATAGATCAAGCCTCCTCAAAAGAGGGGAGAGGTGTCGTTGTCTCACGACAGGAGAATTAGGGGTTTTGTTGAGATTTTGAATTTTCGAGAAAATATTGTTAAATAGTTGAAAAATTACTGTTTTTGCGTGCGGAAGAGGGCAGGGTCGAGTTGATGACGGTTGAGCAGTTTGTAAAATTCGGTTCGGTTGCGTTTGGCAATATCGGCAGAATGACTGACATTGCCGTGGGTCATTTGTAGAAGTTGAACCAGGTAGTCTCGCTCAAAACGATCTCGTGCGCCGCTGAAAGAAGGAATTTCTTCGGGTTCGTCACGAATGGCTTTTTGGATGAGTGCTGCTGAAATAATGGGCGAGGTGGAAAGTGTGAGCGCATGTTCTACAACGTTTCTGAGTTGACGGACATTCCCTGGCCAGGGTGCGGCAACGAGCAGTTTGATGGCGTCGGGAGAAAAACCCGTCATTTCTTTTGAGGATTGTTCACACAGTTTGTCGAGAAAGTGACGGGCCAAAAGTGGGATGTCTTCTCGTCGTTTTGAGAGCGGCGGGACTTCAAGTGTGACGACTACAAGTCGATAAAAGAGATCTTCTCTAAAATTTCCATTTTTGATTTCCGCTTCAAGGTCGCGGTGAGAGGCGGATAGCACACGGACGTTGATCGGGATGCTTCGGGTCGATCCTAAGGGTCTGATTTGTTTTTCTTGCAGGACACGCAGGAGTTTACCTTGCAAGGTGGGTGGCATGTCTCCGATTTCATCTAGAAATAAGGTGCCGCCGTTTGCAGCCTGAAAAAGTCCTTGTTTTTCCTGTGATGCGCCGGTGAAGGCGCCTTTAGTGTGTCCAAAAAGTTCTGATTCCAGCAAGGTTTCGGGTATAACGCAGCAGTTGATGTCGATAAAGGGTTTGTCCCGGCGTGGACTGGCATCGTGAATGGCACGTGCAAGCACTTCTTTTCCTGTGCCTGTTTCGCCATGAATAAAAGCGGAGGCTTCGCTTGCAGCAACGAGGCCGGTCTGGCTCATGAGTTCTTCCATAATGGGGCTGTGGGAAATGATCTGTTTTCGCCAGGCTGTGGGTTTTGCTTCAGGGGAGTCGGATGGGGTGTGCCCACTCCATTTGAGGGCTTTTTCGATGTGTTCGAGTAGTATCTTGCTGTCAAAAGGCTTGGTGAGAAAGCTAAAGACACCGCCCTTAATGGCAGTAACGGCTTCTGGAATGGTGCCGTGTGCCGTCAAAATAATAATGGGAAGTCCTGAGTGTCGTTTATGGATGAGTTCGGCGAGTGCCATGCCATCCATCCCGCCCATACGTAGGTCTGTGACGACCACATGAGGACGGAATGTGGTGAGGTGGGCTAAGGCGTTTTCAGCACTTTCTGAGGTCGCGACTTTGTAGCCCGTTGCCTTGAGTCTTAAGCTGAGGATACCGAGTAAGGATTCATCATCGTCTACGAGTAAAATACGTTGTTCTGATTGTTTCATTTTTTTTCTGTCATTTCTGGGGCTACCAGATTTTTTTCGATGGTTTTGAGTGCTTCGATCATTTTTTTCAATTTTTTATTTTCCGCACGTTCCTTGTTGAGTTGTTGTTTGAGTGTTTTATATGCTTTGTCCTGTTTTTTAAACTTTTGGACGAAGGTGGCCAGTAAATAGGAAAAATCTCGTAACATGGGATCTAAACTCGTCAGGTTTTCCAGGTCGTGATTGAGTAAATCCAGTGAAGCTTGTGTATCTCTGTGTTTCGTCTTTGCAAAACCCAGAAGGATGGCCAGGCGCAGTCGATTGATTGTACTGCCGTCTTCGGCGAATTCTTTTTGTGTTCGCGTATGTTCTTGTTTTAAGGCTTTTTCGGGCAGTGAATTCAAAAAGCGAAAATAGCTGACGATGACGGCGATTTCTATGGGTTTTTCGGGGGCTTCTTCCTCTGTCTGAGCTTTTTTTTCAGGGACTTCTATCTTTTCTGGTTTTTCTGTGCTCTGTTTTTTTTCTTGTCTCGCATTGTTGTGAATGATTTTTTCAGGCGCGGTTTTTTTCAGAGGGATGACCTTAGGGGCGAAGGCTTGTTTTCCTGTATATTGACAGCTTGTGAGCAGTGCGCCCAAGAGGCATAAACTCAGAATGGTTTTCATGCGATCCATCAGAGCTCCTTAAACGGGTTGATGGGGAGCTTCACGCAGAGGTGGGCTCCCTTCTCTCCTTCATTCTCTAAAATTTCAATCGTACCGTGATGGGCCAAGACGTACTCTTTGGCCAGGGAAAGTCCAATACCTGTGCCTTCTACTTCCGTCTCCGCTTGTCGTCTGCCTTGATAAAAAGGATCAAAAACGCGGGCCTTGTCATCTGGGTCAATGCCAGGACCTGCGTCAATGACGTCCAGTCTCATCTCATGACCGTCTTCTGTCAAGTTAATTTCTATCGTCCCCGCAATGGGTGAAAACTTAATGGCATTTGAAACAAGGTTGTCAAGTACGACTGAAAGTTTGTTTTCGTCACCCGAAATGCTTTGTGTGCTGAGTTTGAGGTCAACATGTATTTTCCGTGCCATGAGGGTTAGGCGGTGGTCGGTCAGAACCTTTTCAATGAGTTGGCCCATCACCACCGGTGTGAGTGTGAACATTGCGTGTCGTTCGAGGACAACACCAAAGTTGAGCAGGTTTTCGATCATTTTTTGCAGGGCGATCATGCTTTGATGGAGAATTTCAACGACCTTGCGCTGCTCCCTATTGAGTGTGCCCACCACTTCATCTCTGAGTAGTTCTGCACCCGCTCGTGAGGCCGTGAGCGGAGTTTTGAGTTCATGGGAAATATGTCTAAGAAATTGAATTTTTTGCTCTTCCAGTTCTTTGAGGCGGGAACGCAGCCAGTCGAGTCGCGTTCCGAGCACTTGCAGGTCTTTTGGCCCTGAGATGGTAATTTTTTCAGGCAGGGTATTATCTCCCAGTTTGCGAATGGCTTGATCAATTTGTCGGATGGGGCGTGCGATGAGGAGTGTGAAGACGATGACCAAGGCTAAGACGATGGGGGTAATGCCCATCGCCTGCCAGACGAGCAGTTGTTGAGTTTCTTTGCCGCGACGTTCCATGAGTTCTATTTTTTTGTTCACGAGTCCGCGATTCTCGGTCAAAATCAACTGCGCCAGTGCCGCCAAGGCTGTGAATTTTGTGACAGCGATTTTGCCCTCTTCCGCATCGTGGGGGATACGTTTCAGGCTGTGGTAGAGTTCTTTTTCACTGCGCATCAGTTGAGAGACGGAGTCGCGCTGTTTTCCTTCTGAGAGTTGAGAAAGGGTGTTTGCGGTGTTCTGTAGTTCCTGATGTGATTTTTCATAGAGTTGAAAGAGGGTTTCGTCTCCCAATACCTGAAACTGTCGGATGTTGCGTTCCATCTTTTTGATTTGTTCAACGAGGGTGATACTGCCTTTTGTGGCTTGTACGGCCTGAAAGAGATCTTTCTGGCTCTGATCAAGCAGGCGATCTACGGAGATGACGGCGTAAACCAGTGAAAAGATGAGTGGCAGCGTGACCAGAGAGAAACCTATGAGCACAAGACTGAGGACTGATTTTGGACGAAAAATTTTCATGAGGACTGTATGTCTGTGCGGGTTCCCTTTTCAAGGGGCG
This sequence comes from Candidatus Manganitrophaceae bacterium, assembly GCA_013151935.1. GTDB lineage: Bacteria > Nitrospirota > Nitrospiria > SBBL01 > JAADHI01 > JAADHI01. The sequence continues at coordinate 4,928 of JAADHI010000098.1, forward strand.
TCATTTTCTGATTTCCAAAGATCGCGTTCGATGGTATTTAAAAGAGGGATGAGCTTTTTCGGGTTTAAGGCTGTAATGCCAAGGGCCCGATGTTTTTTGCAAAGTATCTGGGCGGTCTCTGTATCCACACGATCTATTTTGTTGAGAACCAGTAGGCAGGGTGTTTCAGAAAGGCCTAAGTCTTTGAGTAGGGTTTCGACGGTTTGAATTTGTTGCTCCAGTCTGGGATTGCTGATATCAGCCAGGTGAATGAGCAGATGGGCATCACGTAATTCATCTAATGTGGATCGAAAGGCCGCCAAGAGTGCCGGGGGCAGGGATTGGATAAAACCAACAGTGTCGGTGAGAATCACTTCACGTTCTCTCGGAAAACGCAGTCTGCGTGTGGCCGTATCGAGGGTGGCAAAGAGCAGGTCTTTTGTTTTCACATGACTTTCGGTCAATTGGTTGAGCAGTGTGGATTTGCCAGCATTGGTGTAGCCCACAATGGAGGCGATGGGAATTTGATTTCGGGTGCGTTTTTGACGACGTAATGTGCGGGCTTCGGCCAAAGACTCATGTTCCCGTTCTAAATGTACAATGCGATCTCGTGCGCGCCGCAGGTCAATTTCGAGCCGGGTTTCACCGGGGCCGCGTCCCCCAATGCCCCCGGTCAGACGCGATAAGGCAGTGCTCCGCTGTGAAAGCCGTGGCAAGCGATAACGGAGTTGTGCCAGTTCGACCTGGACTTTGGCTTCGCGTGTCAATGCGCGCTGTGCAAAAATATCCAGGATGAGTTGTGTCCGGTCGAGCACTTTCATTTCCGTGACTTCAGCAATACTCCTGATCTGGAGGGGGCTTAGGTTTTGGTTGAAAATGAGTAGGTCGGCCTGTTGCTGCATGGCATTGATAACCACTTCTTTGAGTTTGCCTTCCCCCATCAAGTATTTCGCATTGAACCGTTTGGGTCTTTGTATGATTTGTCCAATGGGGACAAGTGCTGCAGATTTGACCAATTCGCTGAGTTCATCTACTTCGGCTTCCTGATCTATTCGTGAGGCTTTTGAGGCGCTGATGAGGATGGCACGATTCTTTTTCCCCGTGTCGTGGGAATGGTCTCGTTGGAGGTCAAACTCTGCCTCAAGTGCGTCGAGGAAGGGTTTCAGTTCAAACTCAAGTTGATGGATTTGTTTGGGGGGGTGAATCTCATGCTGTTTTCCGCTGGGACTGGGTGGAAGCAGGTGTGCCATGAAAATGGCTCCGGGTGTGCCATCGGGCTGTATTCCGATGGCGGCGATGAGATCGAGCCGGAGCAAGGCCAAATCGGTCAAATCATCCTGAGAGAGGGCTTCACTTTTAAGGTGGGTGTGGATGAGTCTAATGCCACGGAGCTGGCGTTTTCCGGGTCGAAGTTGAGAAAGGTCAGGAATCATGATCTGACGCTGGTCTCCGACAATGACTGCATGGATGGTCCCTTCACGTCCTACAAGAATGCCGATTTGACGTTTGATTTCCTGTGACAGTGCGGTCAGAAGATGTGCAAGTTCAAAAGGGATGATTTGGTCTGTCTTGATCTTCCGTCGACTGATCTTGTCCAGGCGTTTGAGGTGGCTCTTTTTTAAGCCTAGGGTGGAGCCATGAATGTTCGTCGATTGATCCTTATCTATGAAAAAAGGGTCTTGTTTGGGTGATGCTGCTTCGATCTGATGGCCAATATTCTAGCAGTTTCTTTTCGCGAAATCGAATCAAGATTGTTTTTTAAGGGCCCCAATGTTAACATGCGACCCTTAATGTTTTGAGGGAAAAGGGTGTTTCCATTCATTTTTAAACAGATTCAAAAGGGCGGTGTGATGATCTTGGCGCTGATGCTTTTGTCACCCTCGGTGCTGATGGCTGTCACCGCTGAGGATAAGGCTGATGCGGAAGCCTATTATGAGGAGGGGAAGGCATTAAACAAACAGCGCATGTTTAACGAGTCCATCATGCAGTTTGCCCAGGCCTTAAAGTTCAATATCAATGAACATAAATATCATCGCGCCTTGCAGCGTACCTATACGGCGATCCGCCGTGGGCCAAATGGTGTGCGTTATTACGAAGCCATGGTTCGTGATTCCCCCAACAACCCGATTGTGCGTTATTGGATGGGCCGGTTTTATCTGAGCACAAAGGCATTGAATCGGGCGACCGACGAATTTAAAAAATCGGCGGAACTTGCGCCAGATGACGAACACGCGTTTATTTCTCTCGGTCATATCGCAACGCGTTTGGGACGGCTTGATGAGGGTTTAGAAGCCTATCTGAGGGCAGATGCACTCGTGCCGGATATTCCTGTTGTGAAAGTTGGGATGGGTAATATTTATTTTGAAAAAGGTCAGTATGATGTGGCCGAAAAAGCGTATAAGGTTGCCTTGAAAAAGGATCCTTCGTATCTAGAGGCCCGCTATAATTTGGGTTTGATTTTTGAGAAAAAAGGGGAATATGGGGACGCTGCTGAACAATGGGGTTTGATGATTGAAGAAGACCCGAACGAATCGAGTGCGCGTGAGCAGTTGGCAAAACTTTATTTTCGGGCAAAACGCTATATTGATGCCGTTCGAGAGTACTCAACACTTTCGCTTGTGAAACTGGATGACCCCAAAGTGTTTATGGCCTTGGGTGAGTCTCAAGTGCTTTTGGCGGCACGCCTCCCTGATATGTCTGATCGAAAACTACTCCAAAAAAGGGCGATTGAGAGTTTTAACCGTACGCTTGAGTTGCAGCCAAAAAATGAGAAAGCGCGTCAATACCTTGAGCGTTTGAAAAAAATTGAAATTCCAGAAGTCGATAAGTAAGCATAAGCTCACATCAGGCCCCTGCAAATCGTGGGCTTAAAATTGAGAGGTTTCATTTGGATTTTTTAAGTAAGAAAAGTACAGGTCGTCTGGTTCTCCTGATCTTATTGGCGGTTCTGTTTGTCGTTGAAGATGCAAATGCTTTTTTCGCAAAAGAAAGCTATGTCTGTGATGCTGAGGGCAATAAAGAGATTAAGACGACTCTTGAATTGAAAGTGGCAAAGAAAAAATACCGAAAGAAAAAAAGGGAGTTAAAAAAAGAACTTCAAGAAAGCACTGGTTTGAAAGTTCGTTTAGTGTTCTTCCCCTTTCTTGATCCACCCATGAATCTTGGTATTGGTAAATGTGTTTCGGCAGAAGAGGGTCGTTTGGCGATTGAGAAGGCAAAACAATTCAATGGGGGTGTTGATCGTGTGATCATGCAGGAATTTATGCCCCATCATTGGATTAAGATCGGTGCAACCGATCTTGCGGAGCTGACTTTTATTCCAATCACACCTGAAGATCTTGAGCGCCTCTCCGACCCCTCGCTCTCGACAAAATCCTTCCAAAGTGTGTACAGAGAACTCTCAGCCCTGAGGGAGCGGAAGTTGCCTTTTGGTCTCGGTACGCGTCAAATCGAGGTCGATGTTTCTGAGTAGTGTGATTCTCATGAAAGGAAGGGGCAAATCTGTTCTTTTTTTTGTCCTGTTCTTTTTTTTGAGTGATTTTGGTGTCGCGCTTGGTCTGTTTTCGGTGGCCGAAGCTGGAGATCGAGACGCTTCCATGATTGAGGTGCTTGAACATGGATATCGTATTGATGAGACCTGGGAAAAAATCGGCAAAACGAAATATTATTGGAAGGTCACTTTTCAAAACCATTCTAATAAGCGAAAACGGGTTTTTGCCTACTACTCCCTCTTGAGTGAGAAAGGACTTTCTTTAGCGAGAAATGTTTCCAATCGTTATGTTGGGCCACAGGAGACGGTCGAAATTGTTGGCGATTCTTACATCATGACACAGAACGTTCCCCTGATTGTTGATAGCCACGTGAAATTGAAGGTTGGTTTTCCCAACTGAAATGAGAGCGTGTTCGTAAGTTTTCTTCACTAAAATCTCATCTCTTGTTGATTTATTAAAATCTATATTTAAATATCCCGGAGAAGTGCTCTCTACTCCACCCTTTGTCTTGTCCTTGTAATTTGCCGAAACACAATCACGCAAAACTGTTTATTCTCTTGGACAGTTTTGCGTGATTGTGTTTCGCTTTTGGACTCTTTTCGTATTTTATGTCGATTAAAATACACATGTAAAAATCTCTTGACACTTTTGGGGGGCCATGTTAAATTTTCCCCGTTTTTGGCGGGGGTGGCGTGAATACCAGAGTTGAAAACCAACAAGTGTTTCCAAGGCGGTTTAGTGCGCTTGCGCGATACCGTGAGTATATTTCCATTTCTAAACGTAAGCGACACGTTGAGTACCAGTAAATGAGTATTAAACCATTCAAGACTGATCAAACGAAGCAGGAAAAAAGGAGAGCACAATAATGGAGAACACGAAAAAGAATTTTTTGAGTGTCTTCTTCGCTTTCGTTCTTATTTTCTCGACACAGGTTTGGGCATTTGCCAGTGGGGACGACCATTCGCACTCTAAAGATTCGAGTGCAACTTTGGTCGCTTCGACAGACTGGAAAATGAAGTTGAAAGCCCAGATTCAGAGAGAAGAAGCGAAAGAAGGGGATACCGGCCGTGCGGCTCAGGTTGACAAGGCCATGGGATCTTTGATGGACGAGATCAGAGGCCATGCCGAAGAAACGGGCAATACTGGCCCTTTTAGTCATTTAAGTACGATGCAGCAAATGGACAGAAGCTGGTTTCTTGGTCCTACAGGTGCGGGAGAATCTGTTGTTGCAGGTGCACGCTGTCCCAGCACTGCGCCCGTGAAAAACTTGGACATTACTGCGATCAACGTTGAGATTACCCTGAATCAATGGCTTGATTTTCATCCAGGCTACATGTATGCGATGACAGCAGATTTACCCAAGATTCGGGAAGAAGAACGTATGAACAGGGAAGCGAGGTCAGCACCCGGATATGATCCAGGTGCCATTTCCTTGGGGCTTCAGACGGATAAAATCCAACCCCTTGTGATTCGCGGTAATCAGGGTGACTGTATGGTCATCACCTTCCGAAATCAAATTGAAGAGGAAGATGCTGGGCTGCACATTCATGGCTCCAGTCAGATCATTCAATCCACGGGGCAGCCTGCGACTTCTGTTAACCCGGACTCCAATATCTTGTCGGGAAAAAGTGTTGTCTTTGAGTGGTACATTCAGCCGGATGAACAGGAAGGCGCACACGCTTTTCATAGCCATGCTGGACGTGAACCGGGAAGTCTCGGTTTGATCGGGACTTTTGTTGTTGAGCCAATGGGCGCAGTCTATCTTGATCCGATTACGGGTAAAGTGGCTCAGAGTGGCTGGCAGATGATGATTGCCTTTGATGACAAAATTGATCCCATTTCAAAAGATTTTAGAGAATTTAACCTCGTTTATCACGAAGTGGGTGATGAATCTTTTCGTCCTTTGAATCGTGATGGGGAAATGATTCCGCAGCGTGACCCGAATACAGATGCCTATCGGCCTTCGGCACGTGCGATGAACTTTCGTTCGGAGCCTTTCGGGGAATCAACAACCTGGCCATGCAGGAAAAGTATTTTCACTTTGAAGATGAATCCCTGGCCTACAGCTCTTATACCTTTGGCGATGCACCGACAACGATCCCTCGTTCTTACATGGGTGATCCGGCAAAGTTTCGTTTGGTGCATGGTGGTGGAGAGGTTTTCCACTCCCACCATCCTCACGGCGGAACCATTCGGTGGCTCCGTCAGCCTAAAGCAGATGGCAAAGGTGACGAACTTTTGACCGCTGCTTGGAACAACCCGGTGAAATTTCCTGTCATTCGGACTGTTTCAGACCGTGTTGACGTTGAAGTCATTGGGCCATCTGAAGTCTTAGATCTTCAGACCGAATGTGGATCAGGCCTCTGTCAGCAATTGGCGGGGGATTTTCTCTTCCACTGCCATGTTGCACATCACTATGTGGCAGGTATGTGGGGTTACTGGCGTGTATATAACACCATCCAGTCTGGGGACTATCCCTTTATCAGCACCGATGCGATGGTGCCCTTGCAGGAGCTTCCAGATCGTAAAGGTCGGATGAAACCTGCGGTGACCTCTGATAAACTGGTCGGAAAGACAATGGACTGGTTTGACAAAAAATGGAACATCACCAAGAAAACCTCGGATTGGTCAAAAGACATTCCAGATGTCTCAATTAAGGATTGGGTCAAGATGTTGCTGCCACCTGCGGGTGAACCGGGTCACACTTC
>JAADHI010000106.1 GCA_013151935.1 Candidatus Manganitrophaceae bacterium
TATTAAACCCACTTGTGGCCTCTGACTTGGTCCGCATTTTAAAAGAACCCAAACATGCCATCATTAAACAATATGAAAAGCTTTTTGAACTGGAAGGCCTCAAGCTGCGCTTTTCAGACGATGCATTAACCGCCGTTGCAGAAGAGGCCATTGCACTGGGCACAGGCGCGAGAGGTTTGCGTGCCATCCTTGAAGAAATTCTCTTGGATATTATGTATGATTTGCCCGAACAGAGCGAGCAGGAAGACTGCCTAATTACGGCTGATAAAGTAAAACGGCTACTTTCCCTGCATCATGACGAAAAAGATGAGCGAAAAGAAGCCGTTTAGGCAACACTTAGTTCTTTAGTCCCTCAAACAAAAGTGAGCCCTAAGACCCTGTAGCAGGAGTGCTTATAAAACTTTATTATCTCCTTTCTCTCAATTTCCAGAGGCACTCCAAAGCCTTGAAATTCAAATCACCCTATGGCTTCATTCTCAAAAAATATAAATAACATCCGAATATATTTTTCTCTAATCCAATGCAGAAAGACTCTGGGACTAAACCCTTCCTCCGCTTTGTGAGTAAATATAAACACATGGGTATATATGTAATTGATAAGCGACAACTCTTTATCTCAATAATTATCTTTCCGAAATTCTAAGATTCTTCTCTTTGACTTTTAAATCTCGATGTGGCATACAGGTGTCTCTCCATTACATTATGAATAGAAATGGCCCCTGAAACTGCTTAGGGTCTTGGGCCTGACCTGCTAGTTCTACATGGGCAGCGCCATTAGGAGTGTTCTACAATCTTTATTTGAGGAGACTTAAAATGATCAAAGGTAAAATTACCTTATGGGCTATCCTAGGCCCAATCCTATTCTTGTCCGGCTGCGCGATGTTTTCGGAATATGGAAAACTCGAGAAGAGTGCTCGGGAAAGCTATATCGAAAGAGATTACGATGCCGCTATTTCTCAAGTTACCCGTTCGCTGAGGATAAAACCCGATTACGCCGAGTCCCAGCAATTGATCAAAGAGGTCTTCCCTAAGGCCTTGGATATGCATCTGGATAATATTAACGCGGCAAAAAGTAGCGGTGCAAAGTTTAAATGGGATGATATAGTGAAGGAATATAAGATTCTGATTTATCTCACTGACGAAGTAAAGTCTCTGCCTAACCTGGTGGACAAAAACACGGATCAGCTAATTCACTTCGATCTTCGGAGTTACTCCTCCGAACTCGGCGAGGCAAAAAATAACGCAGCAGAAGACCACTATCAAGAAGGTTTCAGCCTCTTCGGAAGAAAGGGGATCAGAAATCGAGATCAAGCGGCCGAGCAATTCAAAACTGCGAATAAGTATGTTCCTGGGTATAAAGATGCAAGTACTCTGGCTGCCGAGGGCTACTATCAGGAGGGACTTCTTCTTTCCAAGAAGGAAGGAGTCGATATTCAGAAACAAGCGGCAAAAGCCTTTACGGCAGCCCAAGTTTGGATACCAGGATACAAAGATTCTCCAACTCTTTACGCGAAAGCCCGTAGAGCTGGCATTAAAAGACTTGCCATGTTTCCGTTTGAAGATAAAAGTGGCAAAGGAGGACAATACGGGGCCGTTGGAGATACCATTCTCGATGGCATCGTCAGTGATATCATGAATGATTCTCAAGCGACTGAGTTTCTCGAAATCGTTTCTAGGGATCATTTGGGGAAAGTCCTCGCGGAACAAAAACTGGGGATGAGTGGCGTTATAAACATCAGCACGGCCACTCAGGTAGGAAATATTCTGGGAGTTCATGAAATTCTCACTGGACAGATTACAAAAATTTCTGTAACACCGGAGCAAACAACAAGTAAATCGATACAGCAAAAAAAAGAAGTCTGTGACCGGAAAAAGAAAGTGGTCAAGGATGGCAAAGAACGAGAAGAGTGCATTTGGGATACTGTCGTGGCAAACGTGAAGATCTATAACCGGAAAGCGGGGGCCACGATCTCCGGGTCCTACAAGGTTATTGATGTTAAGTCCGCAAAATTAAAGGAGACGCAACATCTCAGTGGGAACTATCAATTCGAAAGTTCGTGGGCAAGTTTTTCAGGCGATGAGCGGGCTTTAAAAGGTGAAGCAAAAAGGCTCTCCAATCAAAATGAAGAGAAAGCCCCAGTAGCAGATGAACTAGTAAACAAGGCAGAGAAAGATCTAATTGGTAAACTGTCGGGCACACTGAAGGAATATGCCCGGTGACGACTTCCTCTTGTTACTCAAACTCCAAAAGAGAAGTTCCTGGGATAGAACGGCTTGTTCTATCCCAGGAACTTCTCTACTTCAAAGATCCAAACCCCATATTTTGCACGTATATTTTGCGATGACACCTAAAAACCTCACATTCTTCCAGATTTGTGGAGATATACCAGCTCAAAGGTAATCCAAGGGAAAGATCGTTTACTCGGCGAAGCAAATGACAAAGCACCTAGCCCCTTCTACTCAAGCTGAAACTCCGAGACCTTCAGAGGGCTGAGTTTTGTTTATCTCAACATCAATCGGATTTTGAAATAAAAAATTGAAAAAAATTACTTGCCATTTCCAAGTTTTCCAAACCAAATCCGGAGATTATTTACCCTGCGATACATGCCTGTCTAGATCAGAGCTTACTCAGGAAACGCTTACAACCGGCGCTTCTATCGACATCACCGCCGCATTACGTTTTTCTTCAAGGAAAGTGAGCAAACGCGGAAAGATGTCCTTGTCGTTATTTTTTCCCATAAAAACATCCTGATGCCCATATTCCGGAAAAACATGAAGCTGATGAAAACCAGGGCGTTCTTTATTGAGCTTTTCATAACAAACAATATTTGAATCGGTAAAAACCTTGTTATCCTGCCCCGTCATAAACAGCACGGGAGTTTCGATCTCCTTTGCCTCTTGCATGTAGTTTTTGGGCAAAGCCGCGTAACGCGCATCCTCAGGAAACATCTTCATCGCATCGCCATTTCCATTCACCATCTTGGCCACATGCCGATGATAACTCATCATCGTGCCGCCGTAGAGATCTCCACCGCGTCGGTGGGTCACCTCATGTAAGTTTTTGTGATGATAAAGCGCAGGCCAACCCGTCCCCCACATCATACTCAACATATGACAGGCAGGCACATCACACTCACGGTGAAATAAAGAGACCAGTTTTGAAAGCACCTTTCCACGCGAGAAACCCGGATCTTGGCTCCAGCGCGGAGAGACATAGGGGATGTCCAAGATCCCTTCCAAGATTGTCGGCACATAGGAAATTTTAAACTCCGACCAATTGTGGAGACGCGGGGTGAGCGCAATGCTGTTTGAGATACAGCTTGTGATCCCTGTCACTGTTTTTGCAGCCAAGGCCATCATGAAACTCATGGAACCCAGGCAATGACAAATTACGTGAATTCGCTTATCCGGCCCGACCTGTTTTCGGATTTCTTCAATGGCCCGTGGGTGATCATACAAGGCACAGTCATCCATGCTGTATTTGCCAGGAATAAGATTGTAGGAATACCGATTACTCATCCTAAAATCAAAACACCATACATCCGAAAAATCATGATCCAGCAAATAACTCACCAAGTTATAATGCTCCGGCATGATATACATGTCGGTCGAAGTCGTCAGACCATGGATAATGACGACGATGTCTTCACAGTCATCCCGTTTAAAGCGCTGTAAACTTAAACCCAGTTTATCTTCTGTACTAAAAGAATGGGTTGTAATCTCTGCATTTTTCACCCCTTCGGTCGTGTACAAGGGAATTTCACGTTCCATCATGACATCCTCTCTACAGAATCAGTTCAGTTTTGTTGATTTTGCCTCGAAAATCCTTCCCTATAAAAAAGAGGGAATAAAAAATACAGCGCAATTACGCATCTTCTTCATTCAAACCTTCAAGAATAAAGGGATATACATCTCGCACCGCATTTTTTCCAAACATACAATCGATGTGACCGTAGTTGGGAATGAGATGGCGTTTGTAGAGGTTTTTCCCATTCTTTTCCTGAAGCAGCTTGTAAGTAATCTCCGTGCTTTCAGGCAAATAGCACTCGTTTTCCGCACCGGAAATAAAGGTCAGCGGAATGGCCAAACGCTCCAGATGGGGCAAATATTTTTCCTGACCATCGGCGTCTACAAGGTGTCCTTTTCTAAAAATCCGCGCCAAATGTTCAAAAGCTGAAATATTTGCAACCGTAAAAAGTTCATGAAAATTTCGATGCATCACATCATTGATCTGATCGTGCTCATAAAGCTGTCCATACAAAAAAGTCACACGACGGCAGACCGGGTTTTGACATTGTTCTTCTTTTTGGATGGGATAGAGCTTTAAAGCCTGATCCATCAGCTTTTCATTCCAATCCGAATTTTCATCCACATAACTTGTCAAAGAACCAAAACCGAGTTTCTCTAAAACGGTGGGGAGGAAAAGAGACGACTTGACCTTATTCGGTAAAGAAGCCTTGGCGTGTGTCGAAATTTGAGACACCACAGCAGAGCGGACATTGTTAAGATGTCCCCCTAACATCGACATTGTCCAGGTCGCGGCCCCGTAACAATGCACGACCATCTGTACCGTCTCGGCTCCCGTCACCTTTCGCACCACTTCAACCGCCGCTGGAAAATCGTATTGTGCAACCTCATCCCCCGTGGATTGTTGTTCCGACGCAGGCAACTCGATGCTCACGCGGAAATCCAAAAGCCATACGTCAAAACGATTGGCATGAAGATATTCCAGCAAGTTGGTATCAATCGTATCCGTTGAAAAAATACGACTCGAAACCCCTAAACCATGCGCCAAAATGACCGGGCCGCGTGTGCCGCCCTGATAACGGGTCAGTCGTAGATTCACGCCATCTTCCGTTTTAAAATCATGCACTTCGGGTGCAGACACCCGTAAGGCACGTTTTTTACGCGGGGTCGCATCCGGGTCTAAATAGTTCAAACCTGTCAAAACCGCCCCATAGGTATTAAAAAGTGAGCCTGAGAAAAAGAGACCAAACTTGGAGAGATACTTTAGACGCTCCACCGTATTTTTTGCGTTGTTGACCTTCATCGTTGTCATTTGTTTTGCAAAATCGAGCGGTAAAATTTTGAGGATGCCTTTGCCCAGCACAGGCGCTGTGGCATCCACTCCCTCATATACCGTGATGTACAAAGTCGTCGTATCCGACCAAACATCCAAACCCGGATCATCATGAATCGACTTAAATCCTTCAAAATAGTACTGTTTTCCGTCTTGTGCCGTAATTAACATCCGGTAACGCATCTTCTTCGTATCGACGTTTTCATCATCTCTCACAAAAAGATTGAAGATCCCGCCATTTACGGTCATTACTTCATCCGAAAGCTTCGGTGCTGAAACCGTGCCAAACATCGCCGCTTCGTGATTTTCATCCGAGAGCATGGTATCCAAATCTTTTGAAATAACGGTCAAAGTAAATTCAAAAGGCGAATCGTTTGATTTTCCTTTGTCCGCAGCATCTTGATAGTCATCCTTTTCTTCCCTTGAAAAATAGCCCGTCATGGTTTCTGTAAATTGAATTCCCACCTTTTGTGGAGGAGGCGGAGGGGGTGGGGTCGATCCAAATTCGGTATTCATGGTCCAATTTTGTTCTTTCGCCAATAGCGCCATATTTCGCTCGGCAATGGCAGAAATCGTCAATAAAGGATTGGTGCCAAGCGATCTGGGAATAACAGCGCCGTCCGACACGTACAGACCTTCATAAACCGCAGTGCCACTCACATCAGAAAAGACCTGTCCTTTGTGATTTGTCACCCCAGTTGAGGCCTCTTCCGCCATGACGCAGCCGCCCAGGGGATGCACCGTCATGAGGTCATTTCCCGCAAATTTTGTATAGAGTGACTTTTTTGACCACAGCGGATTTGGAATGTAAGTCCCTCCAAGTGCTTTCGTCATCTCCAGTAGAATCTGGTCAGCCTTTTCAAAAATCGCCTGTTTTCCGACATCCGGCCATTTGACTCGCAGTTTGTCATCTTCCAGGACCATCACACCGTCCGAACTGTCATGGCACATGATGAGATAAGTCTGGGTATTTTGCACTGCGCCGTAATAGGCCCCAAAAAGCAGACTTTTTAATTCACGTGTTTTCTCAGAAATAAAATCCACTACCCCGCTGTCGGTATCTTTTCCGATGAGTTTTGAAAGCGTGGCAAAAAATGACGGCAACACAGCCGCCAAAGGACTCGGCAAAGCCCCCTCTTCAATCGTCATCCCTTCAAGGTAATTTTCGCTGCTTTTTCGCGTGTCTACCGCACTGGTAATCGTCGGCCCAACGGGATTTTCTTTGTCTGGCTCACGCATCCCCCAACCAATGCCCGTAATACGCTTATCGTTATTGTAGGCAAAACCCAGTACATCACCATTGCCCGTAAAACTATGGCCGAGGCGATCAGAACAGCTCAGGCCTTTTTCACGAGAGCGCAGCAAAATCTCCGTTGAACCTAAAGTCCCCGCCGAAATCACGACACGGTCTGCACTCACAAAAGGGTGCTCAGCATCAAATATTGCCCTTTCCGCACCCAAGGCTTTAAAATGCACCTGCCACTTTTCCCCGTGTTTTTCGATGTATTCGACATTTAGCTCTGTAAAAATTTCCGCCCCGAAATTATAGGCATCCGGCAAATAATTCATCTGCACGGTATTTTTTGCACCTTCATTACAGCCTGAAACACAGTCACCACAGTTATTACAAATTTCCTGTTCTACACCAAAGGCATTGATCCCGTCTTTATGTTCCTCAAAAGTTACCGCAAGATTCACCATCTCAAAGGGTTTCCCCAGCACCTCGGCACATTTAAGCTGGGCCTCTGCTTTTTTCAAAGAAGGATATCCAGATGCACCCGTGGGGTAAGGATTTGCGCCCAACATGGCCCGTGCACGATCAAAGCCTTTTTTCATGCCGTCCTGTAAATCATCCAAAAAAGCCTGAGGCCAGACCGGATCACCGTAGACCCGTTCGTCCGCTTCAATCACCACATTGGCATTGATCAAAGACGTTCCGCCTAGACCACAACCCACTAAGACGTTAATATCGTCGTTCACGTGAAAATCATAGAGACCACTTTCATCACCGACATTCCCTGCTTTGGAGCGAAACTGCATCTCAGCAAGGGCTTCCGGCAGGGTGTCTGGAAATTCACCAGGCAAAAATTCCTTTCCGCGCTCTAACAAACACACTTTTTGACCTGCGCGTGAAAGTCGAGAAGCGGCAATCCCGCCGCCGTATCCTGAACCAATAACCACGACATCATAGTGGGGTTTTAATTTATCTAAAGGTAGTGATATACGTCTCATGGCAGACCTCCGTAGACCGATATTATCGGTTTATTTCATGACAAAAAGGAAAACAAGAACTGGAAGACAAAAATACATAACCGCTTGAAAAATAGGTTGAATTTTCTATACCTGAATTGAAACATAATGTCAAGAAAGGATAAACAATTGCGAGGGGCTTAAGACCTATCGCCATGCCCATTGCTCCAGGGATGCTTAAATTTCGTAATCTTTAAAGCGTTTCTTTTTTCAAGGGACCGCAGCATCATTTTCTTCGGGGGAAGTCAATTCAAGCTATTTATTAATAGACAACGGTACAAATTTGAGCGACTTAAGGCTGGCACTTTGTCTCTCGAGGAGATGAATACATCATCCAGGGAAAAACGGGTTAAACGTCTAAACTCGCAAATCACCTATTCTTCTTCTGGCGTTACGACAAGTGACTTCGGATGCCAATCCTTGTCTTGCGTTAGCATGGTATACACTCCCAAGAAATCTACCTCCTGACGTTTTTAGTATGATACTCCAGAAGAATAAGGAACTAAACATCATTCCAATTTCAACATTTCCCCCTTCAAAAAGCATACTCTTTCGTTCATGATGACTCCTTGTTTGGGTGCTTAGTTGCGCTTGCTCGGTGTCGGAACAATATCCAGAAGCCTGGGGATATCACCAGATAAATCTATCCAGGAATTAGTCCCCAATATTTTTGCACCTTTAACACTGGGCTCTTCATAACGCATCACAAAGTTTTTGGGTCCATGGGCATAAGCAACGACCAGACCATATTCAGAATTCAAAAATGCACCGTGGGGGATCAAGCCAGGATAACTAATACGCCAAGCCTGTCCGGTTAGTCCTACGTGACCTAAAGTCAACTTACCAATAACATTATCTGGTAATAAGAAGAACCATGTCCACGGCCCTCCTGACACAATTGTCATGACCTCATCAATCCCCACCCCCCTATCTGAGCTATTTATGTGGAGTTTTCCAAATTTTTCTTGAAGATAAGTCATAACTTCAGGTGTCATGGCCTTCATATCATAAACTTTCGGATAAGGAGAGACATTAATTTCGGAGGTAGATAAAAAACCACCCCGATGCGCCTCTGGTTTTCGACCCGCTTTACTAATTTCGTCAAGCAATTCATCGCGATTTAGAGAAAATATTGATAGTAGTTCAGTAATCTCTTCAGGGTTAATCGCTCTTGATTGTGAGGCTTTTAATATGGGTGATGCTACTTCGGGCAAGGGCAAGGTACTAACACGAACCCCAACGGAGTGCAGAATTCGATTCATGTTACTCAGACCTATGGAAGGAGGCCTTCCATCACTGTATGAGAGCTTAATTTTACCTTCTACTTGAATCTGCTCAGCAATAGTGCGAGCCCTCAGTGTTAAACGTTCAATGATTTTTTCGGTGATTTTTTTTGCCGATGCTGGGTTCTGTCCTGGAATCAAACGCCCATCAACCACCATATTTTCTTTCCAAGGCTTACCGTGAATAGAATTGGCACCCCGTTCTATGAGTTTGTCTTGTAGAAGGAAGGGGATAACACGGGTCAGCTTTAACTCCTCTTCTAGCCAAAACCCTGTCTTCTTACCTGTGTCTCCTAACTGAGAGTCACTGCTTAAAACCAACAATATTTTTGGGTTATTTTCAGCATAGCTGATCGCCGAAGTAAGGGTTATAAATAACATAATCATCAAGTTCACAAAGTAGCTCATAAGATTATCTCCGTTGTGCGGGCGGTTTCCAATATTGGGTTCCTAATTATTTATCTTGACCTCAAGATAAATATGGTAGCGCAAGAATATCTTGACGTCAAGATTAGTGCGCCCTAGAGTAAACACATGGATCACGTAGACAAAATCATAAAACAGTGGCATCAAGAACGACCAGATCTTGATGTTGAGCCAATGGAAGTCATTGGCCGCATTCTACAGCTGTCGCAATTTTTTTTACATGAGATGAATAAAACCTTTTCCGTTCATGGCCTAAATGGAGCGAAATTTGATGTGTTAGCGACCATACGACGTTCAGGCGCACCTTACGGACTTTCGCCGGGTGATTTGATGACCAGAACAATGGTAACTTCAGGAACAATAACGAACAGAATTGACCAACTTGTTAAAGCAGACCTTGTCAAGCGTACATCCAATCCTCAAGATGCGAGAGGCTTTATCGTATCGCTTACAAATAAAGGACATGTACTCATTGATCGGATACTTAATGATCACGTGAAAACGCAAGCTCAATTAACAGCAGTTTTAACCAAAGAAGATAAAGAATCTCTCAATTCAATATTAAGAAAATTATTAATTAACTTGAGATCGCTTTAATGAAGATGATCAGCCCCTGTTTAAGCTTGGTAATATCTGCGGGGTCGAGATTAATAAAAGGTTTATTCTCCTTTTTTTGGACGGAGATAAAAATCACAATGATCTCAGTTCACCTCACTTTATTAAAAGAAAATGTGTCGCACTTACTTCTTTGATCCACCTCTTTTTTATTTACTTCCAAAAAAAAATTACCTTTATCCAAATTTAGTTACTAAAATACATGTCGAGATACTTTACACTCTAATAATCTCAAAATAGGGATTTTTCAGCTAAAATAACACAGACCTATTTGATATCATTGATAATAGGACACTTGGCATGCTGCCTCTACAAAACAAAATGATTGGAAGAGATGTAAACATTCATGAAGTATTAGAGCTTGTAAGGAGCCTGATAAAAATAGAAGTTAAAGATGGATAGAGAATAACAACAACTCTTTTAATCGTTGGTATATATATTGCTTGTATTTAGTTTGAAGTGAGCAAATTGTTTCACGATCAAAACAAACGAAACAGAAAAAGGAAGAGGTCTGATGCAGGAATCAATTAAAAATACAAACGTATTCGATAAATACAAAGACTTGCTGAAAAGTGGTTTTGCTGTATTTGCAATGCTGGGAATATCACTGATTTTCAATACCGTTGCGATGGCTGTCCCCATAACCTACGAAGAAGTTTTTGATCAAAATCTGAGTGTTCGAGAGGGCCAAAGGGCGGTTTATAATTTTGACCTTAACACCATTGGTGGGAGCTCATTTGTCAAAGACAGTTCTGGGATCATTGGATCAACTTATCTCCCTACTTTAGACGAGACAACTTTCGATACAAGCCTTAATCTTACATCCGCACTGCTGTCTTTTAGAATCGGAGGGATGGATGGCGGAAATTTCTTTCCCCGAGAAAGAATAAAAATTAAAGTGACCGGTGAAAACGGCACGGGTGCCACAATATTCAACGAAACTGTCTTCCTTGGGATTGAAACCTTTAATTTTAATTTAACAGGTTCTTGGTTAGACTGGTTAGGTGATGGAAAACTTAGGACAGTTGCTATTGCTGTCAACAGGAATGGCTTCGACAATGATTTTAGGATTAGACGTGCCAGCCTTATCGTGAATGCTCAAGCGCCTGCGCCTGTACCCGAACCGGCTTCGCTCATTTTGATGGGATCAGGACTTATTGGTCTGGCATTATATGGTCGGAAAAAGTCTCAAACAAAGAAATAAATAAAAAAGCGCCCGTTAACTCAAGCTTAACGGGCGCTTTTTTATGAAAATCAGCTCAGCTCCGACACATTCCCTCCTTACTCTACCCCATGCACAATTCATCAAGAAGATTCTAATCACAAATGCTCTTCGTGGATCTATGCGGATCGCAGATTAAAACAACATGCCCTTCTTTTTCGAGAGAAGACCTCACATTTTTTTCACAAGCAATCACGTACCATTTGTTGTAAAATCCCCCTAATTTTAATCACGCAGGAAAACAACAATGGCTGCCGCGACCACCCCTCTCATGAAACAATTTCTCGCCATTAAGGCGGATCACCCGGAGACCATCCTTTTTTTTCGGGTGGGGGATTTCTATGAGATGTTTTATAACGATGCAGTCAAGGCATCTAAAATCCTGCAAATTACCCTGACCTCACGCGATAAAAATAATCTCAACCCCATTCCGCTCTGCGGCATTCCCCATCATGCCTCCTCCGCATACATTGCCCGTCTCATTCGTGCGGGCGAATCGGTTGCGCTTTGTGAGCAAATGGAAGATGCGGCCTCCGTAAAAGGGATTGTGCGGCGAGAGGTCATGCGTGTGATTACGCCCGGTACGGTCATCGAAGCGGAGCTACTTTCTGAAAAAGAAGCCAACTACCTCGTAGCGCTGCACTGGAAATCCAATCAAGCCCTCGAAACAGCACGCAATATTGGCCTCTCCTGTATCGACCTTTCAACAGGGGATTTTCGTGTTTTAGCCACGGATGCCACTTGGGGTATGATCGAAGCCGAACTCATGAAAATCGCCCCAAAAGAAATCGTACTCTCATCCCGTCACCAAGGAGAAATGGCCTATATACAACCACTCACCCATCGCTGGCCTTTGCGTTTCGTTCCGCCTTTCATGTTCACAAGAGAAGACGCCGAAACCAGCCTGAAAACCCATTTTAAAGTGCAGACACTTTCGATCTTTGGCGGAGGGCCGCTTTCTTTAATTTCTGCAGGAACCTTGCTTTTGCATTTGCAAGACACACAAAAACAGTCCTTAAGCAATATCACCGCCTTGCGTTTAATTCCCATGAAAAACCTGATGCGTATTCATCCCTTGGCCCTCAAACATCTGGATTTACTCCCGCTTTCGCGGAATCAGCAGGATGGCACGCTTTTTCATTTATTGGATCACACCTTGACCGCAATGGGCGGGCGACTTTTAAAAGAATCCATTTTACGTCCACTGCTCTTGGTTTCCGCAATACAACAAAGACAGGACGGCCTTACCTTTTTTTATGAAAATCTCCCCTTACGGACAAAGCTTCGCAGCCACCTCAAACAAGTGGCCGATATTGAACGGCTCATCGCACGGATCAGTCTTAAGGCAACACAGCCACGGGATCTCATCGCACTTAAAACCTCTATTGACCGGCTGCCTGAAATTAAAAGTGCACTTTTGCATATTGAAAATACAACAGCTGGTGCTGGACATCCGCACATCATCAGCGGCATTTTAGAAAACTGGGACAATATCGTATCCGTCTCCCAACTCATCGAAACAAGCATCGTAAACGATCCCCCCTTTTCCTTGAAAGACGCGGGGGTCATTAAAGCAGGCTACCTGCCAGAACTCGACACACTTCGGCATTTTCAAAAAGAAGGCCGTTCGATGTTGACAGAGATCGAAAAAAAGGAGCGCCAGCGCACGGGCATTGACTCGCTTAAAGTCCGCTACAATCGTGTGCAGGGTTATTATATTGAAGTCAGCAAAACACAGATCAAAAATATCCCCGAAGACTTCATTAGAAAACAAACCCTGGCCAATGCCGAACGCTTTATGACCGCAGAGCTTAAGGATCTGGAAGAAAAACTCACAGGCGCAAAAGACGCCATTTTGAATCTTGAACACCAGATTTTTGAGGAGATTCGCTACGACATCGCACAAGAAAGTGCGCGTATTCAAAAGATGGCGCAAATGATCGCCCTCTTGGATTTATTGTCCGCCCTTGCCGAAATCGCCCATCGCAATCACTACTGTCGTCCGGAAATCAACAATCGACTCACCATCCAAATTACCGAAGGACGTCATCCTGTACTCGAAGCCGGTATGTCCGGTGGAAAAACAGGTTTTGTCCCCAACGACACCCTCATTGATCCACCGGGGAATCAACTTTTAATCCTAACCGGTCCCAACATGGCCGGGAAATCCACCTATATGCGACAAATCGCACTCATTGTGATCATGGCGCAAATGGGAAGCTATGTGCCTGCAAAAAAAGCCATGATTGGCGTCAGCGACCAGGTTTTCACCCGTGTCGGCGCACAGGATGCCTTGAACGAAGGCATGAGTACCTTCATGGTTGAAATGACGGAAATGGCGCAAATCCTCATGCACGCCACGGACAAGAGTCTTATTCTATTGGACGAAATTGGACGTGGCACGAGCACCTTTGATGGCATCAGCATCGCTTGGGCCATCGCAGAACACGTTTACACAAAACTCAAAGCCCGCACACTTTTTGCCACGCACTATCACGAATTGACGGGCTTGGCTACAACCCACGAAGGCATACGCAACTATCATGTGCTGGTGCGGGAATGGGGTGATGAAATCGTCTTTTTAAGAAAGATGGTCGAAGGCGGATCGGATAAAAGTTACGGCATCCAAGTCGGACGATTGGCAGGTCTCCCACCAACGATTATCAAACGCGCAAAGGCCGTCTTAAAAAAACTGGATACGCAAGCCACAAAAACACCGCTCTCTGCTCACCTTTCGGCTTCCCCTCAAGATTACGGACTCTTCTCATCCTCCTCAAACGAAATAAAAGAACCACGGCCTGAAATACAGCCACATCCCCTCGTTGTAAGCCTTCAAAAAATAGACCCACTCAACCTCACCCCCTTACAAGCCCTGCAAGTCCTTTCAAGGCTTTCTGAACAGGCAAAAGAGGGGGGAAACCCTGGCCCCACAAATATTCAAAGCTGAGGGTCTCATTCTAAAATCGAACGTTTGACTTCCACCCATAAAATCGATAGTCTTCCGCTGACACTGACAGAAGGGGGTTTGAGTATGCACCAAATGGACCAAAAATCGATCGCTGCCATTTATCATCAAAAAACAAAATATTATGAATCCGAAATGAACCAGCAGCAAAGCCCCCTCAACTGGTCTGCCCAACCCTCACCTTTTAAGGCCTATCGCAGCGAAAAAAAAATCGACATGACCCCCTACTTGCCCTTGAGAAACAATCCCTTTACAGGGGAGCCCCTTGAGCCCCCCTCAGAAGAAACGGGTTATCCCTTTTCATTGGCCGCACTGGCCCGTCTGCTTTATTTTACAAATGGGGTCACGGGTATTCTGCAATACCCTTCGGGAGAATCCCTGAGTATGCGCGCCGCACCCACAGCAGGCGGACTTTATCCGACTGAAATCTATGTCGCGATCCGAGATTCTTCTATTTTGGAAGATGGGATCTATAATTTTCAGGCCGACGAACATGCACTCACTCCAGTCTGGGAAGGCAATTTCTGGCCCGAGTTTCAAAAATACTGTTTTGAAGATGAGGCTGTCGCACAATGTAACCTGCTCATCATCACCACCGCTGTTTTTCAGCGTAGCGCGTGGCGATATCATGAGCGTGCCTATCGTCGTATTCTACTTGATACAGGGCATGTTCTGGGAAATCTCATTGCTTACGCACCAGAAGAAGGTTTTATGCCTCACGCCATCGGATCATTTATCGACAATGCCCTCAATCATTTGCTCTTGCTCGAAGACTCAAAAGAAGCCGTGCTCAGTGTGGTCGCCCTGCCAAAAACACAGGTTGAGACAGATGAACAAGGGCCCACACAGCGCTATCAATATCAACTGGAAAATAACGATGACGCCCAGGTAGACCCCTTGCTCTTACAACTCCATCGGGCCTCATCCATTACACAACTGGATGCGAGCTCCCCTTTAGAAAAAACAATGTCTGTCCCCCAATCGCTTGAGGAAAAGAATACCTTCAAGGAAACAACATTGCTTACAGACGACACCATCGACTGGCAGAAAGGCATCGCACAAACCATTTTACGCCGCAGATCCACACGGGCGTATACGGGAGATTCTTTTTCAAAAGAACAGTTCTCAGCGCTACTCGATTATGCCTATCCGGATCCGCCACTTTCTCCCACGCCCTTTTTTTCGGCAGACGTCCTTGAAACCTATATCGTCGTGCAAAATATCAGCGGATTAGAGGCGGGGGTTTATTATTATGCACCAAAAAGTCGGGAACTCCGTTTAATTTACGCAGGTGATTTTAAGACCCAGGCATGGCATTTTTCATTGGGACAAGACCTGTCGCGAGATGCCGCAGCCCTCGTTATACACACCGCACATTTAGAAAATGCCATGCTCGCTTACGGCGACCGTGCCTACCGTTATCTTCACCTTGATGCCGGACAAATCGGCGAGCGTATCAATCTAGCCGCCATTCGTTTAAACTTAGGCGTGAGTGGTATCGGTGGATTTTATGATGATGAAGTGAATGCCCTTTTGGGTCTTCCCTTAGAGCAGATCATTGTTTACATCACCACCCTGGGGCAAGCCCACAACAGCCGCCGGAGCTAAGAACTAAGGAACACAACACGTCCCTTTCACACGAAGCCTGTTTTCAAATCAATAAGGAGGTTTTTAGTTATGGCCGATGTGACATGCATCCGCTGCGAACAAACACGAGAAGCCATCAAAGATAATCCTTACGGAGGGAAGATCGGCCTTACTTTGAAAGAAAAAATTTGTGACCTGTGCTGGCAAGAATGGTACGCACAATCCATCAAAATCATCAACGAATATCGTATCAGTTTACGAGATCAAAAAGGCCGTGATGAACTGTCAAAACAAATGAAGATTTTTTTAAAACTTGAACCCGCCCCCGAAGGCGAAACTGCGCTTCAAGTTGAAGACACACCCCCTTCAAAATAAATTTTGTGAATGCAAAAAAACTGCGCGAAAAAAGAGCACAAAATGCCACAGCCATTCTCAAGTGTCTCGAAGCCGCCATTCCAGAACCTGAGGTCGCACTCACACACAAAAACCCTTTTCAACTCTTGATTGCCACCATTCTCTCCGCGCAATGTACGGATGTGCGTGTCAATCAAGTCACCCCAAAACTCTTTGAAACGTTTCCCGGCCCCGAAGACATCATCAAAGGCGAGCCAGATGTTTTGATTTCGCTCATCCGCACAACAGGTTTTTTTAACAACAAGGCCAAAAATATCATCGCCTGTTCCCTTAAACTCGTGGAAGATTTTGATGGCAAAGTCCCGCAAACACTGGCTGAATTAATCACCTTGGCAGGTGTGGGAAGAAAAACGGCAAACGTCGTTTTGGGAGAAGCCTTCGGCCAACAAACCATCGTCGTGGATACCCACGTGCGTCGCGTCTCAAACCGCCTCGGACTGTCACCATCAAATGATCCGGTTCAAATTGAAAAAGA
>JAADHI010000152.1 GCA_013151935.1 Candidatus Manganitrophaceae bacterium
GTATAAGTCCCGTCATCTGCGCATCCTGAGATACCTAGGATTTTTGTTCTTGTACGGCCTGCAAGGTGTGCGTTATTGCTGACATTGGGTTCTGTGCCATCCTCTTTAGGGGAATGGAGCCGTGAAAAAACGCCCGGCGGGCTTTCCGAAGATTCCAGGGTCTGGAAGTAGACGTAGTTCCAATCCTCATCTGTTATGATCGGGAGTACTGCACGTGTTGTGTCGGGAAGTAGTGTGGCCCTTGATCCGCCTGTTTTGTTGATGGATTGCACGCTTGTGGTCGCACCTGTCGCTCCCGTGATCGTGAGACTGTAGACCAGCTTGTTTTCTGTTAATTTCATTTCAACAACTTGTTTGCCTTCGTTGACTAATGCAAGGGCGTTTCCTCCGCCTTCAAGGGGGATTCTAAAAAGTGAGCCGTTGTCTGCAAAATAAAAATTGTTGTGATCCGAAATAAAGGGCATGCCTTGTGGAAAGGAAGATCGGGAGCCATCGGAAAATTCATCAATCTCAGAAGCATATTTTTCGGAGGCCGAGAGGGTTTGTGTCTCCGTATCGTAAACAAACATCAAGCCTTTCACGCCAGTTTTGTTGGCCAGATCCCTGTCTGAATCATCCGGCTGCGGTTTGTAATTCACGTCGATGCGAACGACCATCTTTCCGGTGAATTGGTTTTTAAAACCGCGTGGGGATTGAGGGAAGATACCTGCAATGAGAAATTCTTCTCGTCGTTTGCAATAAGGTGCGGTGCGGTCTTCCGGGTTTGGAGCGACGGGATTGGCTTCGAACAGGATGGGAGAGCCAATGCCTGTAACCTTGGCTTTAAATTGATTCCAACCCGCCACCTGATCGTCGTCCCCCAGTGTGCCGATAAATTCTACCCTTCCAGGTCCATCGTCTCCTGTTGTGGTGTCTGTTTCAAAAAGGTCATGTAGGATAACCACATCCGGATTATTTGCCCTGATCCAATGAATGACTTCCCCATTAAGTTTGTTCTCTCCGAAGCGGTCATAGTTGTAGGCGGTCACAGCAAAAGGATTTGAGAGTGTTTGTCCTGTATTTCCGACCTGGTCAAATCCAGACTCTGCACAGAATGTTTGGAATTTCGTTTCTTTTAAGAGTGTGCAATCGCTCAAGTCCATATTACAGCGATACAAATCGGCGTAACTTGCGACCGTATTCACAGTGACTTCCCCCGACGCGGTGATATCGACTGTTCTACTTTCGATTGTGGTTTTGATGACTTGACGTCCCGCAATTTCTGTTCTTAAGGACTCCATATTGGCGTCTGAGGCATCTAGGTCTCGCTCAAGGATTGTTCCGTCCTCAAGGCAAATCATTTTGACCTGTTTTTGTAATTTGATTTCAAATTGAGAGGGATCGGATACCGGTGGAAAGCGAAGCACATCGTTATCCTCACCCGGACAGGGAAAGATGACATCGTCCGGCGGGTTTACATTGTAACGATAGACCGTATCTGGATTGAGGCCGCCAGTTGCAGCGGGTCCCGAAACCATGAGCGGCGTATCGTCGAAAAAGCCCAGTGGATAAAATGTGTTCAAAACATCATTTGCCGGGTCTGCTTGTGCAGAAAAAGCAGGAAGTTGTCGTTGTTTCCGTCGCTGTTTGATGGCGAGCCAGCCTGTGAGGGCTCCTGTATCTTTGTCTACGAGATCATTGATCGTGAATATTTCGCGTGCCCTCGGAAAAGTAATCGGTGATGTTCCGGCACTCATGCCCACATGCCCAGACGAATATATTTTTCGATATTGTCATCGGAAAGCCCACAGCTTTGATCCGGTCCTGGCATGGAATAGACATAGATTGAATTGTTCAGATCCTGATAGTCTTCCAGGGTGGCGATGACACCGCACATTTTATGGGCTTCTGTTTCACTGGACACTCGTATTGGGGTGATCGGCACTGCTTTGTTTGCACTTAGGCGATAAAACCGGCCGTCTGCTTTAGCGTACATCAGGGCATGGAGCTTTTTCTGGGTTACTTTTTTTTCAGCCGTATCCCAAACCCCACCGATCAGGCGTTTTAATGAATCGCCAACCCAGTCCGTCTCGACTAAACCCGGCTCACTGGGTTTAGCTGGATCAACAGCCCAGAGGCCGCAGCCCGTGTAAAAGTGTAGCGTCCCCGTGTTATTGGCGGGTGAGAGAGAAGGAGGGTTGTCTGCGCAGGGATCTATCGCTACAAATCCCCCCCCCCCGCCACCGGAGCTAGAACAAGCCGAGATAAAAATTGTAAAGAATAATAAAAGGAATTTCTGAATATGAATTTTCTTACTTGAGAACATTTTTTTCCTCCAAAAAATAAAGAAACTATTTCATTGCCCAACAGTTATATCTGTTCCTCGTCCTCAAGTAGAAAATGCAGGAATGAGGCCAGGTCAGACGGATTCAAACCTTTATTCTATATTTTTAGGGTATTCGTATGATTTGGCGTTTCATCCTACGTTAAAGCATACGAACTGTATAACAAAAATATCCCTTATATATAAGGAAGGTTTTGTTCAATGCGGTTTATTTCTTCGTGTGATTAGGGGTTAAGTCCTTGTGAGTATATTGCAAAGTGGTTTTTGTCTGGCAGTACTTCCGATTTTTCTATATTCCTTTCGGATTTCCAGAATCCGAAAACAGATTTTCCCAATTTCAGGAACAATATTTACAAATTGATAACAAAACAGACGAAATAAGGAAAATATTGACTGTTTCTGTCGTATTAAAGTTGGCACGCTCTTTGCTTTATACCTAAATCATCAAGCATTAAGGGAGAGATAAAAAATCTTATTTGGGATGTGTCTAAAAATGAATACAAATAAAAAGGGAGAAGAAAAAATGAAAAAGATGACCGTAGTCACAGCAGTCATGGGGATGGCATTGGTTTTTGGGTCGGCGACAAAAAGTGAAGCTTTTTGTCTCTTCGGATGTTCCGATGTCGATGTGGATACCGAAGTCAATACCATGGCCGGAAATGACATTGATGATTCCGCAGTGGCTCAGGGAGACCGCAATAGTGTTTCATCCAACATCGTGAAAAATGTTCGAAACAGTGTGGTGATTACCGGAGATGTCAATACGCGTCAGAGCAACTACATCGGGGGTATCGGAGTCAGTCGAGGGGATATTACTCAGAGTAACTCGGCGAACATTACCGGGAAACAAAACACAGATATCCGAAATAACAACATGAGCACCTATCGTGGTTTTGGTGAAAACAAAAACTAAATTCAAGAGTGAAAAGCGGTGGAATGGTTCCACTGCTCATCTGACAAACAAAAAAGGAGAAATAAAATGAAGAAGTTAAGTGTTTTAGCAGCGTTCATGGGATTGGCATTGGTCTTTGGCACCGCAACAAAAAGTGAAGCGTTCTGTTTATTTGGATGTGCCGATACAGAAGTGAATACCGAAATTAATACCATGGCCGGCAATGAGATTGATGACTCCGCGGTTGCCCAAGGGGATGGCAATGATGTTTCGTCGAACGTTGTCAAGGGGATTAGAAATAGTGTGGTGATTACTGGAGATGCGAATACCCGTCAAAGTAACTTTGTCGGTGGTGTTGGTGTGAACCGCGGGGATCTTTCCCAGAGTAACTCGGCGAACCTTACCGGGAGACAAGATACAAATATCCAAGATAACAACATGAGCACCTTCCGTGGTTTTGGTACAAACAACAACTAATGACTTAGGCAAAAAAGCGGCGGAATGGATCTGCCGCTTAGCTTATAAATTTTAAAAGGAGAAATAAAATGAAAAAGATGACTGTCATCGCAGCGTTTATGGGATTGGCCCTGGTTTTTGGCACCGCAACAAAAAGTGAAGCTTTTTGCCTCTTCGGATGTTCTGATGTCTCAGTAGATACAGAAGTAAATACCATGGCTGGTAATGACATTGATGATTCTGCGATTGCTCAAGGGGATGGCAATGATGTTTCGTCGAACGTTGTCAAAGGGATTACAAACAGTGTAGTGATTACCGGAGATGCGAATACCCGTCAGAGCAACTTTGTGGGTGGCATTGGTGTCAGCCGCGGAGATCTATCCCAGAGCAATTCCGCGAATCTCACCGGTAAACAAGATACAAATATTCGAGACAACAACATGAGCACCTTTCGCGGTTTTGGTACCAACAATAATTAAGATGATGCACGCGCAAAGGAGAAGGACGGAGCGGAACATAAGGGCCGCTCCGTCCTTCCGGCTGGGAGGAGATAAAGATGAAAAAAGAATATAAAATGATTAAAATAGGGGCATTTGTTTTGGGCCTCTTCCTCATTTTCCCGATGTTTCAGGTGAATGCCGCTCCTCCGATCCAAACAGATGAAGTCTCAAACGAAGAGAAAGAATCAGAAGTAGATAAAGAAGAAACAAAGGAAGAAGAAAAACTCAGAAAAGAAAAAGAAGAAAAAAAATTAACAAAAACCCTAGGTCAAATGAGAAAGCGTGTTCAGAGGGCTGAAAAAAAATTAAGAGTTCGGGCAAACCTGTTCACGACAAATCAGGAAATTACCGATTGCACGGGGGCTGATAAAGCCCGCTCACGTTTGTCTGATATTGGCGATGAAGGCGGTTTGGTGATCAAAGGAAAATTGAATATTCAGGCCAGCAACGAAGCCAATATCGAAAAAAATGAAGGCAGTATCGTAAACGAAACCTCAGTCAACATCGTCAACGAATACTACAAACGGTGCTAAAAAGATTTAAAGAAAGCGTTAAGGGGGCATCATGTTTAGACACTCATTGATAAAAATCATCATTCTTACAGCACTCATCTTTCATATTTTCTCAGGACATACCTGGGCGGCTGAAGGCGGCGGTATGAAAGTCCGCGTCGCCGTAGCCAAGTTTGGTGCAAACGACCGCTTTGCTCAAATCTATGGTGGATGGGACATCGGCGGTGGCCTTTCTGCTCAGCTTGTGACCGAGTTGATTGATAGCGGTCAAGTGATTGTCGTTGAGCGTGGCATCTTGTCCCAAATCATCCAGGAGCAGGAGTTGGCCAATGCCAAACTCGTGACCAAAGAAACCGCCGCTCAAGTCGGGAAGTTATTGGGAGTGGATTATTTGATTGTCGGTGAAGTGACTGAGTTTGAACAGCGGGCTGTCGGTGGTGGTGGACATTTTGGTCTCTTCCAATGGTTTTTTCCAAAGGTTTCTGGCGAATTTTCTGCGGCCCATGTCGGTATCGATCTTAGAGTGATTGATACGTCAACGGGTGAAATCCTACATTCGCACCGGGCCAGTGGTCGGGCTTGGGAAAAAGCGGGAGCAGTCGAATTAAACTCTATCGTGAATTTTACTTTTGGCGCGGATGCCTTTCACAAGACCCCGCTGGGTAAGGCAACCAGAACGGTGATCCATGAATCTTTGGAATTTGTATTGGGCGCCGTGCGAGAGCGTCTGAATTCTTATTCCTCCTGGGTCGGCAAGGTGATTCATGTTGAAGATGACTTGATTTATCTTAACGCAGGTGTGAGTGCCCAAGTGCAAACGGGAGACCGGCTTTCGATTTTTTCGATTAAAAAAGTGCTCACTGATCCAGAAACTAATCAGGTCGTGGGTCTCATTGAAAACCCGATTGGAGAGCTTGTGGTGACGACGGCGCAGGAGAAATTTTCCACGGCACGCGTCGTAAATGCCACTAAAATTCCAAAAAAAGGAGACATTGTTCGTTTTTCAGAATCTTTTACAAGTCCGAGTGTCGGAGGAGATTTAGAGGGTGGAGAAGATTACCAAAAGCTGAGTTATTCGGAGGGGGCACAGTACTCGGTGCTTGAGTAGCTTGACCATTTTAGACTGCTGGCCTAGAATGCCCCTAGAAATTAATGGTAAGAAAATGCGTAAAATCGTTTTAAATAGTGTGCTCATCCTGGGAAGTTTATTCCTTTTGACCGGCTGTTTCCGCCGTGTTGCACCTGAGGGTTTCGGCCCGACTGATCTAGAGCAGGGGCTCATTGCCTATGACCAGGGCGAATGGGAATCGGCAATGAAGTACTTCAATAATGCCCTTGAATATAACCCTGATGATACCGAAGCCTTGTTTAAACGCGGCATTATTTTTCAGAGATTGAATAAGACAGACCAGGCCATACAGAGTTATCAGCAAGTTCTCCGGGTGGATCGCAAACATTATAAGGCGCATTACAATCTGGGCAATCTGTTTTCTTTTGAAAAAGGAGATACAGTTCAGGCTGTTTTTCACTATCGGAAATTCCTGGCCTCGTCGCCAACACATCGCAATGCAAGAGAGGTGCGAAAGAAATTGGCCGATTTGACCAATGTGCCCGGCGATAAAGGTTTGAAGCACCGAGATTCAGCGCGGGGAAAGGCTACTCGTCCTCTAATGCCAGCGTCTACAGGTGTCTTGGTCCAGCCCCCTACGATGACTCCGCTTCCCCTGCCCCTTCTAACAAAGAAGCCTATTGAGATGCCTCTGCCCCAGGCCGCACAGGCCCCACTTCTTATGCCAAGCCATTTTCCACAAGTTGTTTGTTTGAGCGGTACCGTCGGTGAAAAGCAGGTCGAGGGCAGCGGTTTTGTGATTGGTCGACGGGGCTATCTTTTGGCCAGTGCACATCAAGTGGAGCGGACAACGCGTTTAATGGCACGATTTCAGGATGGTTCAAGCCACCCGGCAACCTTGCTCTCCGTGAGTGAAGCCCTTGATCTCGCCTTATTGCAAATTCCGCTGCAAAATGTCATGCCCCTTGTTTTAGACGCAAAACCCTCTCCCCCTGTGGGAGAAGCCGTTGTTGCGGTTGGCTGTCCCTTTGGTTTAAGCCATTCGGCAACACAAGGTATTATTAGTGCTCCAGAGCGAAAATTAGGGGGTAAACCGCTCTTGCAAACCGATGTTGCCATCAATCCGGGCAGCAGTGGTGGTCCACTGATGAATGCAAAGGGAGATGTCGTTGGCATCATCGTCGGTGCTCTGCCGGAAGCCAAAGGCATTGCTTTCGCGCTGACCTCACGCAAGGCGCGGCATTTTTTGGGTGAAACCTTTTTGCAGATTGGCACACTTTTTGCCGATGCCAAGCGGTATGATGAGGCAGCGGAAGCCCTTTCTATGAGTTCCGAATTCTGGCCCAATTCACCCCGAACATTTAATAATCTGGGGGAAGTCTTTCGGAGAACAAAACAGTTTGAAAAAGCAAAAACGGCTTATGTCAGGGCCGTTTCTCTTGATCCCCAATATGCAGATGCGCATTACAATCTGGGTATTCTTTACGACAACCATCTTCGAGATCGAAGCCAAGCGGCAAATCATTATCGACAATATTTGGACTTAGATCCAGACTCACCGGATGCCCTGCAAGTGGGGCAATGGTTGAGTGCTGCGGAAGCGGCAAAATAGGCTAACAATGGCAACTTCAGGGCGATACGAGATTATTCGAGAGCTTGGACACGGTGCGATGGGCATCGTCTACCTGGGGAAAGATCCCAAGATCAACCGGGAAGTGGCGCTGAAATGTCTTCGCCCACATATTCTGGAAGCCCATGAAAGTGCCGGACGGCGTTTTCAGCAGGAAATCCTGGCTTTGGGTCGTCTGATCCATCCCAATATTGTGACAATTTTTGATGTCTGGGAAGACCCTGTCTCCGGCTCGACCTATATCGTCATGGAATATGTGGAGGGCATCTCGCTTGCTGAATTGCTCAAGGAAAAAAGATCCCTGAGTTGTTCTGACGTTGTGAACATTGGCATTCAAATTTGTGAAGGGCTTGATTTTGCACACTCAAGGGAGGTGATTCACCGCGACATTAAACCTGGAAATATCCTGCTCTCCCGTGATCTAAGCGTGGCGAAAATTACCGATTTTGGTATTGCGCGTTTGGATGATTTGGGCATGACGCAGACCGACCGTTTGACGGGTACCCCGCAATACATGTCTCCGGAACAATGTCGCGGGGAGCATTTGGATGGTCGTTCCGATCTATTTGCTGTGGGTGTGCTCTTGTATGAACTGCTCACCCGCGAGAAGGCTTTTCGGGGTGACTCCATTACCAGTGTCATGCATCAAGTGCTGACTCAGATGCCTTATGCGCCCTATTTGATAGACGACGACATTCCCGAAGGTTTGAGTGCTGTGGTGATGCAGGCCCTGGAAAAGGCCCCTGATGCCCGTTTTGCGACGGGTTTGGATATGGCGGATGCCCTTGAGACCACAATGGAGTCGGCCTCGACCAGGACATTTTCATTAACACGAACCAAGCCCGGCAGTATGGATAAGACCGAGACCCTTTCCACGGCAAGTTTGGATGTCGTAGCAGATGCGAAAGGGGCTGGATTTTGGCGCTATCAGATGTTGTTGTTCCCCTCGATTGTCTTAGTTTCCCTGGGGGCTCTTTTCATTTTTTGGATGAAGTCACCTTCGAGTGTGACTCAGGTGCCGACAGATGCGATTGAAGTTCCATTTGAGGTCCCATCGTCTGAAGACGAATCAAGCAGTGCGGGAAAGGCTGCACTGAAAGAGAAAAAAGCACCTGAGCAAAAAAAACAGATTAAAAAGGTTTCTGTAAAACCGACACCCATAGCACCAAAACCCATAAAACCACTGCCATTGGCGGAGGAGACCCTCCACGCAGAACCGCCTGGTGTTGATTTTGAACCTGTGATGACAGGAGAAGTTGTTTTTGCGACGATACCCAGTGGGGCAGAAATTTTAATCAATGGCGATCTTGTGGGTTTCAGTCCCGTTTCAATCAATTTGCCCGCAGGCCCCTACGAATTGCTCGTTTCAAAAAAAGGCTATCACGCCTTGGAAGCCACAATAGATGTGCCTTCGGGCGAAAAGGTTCCCATCAATTTACAACTGCTAGAGGAGGAAGCGCCATGAAAAATATAAAAACATTGATGGCAATCGGATTATTTCTTGTGACCCTCTTTCAGACAATGGGAGCTGAGGCCGCGCTTCAAAAAGGGACACTTGCTCCTGCTTTTCCAGCCTTGGAAAAGGTCTCTGAAAAACCCATGGTCATTCTCTATTTTTTTAAACACAAGAGTAAATCTTCTGAAAAAGGGCTGGCACATTTGAAGGCCCAGTACGCCGCCTATCAAGCGGCAGGGATCTCTGTTTTGGCCATCAGCAAAGATGACCCCAAAATGCTGGATCAATATCTTGCAAAAAACCCGATTCCTTTTCCTGTCATCAAAGATGACGGCAAGATCTCCAAGAACTATGGGGTGCAGGTTATTTTTCCGACCACCTATGTTCTGGGGCCAGGCGGGCGGATTACCGATGCCTTAGAGGGTGGTGGGCCAACGTCCAAAAAATTTATCACAACCGTCGCCCAACGCAGCCTTCAACTCAAGAAAAATGACCTGGCTGAAAAATTGTACACCACCGTTTTAAAAGAAAATCCGAAAGACGGTGTTGCGCAGGCGGGTTTGGGGCAGCTTTATTTGAAAGAGGGCAGATATGATCGTGCCGAAGCCACCTTTGCAAAGCTGGTGAAACTCAGTGCACCGGAAGCCATATTAGGAAAAGAAGGTTTGGCGGCGATTCATCTCAAAAAAGGAGAGATGACAAAGGCCGTTGCCATTGCTGAGGAGATTCAAAAGAGTCATCCTCAGAGTGGGTTCGTGCATCTTGTCAAAGCCAATGTCCTGGCCAGCCGTGGTGATCAGGACGGTGCTTTAACCGAATACAATCGCGCCATTGAAGGCAAGCTGAGTCGTGATTGGCAAAAGGCTGAAGCCTACAATCAGGTGGGCCGGATTCATAGTGAGCGCGGCGAATTTGAGCAGGCTGAATCCATGTATCAACAGGCTGTGAATCAAAACCCTTATTCCTCTGAAATTTTAACCAACCGGGGTTCTCTTTACGAAAAAACAGGCGAGCCCAAAAAAGCCCTGGCCCTTTATCGTCAGGCGCTTACAGTTGACCCCGAAGATCAAGTGGCCCAACTGCTTTCAAAACGCATTGCCCAGCATCTTGATTTTAAAGAAGACATGGCCCGGCAAGAACGGATCGACACCCTCGTGGCTGGTTTAGCCGAGCGCTTTAAATCAGGGCAGGCGGCCCCCGTGGATCGTTCCGATGCGTGGTCCTCACGTCCCATGACCATTGCCTTTCTGGGCCTCACCTCAAAAGGCGGCGGCTTGTTACGAGAAGGCATGGCCGATGTGCTCCAACAGGAAATCGCCACACAGTTGATGGCCTCAGGACGGGTTTCTGTTGTGGAGCGGGAAATTTTGGAAAAACTGCTCACCGAGTTGAAATTAGGCTCTTCCGAATTGGCCGATCCCGAGACCGCCCTGAAACTCGGAAAAATTCTGGCGGCCCGTCTGATTGTGACGGGAAACTTGGTGCAAGTGCCGGGTGGTGTCCGTTTGAGTCTGCGTGTGATTGATCCTGAAACCACTGCGGTGAAAATGACTTATTCGGATGAGATGAATCCAGATCGCAGCTTGCTGCAATTGGCCGATGTGAGTGGCAAAATTTTAAGCCAACGCATTAAAATTCTCTACCCTTTACGAGGCAAGATTGCTTTGGTGGACGAAGGAGAGCAAGTGATTGTCAATCTGGGTCGAAAACACGGTATCAAAATGGGTGTCCAGATGAAAATCATCGCTGAAGGTGAAGCCGTTGTTGTGGATGGCAAGACGATTGGTCATCGCAAAAAGAAAGTCGGCCGTCTTGAAATTGTTGAAGTTGAGGAAGCCATGTCCTATGGCCGCTTGACGGAAAAAATTGCAACCATTCAGAAAGATCAAAAGGTTTTGGAAGATGTGGACGAGAAAAAGAAATCTTTTTAAAAATCTTGTTCTGGCGATGGCAGTTATTTTTCTAACCGCTGCTTGTGCGGCGAAATCTGCGCAGATCTTGCCTTCTTCTGATGTCCCCCAGGTCAAAACCGTTGCGGTCTTGCCCTTTTCAAACAACAGTATTACGCATTCCGTTCATACAAAGGGGCTGGAGCGTACTGTGACGGATCGCATCGTGGCGCATTTGGCGGGATCAATTGAAATTACCTTAATTGATCGAGAGGCCATTGAAAAAGTTTTAAATGAACTCTCGCTGTCGAGCCAAGGCATGACCGAAGCCGAGGGGAGATTGACCTTAGGGAAGTTATTGGGGGCAAATTATCTTATTTTGGGCGAATACAGTGAAATTGTCGAAAATCTCCGTTTGGATGCCCGGATTGTTGAAGTCCAGAGCGGACGGGTCGTCGGTTCTGATTCGGTTCAGGGACGCGTTAAAGCGCGCCGTGAATTGGAAACAACGTTCTCTAAAAAAGTGTCATCCCGCTTGCTGTCCAAAGTGGGCATTATTCGAAAGACAGGTGCATTGAGCGCCTTAGATTATTTGAGAATGGGCATACAGTTTGAGAAAAAACAAGAATTTGAAAAAGCATTAACGCAATATAAAAAAGCGCTGTCGATCGAGCCGGAAAATCAGCAGGCCCATACGCGTCTGCAAGCCGTACTTTTGTTGGCGATTGAATAAATGTCTTTGTTCCGAAGTGTCATTCCCGCGAAGGTGAGGATGACGCTTGTGCAACATGAATGATTAAAAGGTAGAACAAATGAAACAGTCTTATTTATTTCTTGTATTTTCCCTATTTGTATTAACGGCGTGTAGTAATAATGGCGGTGCCGGTTCGGATTCACATTCTTCGGTGAGCCTGTCGATGAAAATCCCTTCAGCCTCAACTCAAACGTTTCGGCCATCAAAAAGCCTGTCAGTGAAGGTGTGGCTTCTATTGAGGCCCGTGTCTTAAACAGTGCGGGTTCTTCAGCGGCAAAATCCGAAAAGCAGGATGTACAGCCCAATGACGAAGTTGTCATTGATTTTGTGGTGCCTCTGGGCCAAATGACTTTTATCGTCGAAGCTTTTTCGGAGAAAGAGAGCCAAGGCACATTGTTATTCCGGGGCGAAAAAACAGAAAATATCGTAGCCAGTTCGAATTCGCCGATTCAAATCGTCATGCAGCGGGTGACGGAAACTGAGGCGATTCCTGTGACACCAAAAACGGTTGATGTCACCTTGCTCGGGACTGCGAATTTTACGGCTGATGTGAGTGGGCTTGTCGATCCGACTCTGGAATGGCAGGTGGAAGGGATTAAAGACGGGAACGAGCAGGTGGGGACGATTTCAGGAGATGGCAATGTGGCTTTTTACACCGCACCGGCGCAATTTCCAGAAAAAAATAGTGTTACCGTGAAGGTTGTGGATATTTCAGATGTATCTAAATTTGGCACGGCGACAGTGAATCTGCAAAACCCGAATTTTACAATTTCACCTCGTGCTGCGATTGTTGAAAAAACAGGCTCACAGGTTTTTTCACTTACAGGCATTGATCCATCGGATGTTTTATGGGGTGTGAATGGTGTGAGTGGCGGTGATTCCGAGTTAGGGACGATTAGCAGTGCCGGGAGCTATGTCGGGCCAATCAAGATTCCGATTGACGGACCGAATGAAGGCAGCACGCCTTTG
The DNA here is from genome assembly GCA_013151935.1 of Candidatus Manganitrophaceae bacterium. Lineage (GTDB taxonomy): Bacteria > Nitrospirota > Nitrospiria > SBBL01 > JAADHI01 > JAADHI01. The sequence goes on from JAADHI010000152.1 coordinate 12,451, forward strand.
GGTGTTCCAAAGATGATTACCGTCGAAGCCACGAGCCAAACACAACCTCCGTCGATGGACATCGCTACGGTGAAAGTCGTGACGGGGAGTACACTGACCTTTGGGGCAAATCAGCAGGTTACACCTGTAGACACTGGCACTTCAGGTACATCGACTCGATCTTCTGGACAACGGAACATTGTTTTCTATAAGGGAAAGCTGACGGTGGTTTGGATCAAGAGTTTGGGTGAACGAACCGCTGTTTTTTCTGAAAGCGAAGATGGAGAAAATTGGACGACACCAGTGCCTATTTTGGACGTTGGTCCTGATCATCAGGCAGATCCTGCAATTGCAGTCGACTCGAATGGGACGATTTATGTCGTGTTTTCAGAATGTGCCGCCTGTTCGCCCGAGCTTCAAACAATTCGCCTTGCCGTGAAACGACTTGGGGAAACTGTGTTCAGCGAAATCCAGTTGGTGATGGCTGGTACGAATCCGATTGATCCGTCTGTGGCCGTTTCCCCGCTGGACGACCGCACGGTTTTTGTGGTCTGGACGGCCGATCAAGGGAAAGAGGCGGGTTTTGATATCTTGTTGCAACGCATCGGCTCCGACGGAAGTTTAATCGATCAGACACCAAAAAATCTGACGGCAGCGGCTAGAGATATGGGGCAAACCCAAGCTGTACTTTCCGTTGCAGAAGATGGCACTGTGTTTATTGCCTGGATAGAAGCGGGAGTATTGGTTGCCTCAGCATCCCGTGATAAAGGCGAAACTTTTCGTGCTCCTGTTGTCGTTTCTGAAGGCTTGCTTTCATCTGATAGGCCAACAATTGCAGCGGGGCCGCTTGCCGATGATGGCGTATCTCGCCATGTTTATTTGGCTTGGCAGGGCATTGTCTCCACGGCGGAGTCGCAAAATTCCATTGTTTATTTCAATAAGGGAATACTTGGGGCCAATGGTGCAATTGTATTTGAGACGGCGGAACCCGTCGGGTCATTTTCTGTGGCGATGAACCGACAGGTGAGCCCAAGCCTTGCATGGGATGGTTCCAATGGCGTTTATTTGGCCGTACATGAGGTTTTTGGTTCTGACTTTGCGGGTCTTTTTTTAAGCAAGCGATTCGATGGTGACAGTTCATTCTCATCCTTTGAGAAAATCGATGATGATGTGCAAAACCGGCATGGCAAACAGTACCCTTCGATCGCCGTGGACAGTGCAGGTAGAGCTTTTGCTGCGTGGACGGATATCCGTGGTGGTATTGCACCCAATTACGTCTGGTTTGCAAAAGGAGAATAGTAAAAAACACCGTGGAAAATAGAAAGTTATTTCATAAGGAGTAGGTCTCATGAAGCTTCAAAAGCCGGTTTATACAAAAAGAAAACAAATACCCCGGGTGCTACATTTTTTCGGCACGTTTGTCCTCGCCATTTTTATTCTCTTCCCATCGTCGGTCTTTCCTGCAACGCTGCCCGAAATTGAAGAAATCAAACAACTCTATCAAGCGGGTCAATATAACAATGTCGTAACGGCCCTGGGCGAGACGGGGGATTGGGATGCCGCGCAATCCCTTTATCTCGGTCTGAGTCATCGCGCATGGGCAATACGATGAAGGCGATCAAAGCCTGGCAGTCTTTTGTGCGACTTGAAAAAGGCAGCGAGGGGGGACGTAAGATATCGCGTTACCTCACCATCTTATTGCAAAAAGAAGCGGAACGTTTGGCAAAAAAACGTGTGGCACAGGAAAAATCTTTCACCGAAAAACTCGATCCCAAAGCTGTTGCCGTTTATCCCTTTGCGAATAAAGGCACGGCATCCTATGCCCCCCTTTCACGGGGTTTGGCCGCCATGATTATTACCGATTTATCTCAGGTTGAAGGACTCACCGTTGTAGAGCGGATTCAAATTCAAGCCATTTTGGACGAACTAAAATTAGCCAAATCCGGCATTGTCAATCCAGAGAGCGCGCCTCGTGTCGGTAAACTGGTGGGCGCAGCCAAATTCACGACCGGGAGTTTTTTGGATTTAGAAGAAAAAAATATTCGATTGGATGCCACGGTCACACAAACAGAAAGCGGCAGACGTCTCTCTGCCATTGATGCCTCAGGAGAGTTATCCTCTTTTTACACCATACAAAAAGCATTGGTTTTTAAACTCTTGTGCAGCCTCGGTTATTGTCCTGAAAGTTTGGATGACCCGACCCGTTTGTTGGTCGAAAAAATTCACACCAAAAACCTCAAAGCCTTTCGCCATTTTTCAGACGGATTGGTGGCCTTTGATCAACGGCATTATCGTGATGCGCGTCGAGGTTTCATCCTGGCCTTAGAGGAAGATCCTGATTTTGACTTGGCACGAAAGGCCTTGCTGGATACACCCCTCGTTTCTTTGAATGTGGCCAACATTATTTCGGGTGCGGAAGCCATTGATCAGGGGGGTGCTTTTCATTCCGTGTTAAAGCCCCTGCTTGCATCGTCTGTGCCTGTTTATCGTCTCCCGATTCCCGTTGTGCCGCACATCTTTCAACAGCCGACAACGCCGGATATCGGTGCGGGTGCTCCGCCCACAGTGGGTGTCACGGTGGAAGTGAATTTCCCCGACTAAGGAGGAAGTCTCACGAAATTGCGTTTTATTGTATGGTCAGGACAGATTACTGTTTTGTAAACCTCTTTGATATTGAAGGAACCCCATGTTTAATCGTTCTGCATCACGTTTAGGATTTTATGCCTTGCTTCCTCTCTTGATGGTGTTTTCTGCTTGTAGTGGTGGAAATTCAGGGGCTGGGTCGGAGCCCATGGCCTCAGTCGGGATAAAACTCGCTCCGGTCAACAACGGCACGGCACAATCAAAGTCGGAACGCCGGGCGCCAAAAACGGAAAACATCACCCTCTTAACCATTGATGTGCAGGATGCAGACGGCAATGAACTGGCGCGGGAGAGCGCCAATGTTGAGCCGGGCACGACAGTGACCCTCACTTTAAACGTGCCGGTGGGTGTAAATCGTATCTTTAAAGCAGAGGCTTCTGATGAAGCGGGCCAAGTGATCTTGTTTGGCAATGTCGTGACAGACTTACAGGAAGATGTTCCGGTGGTTTTGACCATCCCGGTTGAAGCACCTCTGTTGATCAGCCCGGAAAACCCCGTGATTGATACGGATGCAACGCAGACCTTCACCGCCACACGTAGCCCTCTGCTCAGCGATGCTTTGCAATGGACGGTGGATGGCATTCTTAACGGAGATGCACAAGTCGGAACCATCACAGCCATTGATGATCTTAGTGCGGAATATACCGCACCTGCGTCAGTGCCCGGAGCCGCACAGGTGGATGTGCGTGTAGAAAGCACGCTTGATCCTGAGCTTTATTTCGATGAAACACAGGCGATGATTAATGATCCGGCCAAAACCCTTTTTGTTGACCCGATCAATGGTGTGGACAGTGACACCTGTGGTGCAGAAGCTGACAAGTGCAAAACACTGACACAGGCCTTGTTCTTGGCTGAAGCGGGCGGCACCGTGTTGCTGGAGCCGGGAACTTATTTTTTTGATGATGGCCCGGAGAATGAAACACTGCCGTTGCAAATGAAAACAGGGGTGACCATTCACGGCACGACGCAGCATGGCATCGCTTTTCTAGATTTTACAGATCCGGAAATCTCCGGCCCCCGTATTTTGGGTGCGGATGGTGCAACGCTTTCCGGCTTGGGACTTGAGACGAATCCCTTTTTTGGCCCTTTGATTGAAACCAATGGCACATCGCCCACCATTCAAGACAACCTCTTTTTTGGCGGTTGTGACTTGTCGACAGATAACTGTAACAGCACAGCGATTTTTGTGGATCAGTCCAGTGCGCCGAATATTTTTGGCAATACCTTTGGAGAGATTGAGGGACCGCGTTCATTTTTTTCAGCAGTCCATCTTGAGGGACAAGCGACCCCTCAAATCATTGACAACGATTTTATGGGCAATGGGATGGCACTGCTGATTCAGGGTGATGCCGCACCGCAAATCATTGACAACGATTTTACGGGCAATGGGGTGGCACTGCTCATTCAGGATGATGCCGAACCGCGCATTGAAAATAACCGTATCCTTGAAAACCGAGAAGGTGTTGTGGTCGAAGATAATGCCCTGCCCGATTTGGGCGGTGGGACATTGGGCAGTGTAGGTTTGAATATCCTGAGTTGTAATAGTGAAGTCGATCTCTTCAACGATACATTTGGTGAGATCCTTGCCCAAACGAATCAGTGGGATCATGATCCGCCCACAGACGAAACATTTCCGGGTGATGGCATCGATATTGTGTTCAGCAGTGGCTCGGTGGATGCGTCCGACGCCACACTGTATCCCTTTGCGTCTTGTAATCTGGGTATTCGTGTTGAAAATCAGTCTGGGACCGCCACCACTGAAAATCTGGGCACCGTGACTTTTGATGTGGTACTGGGCACGCAGCCGAGTAAAAATGTTGTGATTGCTCTGAAGTCCAGTGACGAAGGCGAAGGGACTGTTTCGACAGATAGTCTCACCTTTACGCCAGACAATTGGAATGATGCACAGGATGTGACCGTGACTGGCGTGGATGATATTG
>JAADHI010000016.1 GCA_013151935.1 Candidatus Manganitrophaceae bacterium
CAATTTCAACTCAAAAACAAGCCCTCAATGCATTGGTTTTTCTCTATCGCGAAGTGCTGGATTTGCCTCTAGAGGGCAAATTGGCTCCTATTCGTGCAAAACGCAGGCAAAAACCTCCGACGGTGCTCACGCAAGAAGAGGTTCAGCGTCTTTTCCAAAAAATGGATGGCACACATGCCCTGATGGCAAAGTTGCTGTATGGCTCCGGTTTGCGACTGATGGAATGTATTCGGCTGCGCATTCAGGATATTGATTTTGGGCAAAATAAAATATTTGTCCGCGGCGGTAAAGGTGGGAAGGATCGGGTCACGCTGCTTCCTCACAATATCAGCCCTTTGTTGGCATCTCACGTTGCCGATGTGGTTCAGCTTCATGGTCGAGATAAAAAAGCCGGTTTTGGACAGGTACATATTTCGGAAGCTCTCTCTCGAAAATGGCCAAAAGCCGCTCTGGAGACAGGGTGGCAATATGTTTTTCCTTCAAAAAAACGATCAATTGACCCGAGATCGGGACAGGAGCACAGACACCACGTCTTGGAATCGGGTTTGCAAAAAGCGGTGAAGCTGGCGGGTTTCCGGGCGGATATTCTAAAACGCGCGGGCTGCCACACCTTGCGTCATAGTTTTGCCACGCACATGCTGGAAAATGGAGTGAATATCAGAACACTGCAAACCCTCTTGGGGCATGCAGATGTTAAAACAACTGAAATATATACTCATGTGATGCAACACAAGCTCAACGAGCTACAAAGCCCACTCGACAATCTTATTGAGAATTAGGAAGTCTCTGAACTTGGGTCGGCTTTCTTCTCTCCATTGCCTTTTCTTTCTCAATTTGACGTGCTAAGAATATTTTAATGAGGTTTTGATAAGGGAACACGTCATCCAAAATGAGGTAAAAGCTTGGAATAAAATAAAAATAGAATTTTTTCATCAATCAATGACTTGCCCCACTTTGAAAAAGGGGGGCAAGGGGGGATTTAAACCGACTTCAACAAGGCAATCTGCTGATCAATGCGTTTGAGCGATTTTTCTTTGCCCAAAATTTCCAGTACATCAAAGATACCGGGACTGACCGTTTTTCCCGTCACCGCGGCTCGAATGGGCTGGGCGATTTTTGCAAGCTTCTTTTCCAATTTTTCACAAATACCCTGAAAAGCTTCTTTTAAGGGATCGTGCTCAAAAGGCGTCTCGGCCAAGGTATTACGTACGGTCTCTAAAATGGGCAGGTTTTCTACTTTTAGAAATTTTTTTGTTTTTTCGTCGTAGGGGATTTCATCCTGAAAATAACAAGCCGTCGATTCTGCCATTTCTACGATGCTGCGAGAGCGCTCGCGCAGGGCCAGGATCACCTGATTTAGTTTCTCGAGGTCGATCCCCTCTTTTTGGATGCCGAGCTTTGCAAGATGCGGCAATAAGGGTGGGGTTAAAAATTCGGGGGTCCCGGTTTTGATGTAGTGGGCGTTGATCCAATTGAGTTTTTCAGGATTGAAAATGGCGGCAGAACTGCCCACATCTTCAACGGAAAATTTTTCAATCAATTCCTGTAAGGAAAAAATTTCCTGATCCTGATACGACCAGCCCAGACGTACAAGATAATTGATCATTGCCTCCGGTAAATAGCCTTCTTCACGATATTGCTGCACGGCCGTCGCGCCGTGACGTTTGGAAAGACGGGCTTTATCCGCACCCAAAATCATCGGCACATGTGCAAATTTGGGCACCGGATAGCCAAAGGCCTCATAAAGCTGGATCTGACGCGGGGTGTTATTGAGATGGTCATCGCCCCGAATCACATGGCTTATTGCCATCGCGACATCATCCACAACCACAACGAGATTGTAGGTGGGGGTGCCATCGGAACGTGCGATAATCAAGTCGTCCATCGTGCTGCGATCAAAAACAACCTCACCTTTCACGAGATCATTCACCACAATTTTGCCTTCAGCTTGCGCTTTAAATCGGATGGCGAAAGGCAAATCTGGCGTAAGCCCACTGAGCTTGCGGCAACGCCCATCGTAGCGCGGCACGCGTTTTTCTTTCATCGCCAACTGACGCCGTTCTTTCAATTCGTCTGCGGTGCAATAACAGGGATAGGCCAAACCTTTTTCAAGTAACTCGGCCACCTTTGATTTATAAAGATCAAAGCGCTCACCCTGACGTAAGACATCCCCCGCGCCGCCTTCCCATTGATCCCAATCCAGACCCAGCCAGCGCATGCCGTCTAAAATGGCTTCGACGGCTTCATCCGTGGAGCGCGCTTGGTCGGTGTCTTCAATACGAAGAAAAAATTTCCCGCCATGATGACGCGCATACAACCAATTAAAAAGGGCGGTTCTGGCCCCGCCGATGTGTAAAAAACCCGTGGGACTGGGGGCAAAACGAACACGTACTTCAGACATCTAAAGACCTCACTTTATTTTCTTTATTCAAAACCAAAGGGAAAAATTATGACATTTCCAAGATCAGATTGTAAAGAAACACAGCTTGGATTAAAAACAATACCTGATATGTCATTTTCGAGTGGTTTATTGTTGTTCTCTAAAGTTTGTTTTAATGGATTAAATCCGATATAGTCGGCGAACGTTTCTCAAAACCCAGTTAAATATGAGAAATGCCACCTTAACACCCACGTAATAGGAGTCCCTTCTATGAGAACACTTGGTTTATTTGTTGTTGCACTCTCTATGGTCTTTAGTTTTGCTGTCGCAGGTTTTGCAAGCGGCGAGCACCCCGGTGGTCATGGCGATGTCGTTGTTGGTGAAATCGTAAAAGCTGAAGGCGCATTTGTGACCGTCAAAGACGATCACGGAAAATCACACAAATTTCATGTCGATAAGTCCACCCACCTTAAGGGAAAAATCAAAGCGGGTGCGAAAGTGGAGGTCGAAGCAACCGACGGTGGTCACGCCATCTCCATGACAGTCAAAGAATAGCACCCGGACAAGACTTAGCTTTTTTAAAGCCCCGCCTTGCATGGAAGCAGGCCGGGGCTTTTTTGCTTATAAAGGCTTATCAAGAAAGACACCAATCTCTCGTAGATCTCTAATGCATTCTGCTTGATCAGCCTCCGAAGCATGAGCGCCCCGCTCAATCAAGAGTGCGCTCATTCCCACCGATTCTGGCCCCACAACATCATTTTGATAGTGATCACCGATATACAGGGACTCAGAAGGCATCAGACCTGAGGTTTTCAAAGTTTTTTCAAATATTGCAGGGTGGGGTTTTGCGACCGAGTTTTGGCTCGAAAAGACGATGGGATCAAAATAGTCGTAGATTCCCAAGTGCCGACAAATGGGAATAAGGCGAGAGTCAAAGTTTGAAATAATACCCAGCGTGAATCCCGATTTTTTTAATGATGCTAAGACAGATTGAGTCTCAGGAAAAAGTCTCCAGGGCGCTTCACTTGCAAAAAAACCATATAACTCTTCAAAAAAAGCATCGAAGCGCGGAAAATCAATCTTCAGAAACACATCGCGCACAAGCGTATACCACCATGCATATTCCAATTGCGACAGGGTCTCTTTGTCAGCATCGGGAAAAGCCAAGGGTGGCGCTTTTTTGAACGCATTTTTAAATCGTTTATCAAGGGTTTCAACTTCAATTTTCACCCCATATCGTGCTGCGGTTTGGCTGTAATAAAATCCAATCGCCTCTTTTGCTTCAAATAAGGTATCCCCTGCATCAAAAAATATGCCTTTGATGGACGTGTTTTTCTTCATTTTAGATTCTCTTTGAGCCGATTTTTCATCTGCAAACCCTTGACCAAGGCATAAAGCATCTCGTTTACAGGTGTGGGCACGCCGTTCTTTTTGCCACGTCTTAACAAATCGCCATTTAAGTATTCAACTTCGGTCTCTTTGCCCTGTCGATAATCCTCGTACATTGAGGTGTAATAATCTTTCAAATCATACGAGGCCTCAATCGTCTGCTCTATTATTTTCTGTTTTATGAAAATCCCTTCTGACGCAGCAACTGCAATGATTTCAGCAATGCCTTTGCGAACGATTTCTTTGAGTTCTGTATGCCCTAATACCAAAGAGATGGGGTAATCTAAAATCACCGAAAGTGGGTTAAAAGTGGCATTCCAGCATAATTTTTTCCACTTGTCACGGCGAATATCGGTCGAAAGACGGCAGTGAATCCCGGCCTCAGATAAAAGATGATGAACGGCTTCGGCACGTGGACTTTGTTCTCCCGACAACTCACCCAGGGTAATCATGCCACGACGGGCATGCTCAACGACACCCAATTGATTTAATCGCGCCGTAATGAAAGCCACTCCCGCAAGCACACAAGGTTTTTCATAATAGTTCAGAATATCATCTTCGGCCCCTACCCCATTTTGAAGCGTTAGAATCACAGCGCCTTTTTCAACAAGCGGTACAAGTTGAGGCAAGAGCGGCGCAAGATCTTGACATTTAACGGCGAGTATAATCAGATCAACTGCCTCGATTTTATCAAGAGACTTGAGCAGAGTCGGTTGCACGACAAAATCCCCCTCAGCACTTACAATTTTCAGCCCATTTTCAGAAATGACCTGAAAGCGATTTTCTCTCACCAGGAAACACAAATCCACACCCGACTTGATGAGCAGCGCACCAAAATATCCTCCAACGGCACCCGCCCCGACCACAAGCACTTTTTGTATTTTACTGATCTGCGGCAAAACATCTTCCCCCATCTCTCTTGTACTTCTACATCAACAAAAAGAATGATACTCGAAACAAAACACAAGAACAATTGAAAGCTTTCTCTCCAAAAAAGAATCAAAATCATCCCTTACATTTATACTGTCTTGCTCATTTTTATTGGATAAAGCATGATTTTTCATGCCTTTAGTCGGTCTGTTGACAAAGATGATGTGAAGGTTTAGATTTGTCGAAAATTAAACCAAGCGAGGCGCAAATGGAACTGGAATATTTAGGGATATTAGAGAGTCGCATTCAAGAAATAATCGGACTACTCCACACCACAAAAGAGGAAAACCGTATTTTGGAAGAACGGCTTTCCGAGCAGACTGAAGCTTTTCAGGCCCTGCAAGCAGAGCGAGAAGAAGTACGGCAGCGGGTTGAACGTATTTTAGGCAACTTAAGCCATATCAATAATGAGAAAGAAAATGTCATGGCTGAACAAAGAGTGGAGCCGGAAGATGGACACGAAACTCCATATTGAAATCTTCGGACGTCAATACACCCTGCGTGGCCAGTCGGATCAAAGTTACGCCGATGAGCTGGTCGCCCTTGTGGATAAAAAGATGCGCGAGATCTCAAAACATTCCCCCGGTAGCCCTTTCTCAAAACTTGCGGTACTGGCGGCGATTAACATTGCCCACGAGCTGGTGCAAGCCAAGAACACGGCGCAGGTCACGGAAACGGCCCTAAATGGCAAAACCCAAGAGATGATCAAAAATATCGAAGCAATACTCAAACCCTCCCCTCCAGAATAAATCCTGATTTATATCTTCTGGCCCCATCGTTTTCTTGATATTCAAGACCATCTTTGTTAGTCTTATTTTCACTTAAATATATCCCTGCTTTGTGCGTGGGCGGGTAATCCTCGAACCTAACTTTTGTGCAAGGGAGCTGAGTCCAAGGCGGTTGTGAGCATGTTCCAGCGTGACCGGAAAAGCCTAATGCCACCATCTCGGTGCCCACCTGGTGACCCAGGTTTGATTTGATCTCCTTCTCACGGCAAAGTGGGGATTTTTTTCCCCAAAATATCAATGTCTTTTAGAACGCCACATACAAACCCTTCCCTCAGTAATCCCTCTGGACAGTTAAAAATAAGGTCTTAAAACTACATCATGGATCTTTTTAAAGATCAAAACAGTCCTCTTAAGCCTTCAGCCCCTTTAGCCTGGCGTATGCAACCCAAAGATTTTTCGGAATACAGTGGACAAAAACATTTGCTTGGGCCCGGTCAATTTCTTCGTCGGGCCATTGAAGCCGACCGAGTTTCATCCCTCATCCTCTACGGCCCGCCGGGTTGTGGGAAAACCGCGCTCGCCCACCTCATCGCAAACTACAGCCAATCCATTTTCACTGACTTAAATGCAGTCACCGCAGGCATAACAGAAATCCGACAAGTCATCTCAAATGCCCAAAAAATAAAAATGCGCTCTGGACAAAAAACCCTTGTACTCATTGATGAAATTCACCGTTTTAATAAAGTCCAACAATCGGCCCTGCTACCCGATGTGGAACGCGGCACCATCACCCTCGTGGGTGCCTCCACACAAAATCCCTTTTTCAGTATCATTCCCGCACTCTCTTCACGGTCTCAAATCGTAGAGCTCCAGCCTTTAAGACCCGAAGATCTCTCATTTTTGTTAGATCGGGCCATTTCCGACCCTGAACGTGGATTGGGAAAATTAAAACTCATCGTCACGGAAGCTGCGAAAAGCCACCTCATTGAAACAAGCGATGGCGATGCCCGAAAACTTTTAAATACCCTTGAAATTGGCGCAAGCACGACCCCAGCCGATGCAGAAGGGGTCATTCATTTTGACCGTGCAGTTGCAGAGTCCTCCATTCAAAAAAAGGCGCTCCGCTACGAAAATAAGGACGATCATTACGATACGATTTCAGCCTTCATTAAAAGCATCCGAGGTTCTGACCCCGATGCCGCGATTTATTGGCTGGGCAAAATGATTTATGCAGGAGAAGACCCCCTTTTTATCGCCCGGCGTTTGATTATTGCGGCCGCCGAAGATATCGGCAATGCCGACCCACAAGCCCTTGGTATTGCAATCTCCGCTCATCAGGCCATTGAAGCCATCGGGATGCCCGAAGGCCGTATTCCGCTCGCAGAAGCCGTGACTTATCTCGCATCTGCCCCAAAAAGCAATGCCGCGTATCTGGCGATTGATACCGTACTCAATGAGATTGAAAGTGGACGCATCATGGAAGTGCCACAACACCTCAAAGACGCCCACTACAAAGGCGCCTCACAACTCAACAGAGGAAAGAATTATCTCTATCCTCACGATCATCCGGGACATTTTGTCGCACAGGATTATTTACCCGAAAAACGTGTTTTTTATTCTCCCACTCAGCAGGGCTATGAAAGGGAAATCGCAGCACGGCTTAAAAAGTGGCGCGAAATCCGACAAGGCTCAAAATCCAATCCTTCTCCCAAAGAAAAAGACTAGAGGGTTTTCTTGATGGAAAATGCGACGGGCACAAAACAAGTTGGACGCAAGATACTAAAAGTTCATGAACTGACCGGGACAATCCGGGCACTTCTTGAAACGCAATTTGTAGACCTCTGGATTGAAGGAGAGATTTCCGATCTCAGAACACCCCATTCGGGACATCTTTATTTCACGCTAAAAGATACAAAAGCCACATTAAAAACAGTCATCTTCAAATCACATGTGCGTTTTCTCCGTTTTCTGCCAAAAGCCGGAGCCCATGTCCTCATCCGAGGACATTTGAGCGTGTACGAACCAAGAGGAGAATATCAGCTCATTTGTGACTACATTGAACCCAGAGGCGCGGGCGCACTTCAGGCTGCATTTGAAGCTTTAAAAGAAAAACTCCGTCTCGAAGGACTTTTTGATCAGAGCCGGAAACAAGAGATGCCGATACGACCTTCAAGGGTGGGCATCATTACCTCGGCAAGTGGTGCGGCCATTCAGGACATGATTAAAATTATTCGGCAGGGTGATTTCAGATGCCACATCCTACTCCACCCCGTCGCCGTACAAGGGGGAAACGCAGGCAGAGAAATCGCGGCGGCATTAGACACCTTCAATATGAATGCAAACGATAAGGCTCTGGGTGTGGATCTCTTGGTGCTGACACGCGGTGGGGGCTCGCTCGAAGACCTTTGGGCTTTTAATGAAGAAGTGCTCGCATATGCCATTGCTCATTCAAAAATCCCGGTGATCTCTGCCGTCGGACATGAAAGTGACACCAGTATTTCAGATCACGTTGCCGATCTGCGTGTGCCCACACCCTCCGCCGCTGCCCATTTCATCGTTCAAAGCGGCACGGAAGCCGAAAAGACCTACCATAATCTCCAAGAACGGCTCGTCACGGAAATAAGGCGACTTAAAGATGAAAACCAATCCAGACTAGACAGCGCACTGCAACGACTCAGGGCTCCCAATCGACAGACCACTTTTCTCCGGGAAGAATGCACTCATTTAGGCATTCGACTGGTTCAATCCATCCAGCATCACCTAAGTAAAAAACAAAACAAGATGCATCAGGCACAGCAAGGACTTCAACTCCTGAACCCCGTCAAACGCATCACCTTGTTACAGAAACAACAGCGCGCATCACAAAACCGACTGGCCCAGGAAGGCCGACGATTGATTCAAAACAAAAAAAAGCATTTTCTGGCGGTACTGGAACAACTTAATCTCGTGAGTCCACTCAACATTCTTTCACGCGGCTACAGCATCTCACAAAAGGAACCGGAGCTTTCGCTGATACGGGATGCCTCTGAAGTGGCTGTCGGCGACCACGTCAAAATTAAACTCTACCGCGGGGCCTTGCGTTGTAAAATTGAGGAGAAAAAAGACCAATAAGTTAATCGAAAAAAAAGAAAACAGTGTTTGTTTTTTTGAAGATGTTTAGGGGGAGTATGTTTTAAGAAAGTGGCCGAGGCCGAATAATCGGCCATAAGCAGGGAGCGCGGTTTTAGCGGTTTTGCACAAGCAATTTCGGGCCGTCTTTAAAAAGGATTTCTACTTTTTTTGATTCTGGGACGTTTAAAATAAACCCGATACCGAAGTCCGAATGTTCAATGATCTGTTCTTTTTTGAAATTGCCTTTCATGCTGTATTTTTTTGCTTTGGAAAAGTCATACCCTTCTTCCAGCTTGGCCATCTGATTTTCAAAATCTGTTTTTTTGGTTCTTCGTGTACCGCCCGGGGTCTTTGCCTTCGGCTCTTCACTTCGGTAGTTATGATTACCGTTACAGGTTTTACACTTCGCTTTTTTTGGAAACTCATCAACCAATGCAACGATGGTGTGATTCAACATCAATTTGCACTTGGTACACCATGAGATAATATCCCCACCTACAATATATTCAATTGTCGTTTCTTCCGTTGTTTCCTGCGTCGTCTCTTGCGTCATCTTTATGTCTTTCTCAGCCTAAAAAAATGAATTTTTATAAATTCGGACAGGGGCATGATCCTCTAGTTAGGTGGATTAGTCAAGAAATCCTTGAAAGAAAACAGTCTCTGAGTTGACAGATACAGAGGGTGACTCGATACGAATCTTGTGCCTCGAAGGCTCTGATTTTTAAAAATTAAAAAGGAAATACTTTCATCGTAAGCACTTCCTTGACCGGATTCGGTGATTCTCCTATAATGCGGAATTTCGGATTACACCCATGTCTGTACAATGAGAGGAATGTTTTGAGCGAAGAAAATAGCCAAGTCACACAACGCGCCAACAAGGTGCGTGCCCTTCGAGAAGCGGGCATTGAGCCTTATGGAAGTCGTTTTGAGGGAAAAACCCCGCTTTTTGAGATTACAACAGCATATGCTGAGACACCCAAAGAAGCATTAGAGGAAAAAAATCTGTCTTATCGCATTGCGGGACGTGTGATTGCGCTGCGTCGTTTTGGCAAGGCGGCCTTTGCTCATCTTCGAGATGCCTCAGGTCAATTACAGGTCTATTTCAAAAAGAATCTTTTGGATGAAACTGGCGTGACGATTTTTGAAAAGCTGGATATTGGCGATACCTTAGGTATTTCAGGACGGCTTTTTCGAACCAAAACAGACGAGCTCACCCTTGAAGCAAAGGAGCTGACCTTCCTTTCCAAATCGCTGCACCCTTTACCAGAAAAATGGCATGGATTGACTGATATCGCGCTACGCTATCGCATGCGTTATTTGGATTTGATTGCAAATCCTGAAGTAAAACGCGTTTTTGAACGTCGTAGCCAGATTATTAACGTAATCCGGCAATTTTTGACCGAACGTCATTTTTTAGAAGTTGAAACCCCCATGATGCACCCGATTCCGGGGGGTGCAGCGGCACGACCCTTTATTACCCATCACAATACTTTAGGCATGGATCTCTACCTCCGTATTGCCCCTGAACTCTACCTAAAACGCCTCATTGTCGGCGGGTTTGAACGTGTTTTTGAAATCAACCGTAATTTTAGAAATGAAGGCATTTCAACCATTCACAATCCTGAATTTACCATGCTCGAATTCTACATGGCTTATGCCGATTACAATGACATGATGGATTTGACTGAAAGCTTGTTCACAACAATTGCTCAGGAAACCCTTGGAAAACTTCAGTTTGAATATCAAGATCAGCAGATCGATTTTAGTGGTTCCTGGCAACGCCTTCCCTATACAGAAGCGGTTTCACAGCATTATGACATCCCGCTGCATGATCTTTCAGATGCCGAAAAAACAGCCACACACATGAAGCGTTTGGGTCTTGCCTTGGATGAAAAAACCTCTCTGGGTAAAATGCTGGAGCATCTTTTTGAAACCGGAGTTGAACCGACACTCGCAGGCCCCGTGTTTATCACCGATTTTCCGACAGAGCTTTCACCATTGGCCAAACGCAAACCGGATGCGCCGCATTTAACCGAGCGTTTTGAACTTTATGTGGTGGGCCGTGAGATTGCCAACGCGTTTTCGGAGCTCAATGATCCCGTAGATCAACGGGGTCGTTTTGAGACCCAGGTCGCACAGCGAGCGAGTGGCGACTTGGAAGCCCATGAAATGGATGAGGATTATTTGCTCGCCCTAGAATACGGCATGCCGCCCACTGCGGGGGAAGGCATCGGGATTGATCGATTGGTGATGTTACTCTGTAATCAAAGCTCCATTCGAGATGTGGTTCTTTTTCCCCAAATGAAGCCTGTGCCTGCTGCACCTGCATCAAAAACAGAAGAAAGCTAAAATACAATTTATCAAAATATTTGTCTCAACTTAATATTTGTCCCAACTTAAAAGAAGAGTTCGTATTAAATGTCCCTGCCTTATGAATTATTTATCGCCCTTAGGTATTTAAGGGCAAAACGTCGAAAAAAGGTTATTTCACTCAACACCCTCGTTTCCATTGGAGGCGTTTGTATTGGGGTGGCGGCTTTAATTGCGACGCTTGCGGTAATGACGGGTTTTACGGAAGACCTGCGTGATAAAATCCTGGGAACGACTTCCCACATCGTGGTCAGTGACCGCACGAGTAATACCCTCGAACACTATGATGCCCTTGTTGAGGACATCCTCAAAATACCCCATGTCGTGGCTGCAACACCTTTTATTTTTAAACAAGTCTTGCTGTCTTCACCCTCAAGTGCTTTTGGTGTTGTGTTGCGTGGCATTGATCCTGAAAAAGAAGGCACAGTGACAAAGCTTGGGGAAAATATGGTCGAAGGAACACTCAAGTTTCTGAGCACACCCCCGCCCAATCTTCCATTACAAATCGACCCGATGCAAATGGACCCGAAACAGAAGACGGAGGAAAACAAGCCTGAGAAAATCTTGCCGGGCATTGTCATGGGGATGGAATTGGCCAATCGTTTGGGAGTGTACTGGGGCGATGTCATTCATGTCATCTCTCCGATGCTCAAACAAGGCGCCTCTATCGGTCAGGCTTTGGGTGGACCCGGTGGTTTTACCCCGAAAATTCGGAAATTTTCGATTGTAGGACTTTTTGACTCGGGCATGTACGAATACGATTCTTCTCTGGCCTATATTTCGCTCGTTGAAGCCCAGAAGTTTTTTAATCTTGAGAATGTGGCAACGGGCATTGAAGTAAAAGTGGATGACATTTTTTTAGCAGATGAGGTCGCAAAAGATATCGAAACAGCACTTGATTTCCCCTATCAGGCACGCGATTGGAAAGCGCTGAATCGAAATCTTTTTTCAGCACTCGAATTAGAAAAAGACATGATGTTTGTCATTTTAATTCTCATTATCTTGGTGGCCTCTTTTAATATTGTAGGGACTTTGACCATGACGGTTGCAGAAAAGGCGCGGGAAATTGCCATTTTAAAAGCCATGGGAGCAACAAAACAGTCCATTACACGGATCTTTATGTTTGAAGGTTTGATTATCGGGGGCATCGGTGTGGCTGTAGGGCTTCCCTTGGGGCTTGCAGTTAGTTTTGCCCTGGAAACTTTTTATAAATTGCCGGGGGATGTGTATTACATCAGCTCTTTACCCATGCGCCTCCATTTTTTCGACGTTATGCTTGTGACCGGTTCGGCATTTTTTATTACCTTGCTGGCAACACTTTATCCCTCACGACAGGCTGCCAAAATGGAACCCATAGAAGGACTCCGTTATGAATAAATGGGGGGAAGTGAAGCGGTGCTGAACCCCTTATGATTCAAGTGATTGATCTTCATCGATCCTTTCGCATGTCCGATGAATCTCTGCATATTTTAAAAGGCGTCACCTTTGATATTAAGGCTGGTGAGATGTTAGCCATCGTAGGGCCTTCAGGGGTGGGTAAAAGCACGCTTTTGACCTTGCTCGGGGCTTTAGATCGACCGACCTCAGGAAAAGTTTTCTTTGAAGACATTGACCTTTTTGCCCAGACAGATCTGGAATTGGCCCAGTTTCGCAATCAAAAAATTGGATTTATTTTTCAATTTCATCATCTCCTACATGAATTTACTGCGCTTGAAAATGTCATGATGCCCGGTTTGATTTCCCGCAGGTCTCAAAAAAAATTAAAAACCGCAGCCCTGGAATTATTAGACGGTGTGGGTTTGTCTCATCGTGTACATCATAAACCCGGTGAACTCTCCGGTGGAGAGCAGCAGCGTGTTGCGATTGCAAGGGCTTTGGTGCTTAATCCCAAACTGATTCTGGCCGATGAGCCGACGGGAAATTTGGATACCCACACCAGCGACGAGGTTTTTGAACTTTTGAGAACCCTCAATCGAGAACGTGGCATGACCTTTGTGCTGGTCACACATAATGAAAAACTCTCACTTCAAGCGGATCGCCTGATTACAATGGTCGACGGCAATATCCGCCCTATTTCATCACTTTAGCCTCTTTCTTTCAAAACAAGCCTCTAAGGTGTTTCGATACCTCTATTATCGAACCTTGATCATTCCCTTAAGAGACCCGCCGTTCTGCCAATCTCCTGATATACTTAGAAGGAAGTATTTCCTCGGGAGGGGCTCTAACATGAAACAGAAATGGACAATAAAAACACTCTTTCCTCTGATTTTATTACCGATTTTTGCCGCGTGCTCAACGCTCAGCGGCCAGAGTTCAACACAAGAATTTTCGGTCATCCAGGGCAATGTGTGTGAAGGAAGCTGCCAAATAACCTTGATGGATGGTTCGCTCTACGAAGGCACCTTTGAAGGCGGTATCCCGCATGGGGAAGGGACCTTGATGACAGTCAATGGCGACCGTTATGTGGGCGACTTTGCCAATGGGCTTATTCATGGGGAAGGGGTCTACTCGTTTTCCGGAGGGGCAAAATACACAGGCGATTTTAGAGCAGGTTCATTTTATGGTTATGGCGTACTGACACGAAACAATGGGGATAAATATGTCGGCGAATTTGAAAACAACGAATTTCACGGCAAAGGGATTCTTTCATTTGTCGACTCCAAAGGCAATGTAAAAACCCTGGCAGGCGAGTGGAATTACGGTTTATTGGATGAAGATACGCAGGTGCTCAGTGAACCAAAAGATGGGGACATCGTAAATCCTGAAGTCGTGTTATTTTATCAATACCAGTTGCTCAGTGAGTCCATGGGGCATCTCGCGGCTTCAAGACCAGGGGTAACAGATCTCTACCTCTTGGCCTTTGGTGGAGACAGTCATCAAGACGTTTTTATGAATGAAGCCCTCTACACCACAGCACTCTTTGAAACAAAGTTTAGTATGCAAAATCGCACGATGTATCTTATCAATCATCCGGCAATTGTAAATGAAGTACCGATTGCCAGCGTCACCAATTTACGTGTGGCTTTGCAGTTTATTGCCACACGGATGGATATAGAAGAAGACATCCTTTTTCTTTATCTCACCAGTCATGGCTCGAAGGAGCACACGCTCTCTGTTTCCTTAGGCGGTGTACCCCTAGGGGATTTGTCTGCAGAAACGCTTTCAGAAGTGATTGAAGAATCGGGAATTAAATGGAAGGTCATCGCTATTTCTGCCTGTTATTCGGGGGGGTTTATTAAGCACCTCAAGGACGATTACACCATGGTCATTACCTCTGCGCGTTCGGATCGTACTTCATTTGGTTGTAGTGATGATTCAGAAATGACTTATTTCGGACGTGCTTTTTTCCAATACGCGATGGATCAGACCCCAACCTTTGTGGATGCATTTTCAATGGCAAAAGAAATCGTGAGTGGTTGGGAAAAGGAGAGTAATTTTTTGCACTCAGAGCCGCAAATTCACCGTGCCCCCTTGCTTGAAGAAAAGCTCAAATCCTGGCGGCGCACCGTAGATCAAAGACTTGCCGTCCATCAGACGACAGATTGATTTTTCTACAATACTCCCTTAGACATTTTCAAGCTCACTTTCAGTGCTACATTTTTTCAAAATAATCAAAGCAGAGAGAGACTTTCACATCTAGCACTCCTGATGCGAAAAGGGTCGTATTTTGATCGCTTTAATTTAGGCTTGGGTCGGACGGCATGGTCGCATAAAAGGCCCAGCGGTCACCCAAACGACGCATCATTTGTGACCAGAGAAATGAGGGATCTGCGTCAAAAACCAGTGTGGGGTCAGAAGGCAATAAACTCCAAGCCCCTTCGGAGAGTTCGATTTCAAGCTGACCGGGAGCCCAACCCGCGTAACCGAGATAACAACGGACTTCGCCACTTTCGCCCAAGGCCCCGGCGGTTTTGATGCGATCCAGATCTTTGGGGACAAAAACGCCGTCAAGAATATTATGTCCGTCTCCCATCATTTCATCACTCCGGCAAAGCACCAGCATCCCATTTCTGGCCACAGGACCACCGGCATAGACCTTTTTTTCTCCGGAGACATCTTGAAAACCATCCATCAGCATCGAAACAGCCATTTCCGTTGGGCGATTTAAAACAACGCCCAAGGCACCGTCCTCGCTGTATTCACAGAGTAAAATAACGGTCTGACGGAAATTAGGGTCGTTTAGTTTTGGCATGGCAACCAAGAGCTTCCCCTTAGAGACGGCCTGCACGACTTCTTTACTCATCTATCCTCCAAAACAGCCCGCAGCAATGCACGCACTGCGAACAAGATTACGTCTCTAGTCTATCAAAAAGACACGCGTAAGATTCTAAGCGATGCTCTTATATTTTAACGCGAGACCGAGACATTGGCAAGCAAGACACGAGGAGAAACTCTGGATCATTACAGTTCACAGTATTTTTTATAGGGTGGTCATTTGAGGGATCGAGGTGTCTTTTTTGCGCAGACTATTCGATCATCTCAATGACGGCGTGAACAAGCTTGCTAATCCCTTCTTCTATCTTTGAAATGCGATCAGGGAGCATATAAGCAGGGCTAGAGACAATTTTGTGTGTTTTGTCGATCACAATTTCATCAACAGGGCTTTTGATATGTTGTACGCCCATTTCTTCAAAGGCCGCCGCAGTCTCAGCATCGGAGCCGATGGTCAATGTGATGCGATCTCCCGCTTCTTGTGCTACTTTTGCCATGACGGCAGGTGCGATACAGATAACACCAATGGGTTTGTTCGATTTTAAAAAGTCGCGGAGCAGAGGAAGCACATCTGCTTGGACCGTACAGTTCGATCCTTCCAGAGCAAAATTAGAAAGGTTTTTTGCAGCACCGAATCCACCAGGGAGAATGAGGGCATCTAAATCAGAAGCAGAGATTGTTTTGATATCTTGTATCTGACCTCGGACAATTCGGCTGGCCTCGACTAAAACATTGCGTCGCTCCGGCATTTCTTCTTGGCTGATGTGATTGACCACATGCATTTGCTCAATATTGGGAGCCATGCAGACCGCCTCTGCTCCTTCCCGGTCAATGGCCAACAAGGTCAAAACAGATTCTTGTATTTCAGCACCGTCTAAATAACCGCAGCCTGATAAAATAACGCCAATTTTTTTTGACATTGTGCCCTCCTTATCCCAACTGAACGTTTTTGCATTTAGATATTCATCCTTGAGATGACACTAGCAGAAAGGGTGGACAAAATTCAATCGAAGGGCTTTTCCAAAATTTTATGATTACGATATACTGGCACTTATTTTTTGTACACTCTTTTATCTGGATCGGAGGCTTGTGAAGTGAAGGGAAATCCATTTCTGGGGGCGGGCTACTTATTGCGTGGTTTTTCCTTAATTTTTAAACCCGGTTTGCGTTCTTATGTGGTCGTGCCACTTTTGATCAATATCGTACTATTTTCGGTTCTGATCGTTGTTGGAGCGCAGCAGTTTAACCGCTTAATGCTTTGGTTGCTTCCAGAATGGCTTGCCTGGCTCAGTTGGCTGCTTTGGCCGCTTTTTGCCCTGACGATTTCTGGGATCGCATTTTTCACCTTTCTTTCTGTCTGTAATTTAATTGGCGCACCCTTTAATAGTTTGCTGGCGGAACGTGTGGAGGAAAGACTTCGTGGGCATGTGAAAAAAACACCTTTTCAGCTCGCACAAATCTTACGCACATTTATCCCTACCCTGATTTCTGAAATCAATAAGATTCTGTATTTTGCACTACGCGCACTCCCTTTATTGGTGCTTTTTCTGATTCCCGGGGTGAATATCATTGCCTCAGTGCTCTGGATGATTTTTAGCGCCTGGATCCTGGCCTTAGAGTATGCAGATTTTCCCATGGCAAATCATGACATAGGGTTTGCGGAGCAGCGTATTTTGCTTCAAAAAAAACGGCTCATGGTTTGGGGTTTTGGGGCGGCGATTTTGCTCTTGCTCATGATTCCTGTGGTGAATTTTCTGGCCATGCCAACTGCTGTTGCGGGGGCCACGGCGATGTGGCTTGAGCAGTTTGAGAAAACGTCAGGGAAAAACAAGTGATGGTTGATCAAAGCAGTCCTTCCCACTACAATGCTGAAAAGTGTTGTTGCCCTACACTTAAGAAATAATCTAAATATTTTGGAGAAAATCTATGCGAATTCTTGTTGTTTTGGGTCTTTTAATCGGGATGAGTGCTTGTGCTGCACCCTCTCATTTACAGCGTGTTGCCTATCAAGAGGATGACCTCCTTATTGTTTTGGACCAGCAAGTGCTTTCAGATGTTCCAGGTTTTGCAGGACCTTATTCGCATCCGGCAAATATTCCAAGTGCTGAGATGAAAAAAATTCTTGAATCCCTCAAAGTTGGCCCACAGACAGGCATGCTGATGTCCCTTTTTTCAAAAGATGAATTAAGTCCACTCTTTGACGCAGAGACGACCGATAGATTGTCCGAGCAATTTTCTCAGGCTTTGGCCAATGCCACGCCGCTTGAAAAGATTAATTTCTATCAGATGAAAACACGTGATGCGACCCATGTTGCAGTAACCTCTGGCTTTATCTTGGTCAAAACAGGGAAGCTTCATCTTAAAGTCAATCAATACAATATGCCCCTTCGCAAAGGTCGCCATCCTTCAAGGGCCGGTCTTGGTTTAAAGCAGTCTGAAAAAGGACGTTATGCTTTTGAATTGCTTGAAGGCAAACAAATGGCTTACCGTCGCTATAAAAATGTCTTGGGACTTCCCGGTTCTGATTCCCATTGGCTTGTTATCGACTATACAGACTTTCCCGATCCGGCTTTGCAAACCCCTGGCACTGCATCCTCTCAAGATAGCGCAATGACACTTGAAAAACGCCTGCGCACTTTGAAACATCTTCGGACTGAAGGTTTAATTACGGAAGAAGAGTATTCAGAGAAAAAACAATCCTTGTTAAAGGATTTTTAGCATGGCCCATTCAGTCAAACCGGGGATTTATCGTCACTACAAAGGACACGATTACGAAGTCTTAGGTGTTGCTCTGCATACAGAAACGGAAGAGCCTCACGTTGTTTACCGTGCACTCTATGGCGACTACACACTCTGTATCCGCCCCTTAAACATGTTTATCGAAGAGATCAAAAAAGCGGATTACACAGGTCCTCGCTTCAAGCAGACGAAGGTCTTTTAAGCACTGAATCAATAAAAACTCCCACGCTATTTTGTTAGGAGACAGACAAAAATGTCGTATCAATATTTGTCGGCCCACAGATCTCTTATAAAGATAAAACGCTTTAAATGGTTATAAAATAAGGGTATTTTATGGCAGGCACTCTTTTTCTGAAACCAGGCACGGACATTGCTATATCGTCAAATAATTAAAAAACACAGCGTCGTGTTTTCCCTGGCGAACTGGCTTGGATGTTTGAGGGCCGACTTGCTTTTTTATCCCAAAGTTCAGGATAAAGACTGATGCTGTTTGGACGTACACACAAAAATGAAATTCATTTGCCGGTTAAGCCAGTAGACAAGTGGGTTTATACCACCTGCGGTTATTGTTCTACGGGTTGCTCGCTTGAGGTGGGAGTGAACGCCGCAGGCAAGGCCGTGACAGCACGGGGTGTTGAGGATGCGGCTGTAAATCGTGGCAAGCTGTGTCTAAAAGGGATTTATGAGTATGAAGTTTTTGAGTCTCAAAACCGCGGAACCGTTCCGCTCATTCGGAAAAATCATAAAAATGCTTTTGAAGAAAAATCCTGGGATGAGGCTTTAGACCAAACAGCAGCAGAAATCAGTCGGATTCAAGCCGTTTATGGTCGTGATAGTTTTGCAATCGTTTCAACCGGCCAGATCTACACCGAAGAGTTTTATACCTTAGGTAAACTCGTACGCGGTGTCATTCGCACCAATAATTATGACGGCAATACCACGCTCTGTATGGCGTCTGCCGTTTCCGGTTACAAACGCTCTTTTGGCAGTGACGGCCCCCCCGGCTGTTACGACGATTTTGAACACACCAACTGTCTTTTTGCCATTGGCTCCAACCTGCCGGAGCAACATCCCATTATCTATTACCGTCTGCAAGAAGCACGGACACGTCGTCCTTTTCCCATGATTGTGGTTGATCCACGTGTCACCATGCTAGCCCAGATGGCGGATATCCACTTGCCCATCACGCCCGGAACCGACTTGGTGCTTTTGAATGCCATGGCCCATGTCATTCTCAAAGAAGGTCTACAAGATGAGGACTATATTCGTTTGCACACCAATGGTTTTGAAGGATTTAAAAAGCTTGTAAACGAATACAGCCCCGAAAAAGCCGAAGGGATTTGTGGCATCGCAGCAGACATGATCCGTAAGGTGGCGCGTATCTATGCCGAAGCCAATGCGGCCATGACGATTTGGACAATGGGCATCAACCAGTCCACCCATGGCTCCGATGGTGTTGTCGCGATCAATAACCTCAATTTGATCACGGGCAATATCGGAAAACCGGGCGGCACCGCCCTTTCGATTACGGGACAATGTAATGCCATGGGGACCCGTGAATTTTCGTCCTGTTCTGGCTTGCCGGCTTATCGCACTTTGGAAAATGAGGCTGATCGAGCCTTTGCCGCAGATTTTTGGGGAGTCGATACCCGTCATTTTCCCGATAAACGGGGTCTGACTGAAACCGATATCTTTCCGGCAATTGAACGCGGTGAAATCAAGGGCCTCTGGCTTATTGGCACCAACCCCATGACCTCTATGCCCAATACGCCACAAATCCGTAAGATACTGGATCAACTCGAATGTCTTGTGGTTCAGGATGCCTACACCGATGTAGAAACGGTTCAATCCGCAACAATTTATCTTCCCGCCGCACTTTGGGGAGAAAAAACGGGGGTCTTCACTAATACCGAGCGTCGTGTAAATCTGGTACGAAAAGTGGTTGCCCCGCCGGGAAAAGCCAAATCGGATCTTTGGATTTTCACCCACTTAGCCAAACGCTTTGATCGCGCAAAAGAGATAAAATTCGCCGAAACCGCGGCCGAAGTTTTTGATGAGATTCGTGAAATTTCTAAAGGCCGACTTTGTGATTATTCCGGGATGACACATGAAAAAATTGAAGCGGCACGAGGGATTCAATGGCCCTGCAACACCGACAACGAAGCGGGCAGTGCCAGGCTTTATACCGACGGCCATTTCCAATATCCGGATGGCAAAGCAAAACTGATTGCCTTGCCATTTGTGGACAACAACGAAGTCCCTTGTCAGGAATATCCTTTTTGGCTCAATTCGGGGCGGGTCGTAGAACATTGGCATACACGCACCAAAACCGGAAAAATTGGCAATCTCAATAAATTTAGTCCAACCCCTTTTATGGAAATGAATCCACGCATGGCCGCTAAAATGGGGATTGCTGCGATGGATTATGTTCGGGTGATCTCGCGTCGTTCTTCGGCAATTGTCCTGGTGCAATTGACTGAACGTGTCGCAGAAGATGCCGTTTTTATCCCGATGCACTATTATAATTGTGTCAACCGATTGGTCAAAGGTCTCTTGGACCCCTACTCCAGACAACCCGCCTATAAACAGTCTGCTGTCCGTATTGAATGTTTGATGGATCAGGACGAAGCCGCCAAAACGGCTGCAAGCTTACGCGATTATTAAGGACATCATGTCAAACCCGATATCATCTAATACAGAAAACCCTCAACTCAGCCAACACGGGACAAACATCGTGCTCGGAGAAAGCTATCCGCACTTAATGGACGCCCCCCTTGAAATCAATGGGCATTCCTGTGGTGCTTCTGAAGTACCGAACCTCAATCGCTTCAAACAACATGGCTTCCATTTTAATGCCGATAATTGTATCGCCTGTCATGCCTGTGAGTCGGCTTGTTCGGAAAAAAATGACTTACCTCCCCACATGGCTTATCGCTACGTTGGCAGTATTGAAGGCGGAGAATATCCCGATGTCACGCGGATCAATATTTCTATGGCTTGCAACCATTGTGAAGACCCCGTCTGTCTCAAGGGTTGTCCAACACGAGCCTACACAAAATATTTAGAATATGGGGCGGTACTACAAGATCCTGAAATTTGTTTTGGTTGTGGATATTGTACTTGGGTGTGTCCCTATAACGCCCCTCAGTTGGATCCAGAAAAGGGGCAGGTCCAAAAATGTAATATGTGTGTGGATCGACTTGAGGTCGGCTTGCAGCCTGCTTGTGTAGATGCCTGTTTGAGTAATGCCTTGGACTTTGGGGTGATTGACGAAATCCCACTCAAACAGCAAGAGGCCAAACTCTCAATCCCTTCTTTTACAGACCCCAGTATCTCACGACCCAATATTCGTTTTCAGTTGAATCAGCCTTTGCCCACGTCCTTTCAACGCATGGACGACGTGCCCATGACTTACGACCAGGTCGACGCTCAAAAACAGACTGAAACACCAAATCCCTCCGCTCAGTCTGCGTTTAAAATCAAAGAGAAAAAACCGCAGACTTCGAGTGACTGGTCTTGGCACAAACTGAGATCCCGGGAAGATCCCTTGGTGTTTTTTACGCTTGTTTCCCAGTTTGCGGTCGGCGCATTTTTAATGCTTTTTTTGCTGCCAAAGTGGAGTCCCTTTTCGGAAACACTCTTTTTGTCTCAGGAGAACGCAACGGTCTTGGCCGGCACCCTTTTTCTCATTGTGGGATTACAGTCCTTTGCCTTGCTCTTATCGACCTTACATTTGGGAAAACCACAATATTTTTACCGGGCGATGAATAACCTGCGTCATTCCTGGGTGAGTCGTGAGATTGCCACGATGGGGGCTTTTTATGGCCTGATCGTGGTCTATAGCCTTGTCACGATTTTTCCCGTTTTAGTCTCATGGCTCCCTCTGCAACTGGCAAGCCTTCTTCCAACCTTTCTGGGCCTGGGGGCCTCTGTTTTAGGACCACTGGGACTCTATTGCATGTACCGCTGTTATCGGATTCCGGCCCGTCCATTCTGGGATCATTGGCATTCCGGAGGGGCTTTTTTTTCCTCGGGGCTTATCTTAGGCAGTAGCGTCATGGGTGTTATTTTTGGTCTGACCGGATTGGCCTCAGCACAGGAAATCGCCCCCGTTTTGCGTTTATTTGCAATTTTTTCTCTCTTTGGGTTGATTTTACAGCAGGTCGCCCAAACACAGCATTTGCGTTATTTGCTAGAGAGAGGAGAAGAAGCCTCGGTTTCCCGGATGCAATTGAAAACTGTTTTTAGGAAGATAGACACCGCGCGCACATGGAGCTTACGTTTACTCATAGGTGCAGCGATATTTTTTGTTTTATTTCCGCCTGCGGGTGCACTGGGCATGACCGCGTGGAGTGCTATTTTTATCATCACTGTGGCCCATGAAGTCGTTGGTCGGGCACTTTTTTATGTGCTCGTGGTGCCAACGACGGTGCCGAGAGGATTTTTCTGGGGCAATCAGACCTTTGAGTCACTTGCACGAAAAAGTGGTTTGGCTGAAAAACCTCAGGTCGGCGTCTTGTCCGATAAACACTGACATCGTTCAACAGAGGAGGACTCACAATGCGTAAAGAAATTCGAATCAATTTAGGGCCGCTTGAAGGTATCCCGATGGGGCAGGGACACTGTTTCCGAATTGAGGGAGAAGATATTGCGGTCTTTCGTACACGGAATGGTGAGATTTTTGCGGTTGAAAATACCTGCCCACACATGAAAGGCCCCTTGGCCGAAGGTATTATCGGAGACGGCAAGGTGGTTTGTCCTTTGCACGGACATCGTTTTGATCTTAAAACGGGTGAAGGCAGCGAGGCTTCGGAATGTGTCCGCTCGTTTGAGATGTCGATTGAAAATGGAAATGTTTTTATTGCCTATGTACCTGCATCCGAAGAAAATGTCCCTTGTTGATTTTTGAAAGCTTTAGGCCTGACTGTGATTGAACTTTCATAAGGAGAGTTGTGTGAAAAAAAGATTGGTGGTTGTCGGAAACGGGATGGCGGGTGCGCGCATGGTAGAGGAAATCCTCAAACGTAAACGCGATATTTACGAAATCGTGATGTTTGGTGCAGAGCCTTACGGAAATTACAATCGTATTTTGCTCAGCAATGTGCTGAATCAAAGCCAAGCGCCCGACGAAATATTTTTGAATCCACTCGACTGGTATATTGAAAACAAAATTACCCTGCATACAGGGGTAAAAGTGACCCACATCGACCGAAAAGAAAAAAAGGTGTATGCCCTAAAACTTGCTGAAGGAGATGTGCCCTACACAACGGGGATTCCTGAAGAGGCCGACACAGATTTTATCTCGGTTCCTTATGATGAGGTGATTATTGCGACCGGGGCTCGCCCCTTTGTGCCACGGATCAAGGGTAGCGATTTTCCCGGGACCTTTTTATTTCGCACAATTGACGATTGCGATCTGATTGCGGAGTATGCAAAAAATTGCGAGAAGGCGGTTGTGATTGGTGGCGGACTTCTGGGGCTTGAGGCCGCACGTGGCTTGATGACACATGATTTAGAAGTTTCAGTTGTTGAAGCCGCAGATCAGTTGATGCCTTCGCAATTGGATACCGAAGCGGGCAGAATTTTAGAACGGGCGATGGGCGCCATGGGCTTACGTGTACTAACAAAAACCATGACCTCTCAAATTGTGCAAAAAAGAGGGAAGGTCTCTCGTGTTGTTTTTAGTGATGGGGGTGTTTTAGATACCGACTTGGTTGTCATCAGTGCGGGCATCGTGCCGATCACTGAAGTGGCACAAAGGAGCGGACTCAAGGTGAATCACGGCATTTTGTGTGATGATCAAATGCGTACCAATGATCCTGATATCTATGCCGTGGGTGAATGTGTTGAACACAGGGGAGTGACCTACGGTTTGGTCGATCCCATCTGGCAACAGGTCAATGTGCTGGCGGATGTGCTGTGTGGCGTGAATATCGATGCCGTCTATACGGGGTCCATAACAGGAACGAAATTAAAAGTCATGGGCGTTGATTTGGCCTCGATGGGTGAAAAAGAGACGGAAGATATCGACGATGAGATTTTGATCTATCGGGATCCAAACCGAGGGATTTATAAAAAACTGATTGTACGGAACAATAAAATTCATGGGGCCATCTTATTGGGCGATGTCGATCTTAGTGATGGGCTCATGCAACTTTTCATGAATGAAAAGACCCTGCCCGAAAACCGTGCCGAAATTTTATTTGGTGCTGTAGAGGGGACCAGTTTATTTGATGCCTCAGATTTGCCCAATTCTGCACAAATTTGCAACTGCAACGGGGTCTGCAAAGGGGACATTATTGCAGCCATTGAAAATAAAAACTGTAGCAGTGTGGCCGCAATTGGCACAGAAACAAAGGCGGGGCAGGGCTGCGGTTCTTGTCGCGGCGCGATTGCCCAAATCATCTCTTCTGTGGTCGGCGAAGTCGCATATGACGCCAGCGAACACTATTATGTGCCAGGGGTTCCGCTTGAAAAATCACAGTTGGTCCGAGAAATTCGTTCGCAAAAATTAAAATCGGTGAGTAAGGTTTTGGCCATTTTGGGAGAGGGGATGGAAGATCCCACGACAAAAACGGGTTTGGCTTCCCTTTTGAAAACACTCTGGCCCAAGATGTATGAAGATCAGCGAGACGCGCGTTTTATCAATGACCGTGTGCATGCCAATATCCAAAAAGATGGCACCTTCTCCGTCATTCCACGTATTGTTGCAGGGGTAACAACACCTGAAGCATTGCTTCGTATTGCACAAGCCGCCGTCAAATATAAGGCCAAAATGATAAAGTTCACAGGCGGGCAGCGCATCGATTTATTGGGGATTAAAAAAGAAGACTTGCCGGCGATTTGGAAGGATATCGGCCTGCCCAGTGGTCATGGCTATACCAAGGCGTTTCGCACAGTAAAAAGCTGTGTGGGTACAGATTTTTGTCGTTTTGGTCTGGGCAATTCGATCTCACTGGCAGAGCAGGTTGAGCTGAGATTCCAAGGCATTGAAGCCCCCCATAAAGTGAAAATGGCAGTGACAGGCTGTCCCAGGAATTGTGCAGAAGCTTATGTGAAAGATATCGGTGTTGTGGCCATTGAAGGCGGAAAGTGGGAAATTTATATCGGTGGCGCTGCGGGGGCGACGATTCGCAAAGGAGATTTACTCTGCACCGTGGGTAGCCACGAAGACGTGCTCAAATATACCAGCCGTTTTTTTGAATATTACCGAGAACACGCCAAGTATCTGGAGAGGACTTATGGTTTTGTCGAACGCATTGGCATTGACCTCTTAAAGGGGATTCTAATCGACGATTCTTTGGGAATTTGTGCGAACCTTGAAGAAAAAATGCAGGAAGCCGTTGATGCCTATCAAGACCCTTGGAAGGAAGCGGAAGATCCGGTCTACCCTTTCCAGTTTGAAGGACCCAAGTTAATTGAAGTCCTTGAAAAAGCAGAAAATAACGGGTAATTTTTGTGCCGCGAAGCTAAAAAATGGCAAAACGCTATCTGGTAAATTTAGCCCAATTGATCGAACGCACAGGTCTCGTTGATCACTACGACATCAAATT
The DNA here is from genome assembly GCA_013151935.1 of Candidatus Manganitrophaceae bacterium. Classification (GTDB taxonomy): domain Bacteria; phylum Nitrospirota; class Nitrospiria; order SBBL01; family JAADHI01; genus JAADHI01. The sequence continues at coordinate 25,413 of JAADHI010000016.1, forward strand.
TGAGTGCAAACACTTTTTCAGTGGGGCTGCGCTGTATGTGGATGAGCGCATCTGTCTTTCCTTGACTCCTTTGGGCCTGGCTCTAAAACTACCAGAAAAAACACGAGCAAATTTGTTTGAAAACAAAACAGCCATCCCTCTGAGATATTTCCCAAAAGGCCCCATTAAAAAGGATTATGTGCTTTTTCAAAATGACCTTAAAACAACTGAGCACATATTTTATCCCTATATGCTAGAAAGCGTCCGTTACGTGCTCGGCTTGCCAAACACAAAAAAAGGAAATAGTGTTGTGCCAAAATAAAGTAACCTTTTTTGTATTTTTTATATAATTACGAAAAATCCGTGTAAATCTTGAGCGAAACCAATTTTCGGGATATACTGTACTTTAACTTGATGGCTGCGAAAACCTTCACAAGGATAAGGGAGATCAAAATGAATTTGAAAAGAATTTTTTTCGGTGGGATGTATTCACTGTCTTTGATGGCTTTGCTATTCTCAAATGGCATTTTACATCCTTCAGAAGCAAAGGCACTCACCGCAAGCGAATTACCGAATAAAATAGAGCAGGGATCAGCCATACAAGTCTCTGAACCACACGCTGGCAAAAAAGATCCCCACGCCAAATTTAGAGATGGTTCCATGGGCAGTATGATGGATGCCATGATGGGTGACAACCCACATGCTTCATCCAAAAAGAAATCACCCCATTCTAAAAAAGGCATGCATTCCCCTTTTTCCGCACAAGGTATGAAAGAAAGCCTGGGTCTTGATGACGCACAAGCAAAAAAAATAAAACACGTCATTTCAAGTTATCGTAAAGAGAGCATCCGCAAAAATGCCGACCTTAAAATCGCACAAATCGAATTTGATGAATCTGTTGCAGATAAAGGCTTCAATGTAAGTGATGTTGAAATGAAAGCAAAAAATCGCGAAGCAGTTGCCACTGCACTCACCATGGTCCGCGTCAAAGCCATGGCCGATGCACGAGACATCCTTTCAGCAGAACAATTCGATAAATTTATGACCATGATCACTCACCGCATGAGCCGACACAAAGGTAAAGGCAAACACGGAATGTCCGGCGGCGGTCACGGGATGAAAAGTGGACATGGTGGAAAAAGTAGCCACGGGAGCTCCAAACACGGCAGCAGCTTTAGCCCGCATGGTTCAAAATCGGCACATGGCAAAAGCAGCAGTGCAAAAAACCACCACGGCGGCGGCACGCCCCACAGCAAATCAGGTGGCAGCCCCCACAACTATGAAGACTAAGATCAATCAGGGAACAGACAATCCGTTCTCTATAAAATGGGATGGGGCTTATTAAGGTCTTAAGAATGTGATGGTGCCGAAGGGGGGACTCGAACCCCCACGGGGTTGCCCCCACTAGACCCTGAACCTAGCGTGTCTACCAATTCCACCACTTCGGCTTGCGAAACAGGCGGGTTATATCAGATCACATGACTTGTGGTCAAGATGAGAGCATCTCTGTGAGGATAGCATGATGAACGCTGATTTTGACTATGATTTGATCTGTATTGGAAGCGGTCCGGCAGGACAAAGAGGTGCCATTCAAGCGGCAAAACTGGGAAAAAAAGTCGCCGTCATCGAAAAACGGCGCTGTGTCGGCGGGGTGTGTCTAGAAACAGGCACGATTCCCTCGAAAACCTTTCGGGAGGCCATCAACACCTTTGTTTCACACCAACAACAATCCAAAGGACTTGGCTTCACCCCCCGAACAAAGGTCGATATCACTACGCTCTTGAGCCGCGTGAACCGGGTTATTCAAGAAGAGTCCGAAATTCAGCAAGATCAACTGCAACGCAACGACGTTAATATCATCCTGGGCACGGCGACCTTTAAAAATGCTCACAAGATTGAGGTCAAAACCGACGAGGGAGTACAGACACTCAGTTCAAAATATTTCTTGATTGCGGTGGGAACACAACCTTCAGTCCCCAAAGGCATTCAGCTCGACAATGAAACCATCATCCTATCCGACGGCATTTTAGATCTGAATAGCTTGCCACGTACCATGGCAGTCGTTGGCGCAGGTGTTGTCGGCATGGAATATGCCACCATGTTTGCAGCACTTGGCATTCAGGTCACTGTCATCGACAAACGAGACAAGCCCCTGGGTTTTCTGGATCACGAAATTATTGATGAGTTGATGTATCAGATGCGAGACAAACGCGGAACATTTCGCCTAGGAGAAGAGGTCACCCACCTTGGCATCATTGAAAATGGCAAAAAGAAACAAGGACTCATCCAGCTTGAATCCGGTAAACACATCATCGCAGACCTGATCCTCTATTCTGCAGGCCGCGTGGGTGCCATCGAACAACTCAAGCTCAAACAAGCTGGCCTCAAAGCCGATAGTCGAGGACGACTCAAAGTCGATAACAGCTATCGCACATCCGTCAAACATATCTATGCCGCAGGGGATGTGATTGGTTTTCCAAGTCTCGCTGCAACCTCAGCAACACAGGGCCGACTTGCGGCCTGTCACATGTTTGGCGTAAAAAGTAAACCCATGGGCGAATACTTTCCCTTTGGGATTTATTCGATTCCAGAAATTTCAATGGTCGGCGCAACAGAAGAAGAACTCACCCGGGCAAAAATCCCCTACGAAACAGGCATCGCACGTTATCGTGAGATCGCGCGGGGGCAAATTATGGGCGACAACACAGGGCTACTTAAAATCATCGTGCATCGAGAAACAGAGAAATTGCTGGGCGTTCACGCCATCGGCACAGGGGTGACCGAGTTAATCCATGTCGGACAAGCCGTCATGCAACTCAACGGCAAACTAGATTATTTTATGCAAACTGTTTTTAATTATCCGACATTGGCTGAGTGTTACAAAGTTGCAGCTCTCAATGTTTCCAATAAATTGCAATACAGTTCTCTGGCCAAAGCCATCGCAGTTTAAAATAGCTTAAGCGTTAAAATAAAACGATTAATTAGATACCCATCTTTTCCAAATCTCCCTTTTCTGCAAAATAACCTTGCATAAGAGTATTTAATCTAGGTTATTGCAAGTTTCCCCACAACACCCGAACGGGTGTGAATGTCCATTTTTTTCATGATGTGCTTGATGTGGTCCTTGACTGTATGGAGACTAATCTCTAGTGCTGTGGCGATTTCCTGATTGCTTAGGCCTTTTTTCATGGATTCTACAATCGTCCATTCTCGTGGTGTAAAAATATAAGCCGCCTTTTTATTTTTAGAAGCCATTTTTCTTAGAGGTTTTAGGGAATCAGCCATCTGGCTTAGTTGTTTTAGCCCCATTTTTTCAGACAACAACCCGCCTAGACTAAAATGACGAAAAAATTGCATCAAGCCCTCGGAGAGCATTCCGGTCTCACCGCCGGATACATTCTGCATCCCTTTCGGGGTCGAAAATTCAGAGGAGATACCTTTTATGGAATACATTGCTCCATTTTTTCCAATGACAATAACATCAACAATGTCCTGAAGTGTCTCCGGAAAATCCACGGACAACGGAGCTCTTCGTTTTAAAGACTGCCTGAGCTTTCGTCCATCCCAAGCGGCGTGTAAAGAAAAAACATCCGAGTTATTGTTTTGTGTCGCGATCTCCATTATTCCCTCCCTGTATTGTGCTCAAAATCAATCTATCGGCAAATGCCTGTTTCGGCGCACGATCCAAAACACACTTCCATGCTCAAAAAGAAGTATAGGGATTTAAGTGATTCAAGTCGGTGACATGGCTTACGCGAAACATGTGATTGAGATCACAGTTTATTTGGGAATATTGCCGGATTGAGAAACAGTGAGGCATCAAAAAAGAAAAAAAGGAACAACTTTTTTAGTAGAAATGATCGGACAAAACCTCAAGATAGTGTTTAAGGCTTTTATGCACAATCAAGGTTTTGCCCTCAGCCACGATATGCCCCTGTTGTTTGAAATCATTCAAAACACGGGTAACGGTTTCACGGGTGGCCCCGACCATTGAGGCAATATCCTGATGGGTTAAGCGTTTTGAAATACGCCACTTTTCGGCACGCGGTAAACCGCCTGCCGTTTGTGCCAGGGTGAGCAAAATTTTGGCGACACGCCCCTGAACATTCAGCAAGGCCAAATCACCCAATCGCTCATCCGTCTTTCTGAGGCGTTTTGAAAAGGTCGATAAAAACTTGGTCAAAAGCATGGGCAGATGGGAGATATGATTCAAAAAAGCCTGCCGCGGAATGACTAAGAATTCGGCATCTGCTGTCGTCACCACGCTGGCCGATCGCGCTTCGCTGTCGAAGAGAGCCATCTCTCCAAAAAAATCTCCCTTTTTTAGAAAACTAAGAATGTACTCACGACCATCAGCTCCCAGGAGTACCACTTTCACCTCGCCGTTCAGAATAAGGTAAAACGCGTCCCCCGAATCGCCCTGCAAAAAGATAATATTTTCTTTCGGATAGCGTCGCGTTTTTGAAAGCGCGTAAAGCATCTCAATCTCATCATCGTCCAAAGCCGAAAAAAGGGGAACCGTTTTTAGATACGTGCTTATCTCTGAATAAAAGATTTGTTTCATCAATCTCACCTAAAGAAAATCCTATGACAAGAGTGCTGCCGGGACCGCAGACTGAATATCACACACGCTCGTTTCAGCAGAACGTTTTTCAAGGACATAAGCCGGCAAACGACTCAAACAGGCATCCATTTCATCCACAAGCGCAAGATAGCGTGTCCCTTCCACATTCACAAAATATGCTTCAAAACGGGCCTGGGATAAACCTTCTGGAAGCGCTGAAATATCGGGAAAAAACTGCGTTTCGGCTTCATTTTCCGAAAGACGGCGCTGAATCAATCCCGCCATTTTGGGATCCGTTGCCACTTCGGCAAAACGCACGCCCGCGCGATCTGCCGCAAGATCGGCAAAACTAAAGCCACTGCCACCTCTTCGCGCATCATACAGCTCTTTAAATTCTCCAATCGAATGGCTGATCCCACTTTTGGCTGCAATCTCAAGTGCCGCAGAAATAATGAAATGTAACCTCAAATCGCGACGTCCCGCAAGTCCCACACCTTTTGTGAGACGTTCATGTGCCAACATTTCCGTTGTGCGCACCGTGCCAATCATTTGCTCGACCCGCCAGGATCCGAAATAAATACCCAAGGCCAGAATGGCCGAACGATTTTCATCTGCCGCATCCTCACCCGTTTGGGAGGCAATTTTGAACAAACGAGAGATATAATAAGCCAGTGAAAGAGCCTCATCACGCGGGGCATATTCAGAAAGTGCCATGATACGACGATAATAAACCCGAACCCCTGCCGGATCCCCCATGGGACGTACCTCATCCCGAACCACCCGAATCCGACCTCTCATTTGTTGCACCAGTTGATTCATTCTTGGGATCGGCTTCAAATCCACATCAATACGTTTATCTGTCAGACGGACAGATTTCACCGCATCCAAAAGATAATCTCCTTCGCCCTGACCAAAAATGAGATCAAGCCCCAAACGCATTAAAAAACGGGCAGTCGTATCCGACAAAGAGATCGTCCCCAACTTTGCCTGAGCAATATGAAAGCCCTGCGCTGAAGGGCTCAGGATCAGCTCAACATTGATATAATTTCCAAACGGATTTTGAGGGAGCCGAAAAGTTCCCGACAATTCAAGCCCCTGCGCTGAAATGACCGCGCGCCCCCGGGCACGGCGCACAGAGCGATGGGCAATTGAAAAAGCACCGTTTAATTCGTCCTCTGTCGCCGAGATCAAAATAGGGCGATCATTTTCCTGCAAGAACTGCTGGAGCACTTGCTTGGCAAAGGCACGCGTCTTTACGGCATTGTCGGTATTCATCACCTCGACATCAGAAACCATCGGAACACGCTCAAGGACAAGGAAAACAAAGAAAATTGGAAAAATAAAAAAAAGCGTCAATAAACCCCAGAAGAAAACACGCTTCAAATACTTCATTTTACTGACCTCAATACTGAAACCAGTTGCAGCCAATCAATGATGAGTTTGATGTCTTTTTCTGAGAAAACACGCTGATACGCAGGCATTCCGTCGCCCCGCCCGAAAGTCACCGCAGAATAGAACTTAAAATAGGAAATAGATCGTCCATCTGTTGCCAGAGCAGGGGCATGGATAGACCCTTCTCCCAGCCAGCCGTGACAGCCGTGACAGTTAATATCCATTCGGACTTTGCCCTGATAAAGCTGCCCACCACGATGCCCTGGCAATGGCGTTTCTTTTGTTTGACAGCCCCCACTTAAAAGCAAAAAACAAGTGCAAAAAAAGAAACCAATTGAACGACGCATCATGCTTACTTTCATAAACCCATCTTACTGCGAGACAGGGATTGAGGTAAAGCGCATTGAGACCGAAACAAAATACTTGCACTTCACAATAAAAACCATGCAAACTCCCCCAGCAAATACATCGCCATGACCCGCTTTTTAGACGACTGGGGATATAACGCTGGATACCGATAAAGATGATTCATATCGTTGTGGCATTGATCCATGAAGCCTTAACCCTCATCACCCACTACAAGATGAAAACCCTGAGGGGAAAACATCCCTTCATCATTTACAAGAGTGGGGAAATCACACTCATCGTATCGGGCATCGGAAAATCTTCAGCCGCCGCAGCCGTCGGCTATTTGCAAGCCTTAAACCGAGAAAATGGCCCAAGTGCCTGGCTGAATATTGGGATTGCAGGACACCAACAGCTTCCAATCGGGCAGGGCTTCATCGCCCACCGCATACAAGATCGGGCCAATGGACGAACCTATTATCCGCCGCAGGTACTGCCCTTTTCCCTGCCCTCCAACAATTTAATCACCGTGGATTGTGTCGAAAAAGACTACAGAGAAAACAGTGCTTACGACATGGAAGCTGCGGCGTATTACAGTGCTGCGATACGCAGCAGCACGGCAGAATTTGTTCAATCCTATAAAGTCGTTTCCGATAATCCGCAAGCACCTGTGACAAAAATAACAAAAACTTTTGTAAATACACTGATTGAAAACCGAATACATGAAATTAAAAACCTCATTGCAACACTTCGCTCAGCAATCAAGCCCTACCGGGAAATTCACGCACCGCACCCTCAGTTTGACACGCTGATACAGCGTTGGCATTTTACCGAAACACAAAAGGTACAACTCAAACAATTGTTACAACGAACACAAGTCCTTTTTGGAAACCCCTTGCCATGCCAGGCGCAAACCACAAACCATACAAGTGCAAAAACATTTCTAAAAACACTTTCAGACACACTTGTCACACATCGACTAAGTTTCTAAGACCATGCCTGCATTTTCAGCACTTTATATTGAAAACCAATGCCGTCACCTGCCACGGGTGCAAGATATATTAAAAAAATGTGAAGCACTTCCCCATATTTCATGTGAACGTTACGGAGAAGTCTTTAATCCAAAAGCCCAAAATTTTCGTTTGCAAAAAAAACGACCGGCTTTGGTGCTCGCAAAAAAACACCAGCATTTTGTTTTACCGGCCCCGGCGGGTTATGGTTTTGGCAATAAAAACAGCTACTACTTTTCTCACCTACTCAACTGTCCCTACGATTGTCGTTATTGTTTTTTACAAGGCATGTATCGCTCGGCCCACTATGTGCTTTTTGTAAACTACGAAGACTTTGGAAAGAAAATTTCTGAAACAATCGAAAAATGCGGTCATGAGCCGTCTTATTTTTATGCAGGCTACGACAGCGATAGCTTGGCCTTGGAACAATATAGCCAATTCGCCGACTATTTTCTGCCCTTTTTTAAAAACGTCCCACAAGCGACACTTGAACTGAGAACAAAAAGCGCCCAAATCCGCAGCCTGCTCAAACACAAGGCCACAAAAAACGTCATCATCGCGCTCAGCTTCTCACCTGATCAGGTCTCAAAACAATTGGAGCACCGTGTCCCCACGTTCTCAAAGCGCATCGCCGCCGCAAAAAAATTGCAGGAAGCCGGCTGGTCACTGGCACTGCGTTTTGAGCCCTTGATTTATCACAAAGATTATAAAACGGATTATCAAGACTTATTTCAGCGTATTTTTAGCATATTGGACGCCAGCAAGCTCCACAGCGTAAGTACCGGATTATTTCGAATGCCTCAGACTTTTTTTCGGAATATTGTTAAGCTCTACCCTGACGAAGCCCTTTTTGCAGGCCACTATGATACACAGCAAGGCCTTAGTACCTATGCAAAAGAAATAGAGACTGAAATGCTTAAACATTGCGAAACCGCTCTTTTTGATTACATCCCAAAAGAAATTTATTATCGTTGTGGCACAGGCTGCGAAACGACATGAAACGCAGCATCCTTGTCACAGGTGCATCTTCCGGCATCGGGCTTGAAACCACACGAAAATTACTTTCGGAGGGACATCATGTCATCGGCATTGCCCGAGGTTTCGACCGTGTAAAAATTGGAAACCCGAATTTTAACCCTGTATCACTCGATCTCTCCCAACTTGCAACACTTCCACAAGCCTTCTCCAAAATTTGCCGGGAGCATCCTGAAATCAGCGCACTTATCGCCTGTGCTGGGCAAGGCCGTTTTGGCATGCTTGAAACCTTTTCTTTTGAGCAAATCAAAAACCTGATGGATCTCAACTTTATGAGTCATGCCTATCTCGTAAAAACCCTCATGCCTCAACTCAAACAATTAGAACACTCAGATCTCATCTTTATTGGGTCGGAAGCCGCATTGGAAGGCGGTCAACAAGGGACGATTTATTGTGCGAGCAAGTTTGCACTCAGAGGCTTTGCCCAATCTCTACGAAAAGAGGGTGCAAAATCGGGTGTGCGTGTCACAATGATCAATCCGGGCATGGTCAAGACCCCTTTTTTTGAGAGACTCCATTTTAAACCCGGCCCAGCAGACGAAAATTACATCGAAGCACGCGACGTCGCACAAACCATTTTATCCGTACTAAAAATGCGCCCGGAAACCGTCATCGACGAAATTAACCTCAGTCCTTTGAAAAAAGTCATTGCCCGTAAAACAAAAGAAAAATAAAGAGATCAAAAAGCATTCGCTTCTCCTTGCCTTTCCGCTTCGTCTCTTTTAAACTCCCCCACAAATGATAATGGACTGGACAAAAGAAAAACTCGTTACAGAGATAGAAGCACTCGCACAAATTGCGGCACAGCCCGATGGTCGGGAGGTTGATGCAACTTTTTTTCGACGGATTGAAGGCTTGCGCGAAATCTATCGTGGCACACCGGAGCTTTTTGACCCACCCTTAGTCAAATGGATACGTAGGCTCGCTGAAGTCAAACCGCTTCGTGAAACACCCAAAGCGGTCCTGGAAACCATTTTTGGTTACGACAGTTTTCGTGCCGGACAAGAAGAACTCATCGCAGCCGTGCTTGCCGGGCACGATGCCGTCGGCATCATGCCGACGGGGGCAGGGAAATCACTGACGTATCAGATCCCGGCCAAAATCCTCCCTGGCACCACATTGGTCATCTCCCCTTTGATTTCGCTCATGAAAGACCAGGTCGATGCCTTAACAGAATTTGGCATGGAAGCCACCTTTATCAACTCAAGCCTGGATGCTGATGAGCGTCGCAGCCGGACAGCACGACTCATCTCCGGTCAATATAGCTTGGTCTACATCGCCCCTGAAGGATTAGATGGCAACCTCTTTGACCTGCTTTCCCGTGCAAAAATCAATCTCATTGCCATCGACGAGGCCCATTGTATCAGTCAGTGGGGACACGATTTCCGCCCAGCCTATCGCAATCTTTCTAACCTGAAAACCCATTTTGGTCACGTGCCTGTTTTGGCCCTGACCGCCACGGCGACCGACAAAGTCGCCGACGACATCGCACAACAAATGAGCATGCTCAGGCCCTTTCGCTACCGAGGTTCTTTTTTCCGACACAACCTGCATCTACATGCTTACAAAAAAGGAAATGGCCGGCATACAAAACAAGACATCCTTCACTTGGTGCAATCCAGAAAAGGACAGTCAGGGATCATTTATTGTCTCAGCCGAAAAGGAGTCGAGCAGACGGCCACTTATTTAGCCAAAAATGGCGTGGGTGTCATGTGCTATCACGCGGGCATGCCCCACGAACGACGCGATGAAGCCCAGGAAATGTTTCGACGCGACGAAGTCGATGTCAT
>JAADHI010000054.1 GCA_013151935.1 Candidatus Manganitrophaceae bacterium
CGGTCAATCGCATCGTTAATAGAGGAGTCTTTTTCAATTAAAGTATCGCTGTGTGGGATGTAGGCTTCAGGCTGATAATAATCGTAATAGCTCACAAAATATTCGACGGCATTTTCGGGGAAAAAATCTTTAAATTCACGGTAAAGCTGGGCAGCCAGGGTTTTATTGTGCGCGATCACCAAGGTCGGTTTTTGTACCTGCTCAATGACATTCGCCAAGGTGAAGGTCTTGCCAGAACCCGTCACCCCGAGCAAAACCTGATGGGCCTCACCCTGGATAATACCCTCCCTAAGCGCAGCAATGGCCTTCGGCTGATCACCGCCAGGGGAGAATGTTGAAACCAGTTTAAACGCGGACATGCTCAAACATCTTGTTTGATCTCGCCGCTTCGAATGTGCAGATCACGCTGCGGGAAAGGAATCTCTACACCATGCGCCTTCAATTTTTTAAAAATGATGTAATTGAGTTCGCTACGGAGAATGAGCGGGCGCTCCGTAAAGGTGTTCGTCCAAACACTCAGGATGAAAATCAAGGCGCTGTCTGCAAACTCGTCCAAGAGCACTTGTGCCTCGGGATTTTTAAGCACACCAGGATGCTCTGCAGCAGCTTCTAAAAGGATGTCCCGTACCGCTTCAGGGTCTGAATCATAAGAGACACCAACAGGAATTCTATAGCGCACCAGACGGTCTGTGTGACTCCAGTTGATGACGGTCGAAGAAATAAATTCTGAATTCGGGACAATAATCGAAATATTATCATTGGAAACAATTGTTGTGGCACGAGGTGAGATATTGACCACATCGCCTAGGATATTATTCACTTCGATACGGTCTCCTACTTTAATCGGTCGCTCAAACAGTATAATAATACCACTCACAAAGTTGCTTGTAATATTTTGCAGCCCAAAACCGACACCAATACCCAAGGCCCCCGCAAGTACCGTGATCGCGCTCAAATCAACCCCGGCGGACTGTAAGATCATCAAAAAACCGATTGAGATCAAAACATAACGGACAATGGAGCCCGTCGCCTCGCTAACACCCACATCAATATTTTTTTTACTGCGAAGTACACGAACCACCCAAACACGCATCTTTGCCGTCAAATAAAACAGCAAGGTGAGTAAAATCAAGATGTAAACAATAGACCACAAGGTAAATTGAGATTTACCCAGCACAAAGAGCGGGATGTTTAAATAATCAAGTAGCTGACTAAAAAAGGTTTTTATCATCTAACACGTTTGCCTTTCACTATCACTGAAACCCACACACGCATAGGGAAACAAACAGAACCGTTCAAAGAGACGAGGAGCAGCATCATTTCTTGACAAAAAGGAGCGCTTTTTTTCTATCGCAAGACGATATTTTGCCACACTGCAATCTCAAAAGACCAGATTAAATGAGACTCGAAACTTTTTTGAGAAATACAGGCACTTGCGCTGAAGATAAAGGATGGGCATACAAAAAACCCTGCACGGTTTCACAATGACAGTCCCTCAAAACCTGAGCCTGCTCCTGTGTTTCCACACCTTCGGCAATCACGGATAGATCGAGGTGATGCGCCAGACCAATAATGTCGGTCACAATAGAAGCATCCGCAGGGTCTGTCGCAATGTCACTCACAAAACTTTTGTCAATTTTGAGCGTATCAATTTTAAACTGTTTTAAATAACTCAAGGCAGAATGCCCAGTTCCAAAATCGTCAATCGCGATTTTAACACCCATCTGACTCAAGGTTTCAACGATGCCAATGGCCTTCTGAACATCCTCAATCAATGAACTTTCCGTAATTTCAAGCTCTAAACTTTCTGGCGGAAGCCCTGTTTCGTCAAGAATCTGCTCAATTTTGTGGACCAAATCTTGATCGTGAAACTGCCTTGCAGAAAGGTTAATCGATATCGGAGTGTGAGCAACACCTGCATCCCACCAGAGCATGTTTTGAGCACAGGCGGTTTTCAGAACCCATTCCCCCACTGAGACAATCATCCCTGTTTCTTCCAGAATCGGGATAAAAACTGAAGGGGGAATCAACTCCGAGGCCCCACAATCCCAACGAAGCAGCGCTTCATGGCCACTCACACCGCCCTCCTGAAGATCAATTTGAGGTTGGTAATACAGAATAAATTCTTGACGCGCCAAAGCCCGACGCAGCTGCGTCTCCAAAGTCAGACGAGAAAATACACGCTTCCCCATCTCTTCGGAATAAAATTTATAAATATTTCTCCCCCGATCCTTTGCCAGGTACATCGCCGCATCGGCATTTTTAATCAAGGTATTTGGGTTATCGCCATCTTTTGGAAACACGCTAATACCCAGACTTCCCGTCACAATGAGTTCATGATCCTGTATAAAAATCGGGTTTAACAAGGTATCCAGTAATTTTTTTGCAATGGAGGATACATCGGCTTGAGAGGAGCTATACTCAAGCAAGATTACAAACTCATCCCCACCAAAACGCGCAACCGTATCCCCGACACGCACACATTTAACCAAGTGTTGTGCAATGACCTTTAATAATTGGTCGCCTAATTCGTGTCCTAAGGTGTCATTAATATTTTTGAATCGATCAAGATCCAAAAATAGGACTGCGAGTCGATCTCCCGCATTTCTCGATCTTTTGATGGCCTGTTCCAGGCGCTCCAAAAATAAGGTGCGGTTTGGCAAATGCGTCAGCAAATCGTGATAAGCGAGAAACTCAAGCCGCTCCTGAGACAAAGTCCGTGCAGTGACATCCTTCCCTGTTGAAATATAATGTGTCGTATGACCATATTCATCTTTTAAAGGGCTAATCGTTTTTTCCTCGTAGAAAATCTCACCCGTTTTTTTCCGGTTAATCAGAACGCCTCGGAATGTTTCCCCTCTTTTAAGCATCGTCCACATTTTTTTGTAAAACGCCTGGTCGTGACGACCCGACCTCAAAAGGTTTGGGGTTTTGCCCATCGCCTCCGAACGCTTAAATCCTGTAATGGCTTCAAAAGCGGGATTCAAATATTCGATACGCCCCGAAGGGTTCGTAATAAAAACAGAATCCCCTGTTTGTTCAACCGCCCCCGAAAGTTTTTTCATTTGCGCTTGTGACGACTTCCGTTCCGAAACATCTCTCAGCGTCAGCATCAGGGCACTCTGCCCCAACCATTGGACTTCAGCTTCAAGTACTTCAAGGGGGAGCTGCGTGCCGTCTTTTCTGCAAACCAGTATTTCGTGGATATCTAAAAGTTGGCGCTTCTTTTTAGAACCCTCTTCTTTTTTAGAAAGATGAGCAACAAAAAATGGCATCAAATCACAGGTCTTTCGCCCCATAAAATCATCTGCTTCAAAACCAAAAATCTCGATCGCGCTGCTATTTGCAAAAACACATAAACCATCGACAGCAACCCAAATACCATCACTTGCGTTTTGGGCCATCGACATCAGGTTTTTCTCTCGAGCCTCAGTCAATGTTTTCGATTGTTGAATTGAGGAAAAAAGGGGACGAATCAGGGCAATGCCAAGCGCCATCAAGAAAGAAATAAAAAGGGCGACAAGCTCAATATTGAGCGGAGGCAAATGAACAAAATCCCCCGTTGCGATATGAAAAAAGGTAATCGAGCGCCGAACGGCCATCAACAAAATAGCACAGGCAATCAAAATCCATGCGATTTGAACCCCCGTCACCCGAATCAGGCGCACAGCCATAATTGCGGCAGCCACCTGAAGCGCAACTGAGACGGAAAGGACGAACAGTGAAAGCGTGGTTTCATCCATCATCTTTTGCAATCAATCCTAGAACCTGTCGGAGAAATAGGCTCCTACAATGCACTTCAGTATGGACAGAACAAAAAACACGGAACCTACAACACAGAGAAAAGAAAAAAGAGGAATCAATACAATCAATACAAGTCAAAAGATCGGATGATTAGAGTCCCCTTATAGAAGGTATCGCTTTCCCCAGAATTGGGTCAAGCAGATAAACAAGAAACAAGGCTCAAAACCCTGTGCCTTCATCGCCTAAAAGCCCTGAAACAAAGGCTTCGGCGTCAAAAGGAATCAAGTCCTCCATGCTCTCACCCACACCGACATATAAAACCGGCACAGATAAAGATTCCACAATCGGCACAATGATCCCGCCTTTACCACTGCCATCAAGCTTGCTCAGGACAATTCCGGTGAGGCTTGTCGCTTTTTGAAAATGTTCGGCTTGTGAAAGCGCATTTTGACCTGTGGTCGCATCAAGCACGAGGATTTTTCGATGCGGCGCATCCGGGATCTGCTTTGAGATAACACGGATCATTTTTTTGAGCTCTTCCATCAAATTATGTTTTGTTTGCAGACGGCCCGCCGTGTCAATCAACAAATGATCGACCTTTCGTGCAAGTGCTGCACTCACTGCATCATAAGCCACAGCCGAAGGATCGGCGTCGGTGCCAGGGTGTTGAATCACCTCTGCCCCCGCACGTTCACCCCAAATGGATAACTGTTTTGCAGCACCCGCCCGAAAGGTATCAGCCGCTGCGAGCAAAACCGTCTTACGCTCGGACTTGAGTTGTGCGGCCATCTTGCCGATGGAGGTTGTTTTTCCAACCCCATTCACTCCCACAAAAAGCGTTACAAGCGGGGCCTGAAAATCCGCTGAGGGGACGATGGCCGTATTTAAAATCTCGAGCAGGGTTTCACGCAGTTTGGCCTTGAGTGCCACAAGGTCTGAAACTTCTTTCCGATCAACGGAGACACTAAGGGCTTCTATCAGACGACGTGTGACAGTCACCCCCAGATCTGCGCCAATAAGTAGGGCCTCCAAGTCATCCAGGGTCTCGGCATCAATTTTGGTTTTTCGGGAAAAAAGGGCATCTAGCCCTGAAGAAAAATAAGCGCGGGTTTTTGAAAGCGCATCCCCTGTCTTTTTCCAAAATTTAAATCCCACGAGAGCGATCCTGTATTTTTTTTAAAATAAAACGCTCTCGGCGTATCATTTTCTTCTCTTCGGCTTCCGAGCCTTCGTGGTCATAACCCATGAGATGTAAGATGCCATGAATCAATAAAATTAACAATTGTTCATCCATTGCACGCGCATATGATTTTGCCTCGGCTTCGGTCATCTCAAGTGAAATCATGACATCCCCCAAAAAATCCGGATGTAAATCACCGCCAAAACCTTCTCGCATTGGAAAGGACAGGACATCGGTCGCACGGTCGATCTTACGATAATCGCGGTTGTAGTCTCGAATCCGCCGATTATTCACAAAAATGACATTGACTTCCCCATTTTCAAACTTTTGCAACAATAAAATCTGACGTGTCCAATTTCTGACCTGGATCATATTGAGAGGGTACTTCCGTTGTTTATTTAATATAGAGATATCCATAAAAGGGCTTTTTGGGGAGGGCTAAGCTTTTCCCGTCTCGCGTTTTTTCGCAGAGAAATCGTCATAGGCATTGATAATTTCCTGAACGAGATGATGGCGAACAACATCTTTACCCGTAAAATACGTAAACTGCACACCACGCACTTCTTCTAAAACCTTCTGAATTTCGACCAGTCCTGACACCTGTGACTTAGGCAAATCAATCTGTGTCACATCTCCGGTAATCACCGCTTTTGAATGATCGCCCAGACGGGTTAAAAACATTTTCATCTGCATGGAGGTTGTATTCTGCGCCTCGTCCAAAATAATAAAGGCATCGCTCAAAGTTCGGCCACGCATAAAAGCCAAGGGCGCAATTTCAATATCACCACGCTCTCAAGCAAACGAGTCACCTGCTCAACTTCCATCATGTCATGAAGCGCATCATAAAGCGGGCGTAAATAAGGATTGACTTTTTCAACCAAAGTCCCCGGTAAAAACCCCAGACTTTCACCCGCCTCGACTGCAGGACGTACAAGGATAATGCGCTCCACTTCTTTTTTTAAATACGCAGAAACCGCCATTGCCATCGCCAAATAGGTTTTGCCCGTCCCCGCAGGACCAATACCCACCACAACATCAAAATCTTTAATATGCGTAATATAGCGTTTTTGAGCGACGGACTTCGGAACAATGGATCGTCTTTTACCAGAAACAATAATTTTGTCTGCTTGAGAATCGGAAGCGGATAGCGGGGCTTCATCACCATCAGCCATTGAAAGGGCCGCCTGGGCCATACGGCTGACTTCTTCCGTCGTCAAATGGGAATCTTCACCTGAACGTGCCATCAGTTGGAGAATGACCTGCTCTGCTTGCTCTACCTCATCCAGCACGCCGACAACACGCATTTCTGAACCGCGAGCCGTGATTTCGACAGAAAAGGCGTCCTCGATGATTTTGATGTGTTGGTCGTAGCTACCAAAAAGTGCAAGTTTGTTCACACCCGCTTGAATGGCGATTTTTTTAAGATAGGGACGATTCACGAACTTGGATTCTCTTGCTCTAAAACAGAAACAGCAGGTTCACTAGAATTTTCAGAGGGAGGGGCTTCTCCACCTGTTTCGGTATAAAGCAAGGTCTGTTTTGTTCCGGTAATCCAGCCACGTTTTTCATCGCTGAAATGAACCGCCGTTAAAAACTGCAAAGTCCCCGTTGTCTGTTGCTCCCAGCTTTCACCCCCGTCACCTGTGCGCAGCACCATGCCACCCGCGCCAACAAGCCACCCTGTATTTTCATCCACAAATGAAAGTCCGGCAAATAAAGAACTCACCCCGCTTTTCTGACGAAACCAGCTTTTACCACCGTCCACGGTCTTAAGGACAAGACCTGCGGAGCCTACAATCCAACCCACCTTGTCATTCACAAAATCAATTTTTAATAAATCAATAACCGTGTCGATTTTCCGCAGCGCCCAGTTTTTTCCACCATTTTCGGTATAAAGCAGCTTACCTTTTTGAGCAACAATCCAACCCTGATCCGCACTCGTAAAGAGGATTTGGTTCATCGTCATCTGAGAATCCCCCTTTACACGTGTCCAGCGCAAGCCCCCGTCATCGGTCGAAAGGAGAATCCCTTTTACACCCGTCACCCAGCCCTGCTTTTCATTGAGAAAAAAAATGTGGGTCAGGTCTTTTTCCACACCGCTGCCCTGTGGGCCCCAAGTCAGGCCGCCATCCTTTGTATGGGCGATTAAACCGCTATCACCCACAGCCCAACCCAGTTTTTCATTGACAAAAAAGATGGACACAAGGAGCATTTCTGTCCCCGTCTCCTGAACGAGCCAATTTTTCCCACCATCTTTGGTATGCAGAATCACGCCTTTATTCCCAGTGGCCCAACCCTTTTGTTCATCCAAAAAAAACAAACCGCCCAGGGATATATCCACTGGAATTTCTTGCAGGTCATATCCCGTAGAGATCTCAGAACGATCCGGCATCTCCGGGGTTTTAAGACAAGCCGTGATAAAAAAACTCAAAAACACTATCAGAAAAATACGAAGTCGAAAACAGGGGGGTTTCATAGCAATCTCATCTCTCATTTCGTGCAAAAATAATCGTCATTTTAAGTTTAAGTGGGTCCAGTTTTTGCCCGCATCCGTACTTTTGTAGAGCCCTTTCATTGTGCCAGCAAAAAGCGTTCCGGGTTTTTTGGGATAAAGAGAAACCGTCAGAACTGACTTGGGCGTGTTCGCAAGCAACTGCCATGTATCTCCACCATCTTCAGAGTGATAAACACCATCACCATTACCTGCATAAACCTGGTTTGAATCTTCGCGGTCAATAGTAATTGAAGAAATAAACAGACTGGAAAGCCCCTTATTTCGTGTTTGCCAAGTCTGTCCCAGATCCATCGATTTGAAAATACCCTGATTGGTACCCACATAAATTGTACCGGGATGCATCGGATCAAACTGCACCGTATTGACGGCCCATTCTCTTGATGTAGAAGGTGCTCTGCGCCATTGTCGTGTCCCGTTTATTGTTATAAAAAGACCTCCATTTGTCCCTGCAACAAGAATCTTTCGATTTTTTGGATGAAAAGCCAGTGCAATCACAAAACGATTCGCCAGCCCTGTATTCACAGAAGACCACTGCCCCCCGCCATCAGTCGTAAGATAGACACCATGGTTTGTCCCGATATAAACCCGTCTGGATTCTTTCGGGTCAACAAGCACTGCATTGACCGCTTGTGTGCCGACATTGTCATCCAGTCCACGACTTGCCATATTCCAAGTCAAACCACTATCGACGCTGCGATAAACGCTGTCTCCATAGACGCCCGCATAAATAACCGAGGAGAGCGAGGGATTTACAGCGATTGCGGCAATATTATAGGTCGTTCCTGTTTCAGATTTTACAAACACATTTCCGCCGTCTGTACTTTTATAAAAACGGCCTCCCGCGCCCCCAATATACACATTGTCGGGGTTATGGTGACTATAAGCAATTGACAGTACATTGCCTTGCCGTTCACATGCCGTCAGCAGTACAAAAAAGATCAAAAAAAGCCGACCCAAAATACGATAAGAATGTGCCATTTTAGATCCTAAAAAATTGATCCGAATCCTAACACATCCCATGCATAGAGACAAACGAGACAAGGACAAAAAACCCGACTCAAGACATTCAGACCCGCGCTGGTCTCCTCATCAAATGAGACACTCATCCTTGCGTTGACATCATTTTATGGGGCAGATAGAATACCTCTTTAAGCTGAGACAAAGAACAAAATGGCCGTACCCATAAAAACAACACCCCAAACAAAGACACCTATACGTCTCGGAGAATTCCTTTCTCAAAGAGGGCATCTCAGCAAACGACAAGTGACCTGGGCACTTGAAGAACAAAAGAAGACAGGGAAACGTCTTGGAGAAATCTTGAGCGGGCTTAAACTCATCTCCGAAGATTTAGTGGCCCAATCCCTTTCAACCATCAACAACATTCCCTACGCCACCCCACACACCATGACCATTGACCCCGACCTTTTCTTGCTGATTCCCGAATGGCTCGCACGTCGCCACTTGGCCGTCCCTCTGGGAATAGAAGAAAAAGAACTGCGTATGGCCATGGCCGATCCACTGGATTATGAAAATTTAAATGACCTGCGTTTTTATGCCGGCATGGCAATTACCCCCGTCATCGCAACACGAAAAAATATTCTTGAAACGATAGAACAAAGCTATCACTTCGATACCTCCTCAGTTGAAAAAATTGTACAGGCCTCTGCAAAAGATTTTGACGGTGGCACCTTTCAAGTCATTCCCGATTTGGGAGAGGCGAGCCTGCTTCAGACCGACAAACACGCGCTCGAAGAAAAAAGTCGCCTGGGCCCGGTGGTACAACTCACCAATGTCATTATTGGAAAAGCCATCAAAATGCGCGCGAGCGACATACATATCGAACCGGGACAAAAAGAATTTCGTGTCCGCTACCGCATCGACGGCCTGCTCAGAGAAGAAATGCGCTTGCCCAAGTGGGTGCAAAATCCACTGGTCTCCCGAATCAAAATTCTGGCCACACTCGATATTTCCGAACGCCGTTTGCCCCAAGACGGGGCCGTACGGGTCATGGCCGAAGGCCGCGCGGTCGATTTACGTGTCTCAACACTTCCCGCGACAAATGGGGAAAAAGTCGTGCTGCGGATTTTGGATCAATCCAAAGTGCTCATCGACATTGATCAAGTCGGCTTTCAGGAGAAAGATGCCGAAATCATACGCAAAATGATCCGCAAACAAAAAGGAATTATCCTCGTAACCGGGCCAACAGGCAGTGGAAAAACAACCACGCTCTATGCCTTGATTCAAGAACTGAAATCCGTCACAAACAACCTGACCACGGTCGAAGACCCTGTGGAATATACAATCGACGGCATCAACCAAATCCAAATCAACACCGAAGTCGGACTTAGTTTTTCAAAAGTCCTCCGGGCTATCCTGCGTCAAGATCCAAATATCATATTGATTGGAGAAATCCGAGATAAAGAAACCGCAGAAATTGCCTTTCGCGCCGCCATGACAGGCCATTTGGTACTTTCAACCCTCCACACAAATGATGCCCCTGCGACCATTACCCGACTGGTGGACATTGGTGTGCCGCCTTATTTGATCTCCTCCTGTCTTATTGGTGTCATTGCACAGCGGCTTGTGAGAAAGCGCTGCGCCCGCTGTATGGAACTTTTAAGGGAAGGGGAAATTGACGAAAAAAAACATGAAATCGGGTGCTCTGTTTGTAATCACACCGGTTTTAGCGGACGGATCGGGGTTTTTGAAGTCATGGCCATCACCCCTAAAACGCGGGAGCTTATTTCTTCTCGGGCCACAGATGAAGAAGTCCGCGCCGCAAGCACCTCCGCAGGCATGACTTCGATGGAAGCCGATGGACTTATCAAGGCGCAAACTGGGATCACCACCCTTGAGGAAGTCACCCGTGTTGTCGAAAAAGACGATGTGTTTAAAAGTGCATGTCCAAAATGCCATCAGGCCATCCGTATCGACTTTTTGATTTGTCCCTATTGTGCGGAAGCCTCCCCTTATGTCTGTGCAGGTTGCGGAAAGTTACTGCAACCTGACTGGTTTCTCTGCCCCTACTGCCGTCACCAAACGACGAAGGATCACAAACCACAGCCCTAAGGGCTTACACCCATGTCCTAAAAAAGATAGGATGAATAATGTATACCATCACCCGTGAAATCGACTTTTGTTATGGACACCGCCTCGTCAATCACCCCGGAAAATGTCGTCACTTACATGGTCACAACGGCACAGTAGAGATCGTGCTTTTTGCCGAGCAATTGAACATACAAGGCATGGTGCGCGATTTTGAAGAAATCAAAACCTTAGTGGCATCCTGGATTGAAGACCACCTCGACCACAAAATGATCCTCTGCAAAACAGACCCTATCATCCCCGCCCTACAATCCCTCGGAGAAACCTACCTGCTCATCGACGATCCGCCAACAGCCGAAGTCCTCGCAAAAATGATTTACGACTATTGTATGACGCAAAATCTACCGATTTATGAAGTGGGGCTCTGGGAAAACAAAAAATCGCGCGCAAGCTACCGGAGGGATTGAAGTAGTGTTGTGTAGCGATCCTCTATGCCTTGAATTCCCGTCTTCGCGGGAATGGCGCCTTTCGTAAGATCAGTAATATAGAAAGAGGATGAATACGGACTTAGAAGAAGGAGAGAAGTTGGATCAAGGTCTCCCGCATGGCTTTTCTTTCAACCACCATGTCAATCATGCCGTGCTCCAAAAGAAATTCGGCACGCTGAAAACCTTTTGGCAGTTGCGCTTTAATGGTTTGCTGAATCACACGCGGACCCGCAAAACCAATCAAAGACTTGGGCTCTGCAATAATGATATCGCCCAACATCGCAAAACTTGCGGTCACACCCCCAAAAGTCGGGTCGGTCAGTATCGAAATAAAAAGCAAATTCTCTGCTTGAAAACGGGCAATTGCCGCCGAAGTTTTAGCCATCTGCATCAAAGAAAGCACCCCTTCCTGCATCCGTGCACCACCGGAAGCAGAAAACAAAACAAAGGGGATTTTTTCTTCCGTCGCACGCTCCAGTGCACGGGTCAGTTTTTCCCCCACAACAGAGCCCATGCTTCCCGCCATAAAACTAAAGTTGAGCAGTCCTAAGACCAGGGGCTGACAATTTATTTTTGCAGCACCAATCAATAAAGCATCGGGGGACCCTGTCTTTTCCCGATTCTTTTTTAGACGCTCTGTATAACGCATCGTATCTTTGAATTTCAGGGGATCTTTTGGCGAGAGTGCTGCATCCCATTCCCGAAAACTCCCCTCATCAGCAATCAGAGCCATACGTTCATTGACAGAAATGGGGAAATGATAATCACACTTTGGACACACTTTGTCCGAGCGCACCAATTCCTTTCGGTAGATGGTGCCACGACAATTATTACACTTTACCCAAAGCCCCTCAGGAAATTTTACCTTTCGAGGGTCGGGCAGTAGATGCCTTTCTTTTTTGAACCAAGGCATGGGACTCCTAAAAATTCTCCATATAAAAACCGCTTAAACCGCCAAGTCGTCTGAAAGACAAGGTCAGAGGTCAACCTTTAAGCCCTCACCGTACAATCCTGTACGGTGAGGCGCCTTATGGCCGACAACCCAGCATTTCAGGTGAATCGGCGGTACAATTTAGTAGCGGTAGTGATCGGCTTTATACGGCCCTTCCACAGGAACTCCGAGATAATCTGCCTGCACTTTTGTTAAGGTACTTAATTTCACACCAATCTGCTCTAGATGAAGTCGTGCAACCTCTTCATCCAGTGCTTTTGGTAAACGATAGACATCGACTTTGAGTTTTTCTTTCCAAAGTTCGATTTGAGCCAATGTTTGATTGGTAAAGGAATTACTCATCACAAAAGAAGGATGGCCCGTTGCACAACCCAAATTCACAAGTCGCCCTTCCGCCAACAAAATGATCGAATGCCCATCGGCAAAAGTATATTCATCAACCTGGTCTTTTATATTAACCTTTTTCATCCCCGGAAGATTATTCAATTCGGCGACTTGGATCTCGTTGTCAAAATGACCAATGTTACACACAATCGCTTTGTCTCGCATTTGCGTCATGTGTTCTGCCGTAATCACACCGAGGTTCCCTGTCGTCGTGACATAGATATTGCCCTCGCTCAAGGCCTCTTCCATGGTCTTGACTTCATAACCTTCCATCGCCGCCTGCAAGGCGCAAATCGGGTCAATTTCGGTTACAATCACACGCGCACCATAGCTTTTCATGGAATGTGCACAACCCTTACCGACATCACCATAACCTGCAACAACAACCACCTTACCCGCAATCATAATATCCGTCGCACGTTTAATGCCATCGGCGAGTGACTCACGACAGCCATATAAATTATCAAATTTTGACTTCGTCACTGAGTCATTGACGTTGTACGCTGGGAAACGGAGTTTCCCTTCGGCCATCATGTGATAAAGACGATGCACACCCGTCGTGGTTTCTTCCGAAACCCCTTGAATGCCGTCGGCAATTTTATGCCAGCGTTGACTGTCTTCCGCATAGGATCCTTTAAGCGAAGCCAAGAGTTCAACTTCGTCTTCCGCTTCAACCTGGGCATCTAAACCTGAAGGATCATCCTCAATATCGCAGCCTTGATGCACCATCATCGTGGCATCTCCCCCATCGTCCACAATCAAGTCCGGGCCTTTGCCATCAGGGAATATCAGTGCTTTTTTTGTACACCACCAATATTCGGCAAGTGTTTCCCCCTTCCAAGCAAAGACGGGGACTCCTAGATCAGCGATCGCCGCAGCAGCGTGATCCTGGGTCGAAAATATATTACAACTGGCCCAACGAACATCGGCTCCAAGTGCAACTAATGTTTTAATTAAGACCGCCGTTTGAATCGTCATGTGCAGGGAACCCATGATACGCGCACCTTGTAGCGGTTTGCTTTCCCCGTACTTTTTTTGCAGGGCCATAAGTCCGGGCATTTCTGCTTCACCCAGCGCAATTTCTTTATGTCCCCAATCGACAAGGGACATATCTTTTACCTTAAAATCCTCTTTAGTACCCGTTCTTTCTGTCATTCTTCTCCCCATACATGGCTTGGCATTTACCCGAGTTAATATTTTAGGCGTATCGTTAAGAAACGCCCCTAGGGTTATTGTAGCCGATTTTTAGCTTTTTGATTCAGGAAGCCGCAGCACTTTTTAAAGACACGGCGATATCCGTGTTCTCCCAGCTAAACTCAGGCTCATTTCGACCAAAATGACCATAGGCTGCCGTTTTTTTGTAAATTGGACGTTTGAGTTTGAGATGATCGATAATCCCTCTGGGCGACAGAGGAAAATGCTCCCGCACCAGTTTTACCAATTTTTCCTGGGAAAGATTACCTGTCCCCTGGGTATCAATCAGGATAGAAACAGGGTCACTCACACCAATGGCATAAGCAAGTTGCACTTCACACTGCTCGGCCAACTCCGCCGCCACAATATTTTTAGCGATATACCGTGCCATGTAAGAAGCAGAACGATCCACTTTTGAAGGGTCTTTTCCAGAAAAAGCACCGCCACCATGACTACCAACACCGCCATAAGTATCCACAATGATTTTTCTACCCGTTAACCCTGCATCACCCTGAGGCCCGCCAATTACAAAACGACCTGTCGGATTGATGTGATAAATAAGGCTTTCTTCGTCCACCATTGAAGGAGGAAGCACGGGTTTCACGACTTTTTCAATAATGTCTTCTCGTAGTTCTTTTAAGCTGATATCAGGACTGTGCTGGGTGGAAATCACAACGGTTGAAACACGGACAGGTTTGCCATCACGGTACTCAATGGTCACCTGAGACTTCCCATCGGGTCGTAAATAAGGCAAAACATCTTCTTTTCTGACTGCCGTCAGTTTCTGGGTCAGTTTGTGCGCCAACATAATTGGCATGGGCATCAGCTCTGCCGTTTCGTTTGTCGCATATCCAAACATCAAGCCTTGATCGCCTGCGCCCCCCGGATCAACACCCATCGCAATATCAGGACTCTGGTTGTGAATAGAGGTCAAAACACCACAGGTTTCATAGTCAAAACCATATTTAGCGCGGGTATAACCAATCCCTTTGATCGTCTCTCGAACAATATCCGGTATTTCGACATAACAGGAAGTCGTAATTTCGCCAGCGACAAAAGCAATTCCTGTTGTGACCATGGCTTCGCAGGCAACCCGACAATCAGGATCACCCTTAATGATTTCGTCCAAAACAGCGTCTGAGATTTGATCGGCAATTTTATCAGGATGCCCCTCAGTCACGGATTCGGATGTAAAAAGAAAATTTTCTCTTATCATATTATTCTCCTTATCAATCCCAGTAATGTTTTAGTAACTGTTACAGCCGTGAAAAACAAAAAGGGGTGGATACCTTTATTAAGCATCCACCCCTTTCCTTGTTTATATCTTATTTGTGTCTATCCTTCTTCTCCTTCATGATCTTTTTTGTATTGAATCGCTGCGGCACGAGCCCAGCACAATAAACCGACAAAGACAAAAAAGACAATCGGGGGAACGATGTAGACCGTTTGAGGGATCGGCGGCTCCATCATCAGATAATAGAAGGTGGAAAGTGCCATACGACCACCTGTTTCACCCGCATCTCCATCCCATGCAAAAAATGTCATGGGGATGTTTTTTCCCGTAACGAGCTGCACGGATTTTTCTTTATCTTCAGTCAACAAGGCCCTTTTCAGAATAAGCTGCCAGCGACCGTCTGCCCATTTGGAATAAACGATCTTGAGGTTTTGATCTTCCCGAACTTCCAAGGCATCAATCCCGTGGCCTGCAATTTCTTCCAAAGTACCATCAGATTGCCATTTCCAAAGATCCACACCGTTTTTTTCGTCCCCATGGATAAAATAGGGTTTTAAAGGTGCAGGAAGGGTTTCCCATACCTGGGGAAAGGGAAACTGAAGGCCAATTCCGTCGTTGTAAACCCCTTCTGGTTCAGGGTTGACCCCTTTCAGAGGACCTTTTTCGCGGTTATTTTCATGGGTGTACTGTGTGGTGTTGATCGCAGGGAAAGCCAATGAAGAGAGGCGTTTGAAATCATATGTTGCCTCTCCGTTGGCATCCCGATGACTTTCAGTCCGGTCATCCCATTCGAGCAGGAAGACAATATCTTTATCGTTAAAAAGTGAACGAACGCGGATATCGTCAATCGTACGGATAAAATGACGTGGTGGCTGAATGATCTGGCTTGCCATGGCGACATACTGAGGCTCTAAGATATTCCATGCTTCGTCCTCTGGTGCTGAGGGCAGCCCACCTTCTTCAATAAATTTGGACTTGATCACAAATCCAAACATAGGTTTGTTGGTTTCAGGATCCATCGGCCGGACCACGTCTGTAA
>JAADHI010000162.1 GCA_013151935.1 Candidatus Manganitrophaceae bacterium
GGGGTTTTTCAGCGGCACGTCTCGGCCTTCGTCTAAATCCAGCAGATCGACCCAAGTTTCGATATCTTTCCGCTCAGGTGCAAGACGATTCCTTTGTTCGAGAAAATGGGTTTCTTCCTCCGGGCTTGCGGGTTTGCGGTGTAGAAAATTCTGGTTCCACTGTGCGATTTCTTCGGTGTTGTGTTGTACACAGTGTTTTTTCAGCCAGACGGCGATTTCTGCGTCTTCTTTATTTTGAATGGCTTCAAAAAAATCCTCCGCTTCGATTTTGAAAAAGGCCAGAAACATTTGATCCAGCGGACAAGGATAGATATATTCGCCGATAAGGCCCGCACGCTTTGCCCGAACCTTGTCGATAATCCGCGCAAAATGAACAATCCCATCCAGCGTTTCTTTTGGACTCCTCGGAAATTCATATCTCAGATCAAGCACCGTATTTCCCATCAGAAATTGTCCTCCAAATTGTTTCTAAGTATTTTGTTTATTGTGTGCAGCGCACAGTCGCAAAGACAGTGCATAAAAGCAAATCCACCCCAACCCTCCTTTGTCAAAGGAGGGAGTTGATGCCATGTCTTGTCTGAGTGGTTTTGTTATTTTAAAACGAACACAAACTCTACCGCGAAGCCTCTAGTAAATGGTTTTCCCTCCCAATCAGGCCGTGCAAAGCATGCGGCCGTCTGGGGACCAGGGGAAACCCCGGCGCCGGGGGAATCCAAAGGGGCTGCGGCGCATCAGCTCCATGGCGGGGTGTGGGGCAGCGCCCCGCGTTTTTAAAGCTTTTATTTTTTCAAAAAAACAGAAGGCACAACAGGTAGCCCACACCATTCGGCAACCTTGTTGTAAGTCCCCGCGATATCTTGCGCAATTTTAGCGCCTTTTTTTGTGGTGTCGATGGCTTTGCCGATGGTGGGATTACCTTGGGCCTTGAAAATGCCCATCGGACATTTGTGTAGAAAAGAGGTCAACTATCAGATTGAAGTTCTTTTTTTAATTTTGCAATGATACTGGGAATACTCGCGGATTTCTTTAGCCCAAACTTCTTTGCGATATCGATCAGTCGGTGCTCGTTCTTTTTACAAAATTTTTAAGGCAGAAGCTGGCAATTTTGGCTGCGAAAATTCAACCCAGACTTATTCAGAGCTTCCTTAAGCCTGCCTGTAAGTATAAAGTCCCAAAATAATACCGAGCACGGTCAGTAGATTGAGCTGAAGCGTAAAGCCTAAAGTAAACGAAACCATGTGCAGATCAATGGTGACGGGGGGGGTTAATCCGACTTTAAAGCCTTTGAGGAAAATATCGTGGACAAAACCCGTGGAGGAAACACGGCGCAAAATTTCAGAAAGGATGCCCCCGGAGAGACCTCCCAGAAGGACAAAAAACAAAAACATTGAACTTGTTCGTTGTAACGTCGCCATATAGAGTACCCGAAAACAAGCTATCTTTTTTGTCAGATGATGTCAAGATTTTCTCTTTTCTTTTTAAGAAATCCCTCATTATTTTAAGGCATCAAGGCATCTAAAAATATTCTTTCAGTGACGAAGAGATTTTTTTGATGAACAAGATCTCTTCTTCGTCCCAATAAGAAAGTAGTGTCATCATGCCAAAATATCCAAGAATAGCGAAAAAAATAGTCACACCCAGGTGTGCAGGAAAAAGAAGAATGAGGAAGGATATTGTGCTTGTGGCAATCAATGGTTTTAGCGCTAATTTAAACCATGAGATTTTATAGCCGAGAGAAAAAAGAAAGCCCCCGTACAAGAGACAAAAAACAAATTCAGAGACCATTGTCGCGATGGCCGCACCCACATAGCCTTTATTCGGAATTAAAGCCGCATTGAGGATGATATTTAAAAGCAGGACTGCACAGGCGATGTAAAGCGCCATTTTTTGTTGTCCAATTCCCGATAATACAGTGCTACCCACATGATAAATAAACGTGAAGCTTAGGCTCAAAAGCAATATCTTGAAGACAATGACTGTCTGGTGATATTCACTGCCAAAGACAAAAATAATAATGGGCTCTGCCAAAATAAAAGCGATGATTGAGAGGGGAATTGCAATGAGGAGGATGTATCTCATTGCCCGCTGGTAAAGCATTGAGATTTCAGCCGTCTTTCCGTGGAGGGAGGATATGGAAGGCAGAAGGCTATTGACTAAAATTGCAGGGAAAAATGCTGCGGCTTCGATCAATTTATATCCGGCATTGTACCAACCCACCTCTGTATCGTTTTTAATCAATGAGATCATGACGGTATCAATGCGAAGTAAAATAAGCATCACAAGCCCTGTTAAGGCAAAGGGCATGCCTTGTTTGAGCAGCGTTGGCCAGAATGAGAGATCAAAGCCAAGACGGAGAGGAAGAATCGTCTTGACGAAGAGAAGGGTGATAAAAAAATCAACGATTCGCACAAATAAAAAGGTGGCCGCGAGGGAAACAACACCAAAACCAAGACTTAAGAGGGTTGCACCCACAATGAGCAAGGCAAGGCGTTCGAGACTTACGGTGAGAGATTCAAGTTTAAAGCGTTCTGATGTTCTAAAAACAAATCTAAAAAAAAACTTTAAGGATCGAATGACCTCCGCACCCGCTAAAAAATAAACGACGGTTTTGGCTTCGTCCGTTTTTTCAAATAAGTTGATAGAAATATAAATGAAGGCGAAACAAATCAAAGACAGAAAAATCTGAAGTGACAGGATATTTTCAAAATATTTTGATTTTAACGAAGGGTCACGGGATACCATTGTGATGTAGAGGTAGCGCAAGCCACAGTCGCTGATAATGCCAAATATGCTGACATAAGCCAAGGCAAATGAAAAAACACCAAACTGTGTGTCGCCGAGTATTCTTGCTGCGATGATAAAAAGAAGGAAGAGCAGTCCCATGCTCAGCTCGGAAAGGCTTGAAAAAAAGGAATTGACGGCTAGTTTTTTTAGATGCTGTGAACGGGTTTTCAAAGAGATCTCTTTTGGCTGTCCTCCTCTTTAAGAAGAAGCTCCGATTTCGTTGATGACGGCTAAGGTTTTTTGTGCGCTATTTCCCCAGGTAAAGCGCTCCGCTTGCAAAAAACCCTTTGAAATCATAGATGCTCTCAGTCCTTGATCATATAAGACACGTTCTAAGTGAAATAGAATTTCTTCGTCATTATGGGGATCTAAAAGCACTGCCGCATCCCCCGAAATTTCCGGCAGAGAGGCCACCTTTGATGCGATGACGGGAAGCCCGCAGGCAAAGGCTTCCAAAACCGGTAAGCCAAATCCTTCATAAAAGGAGGGGAACAACAGAAGCTCCGCTGTGTTAAAGAGCAGGTTTAAATCTTTTGCCGGGAAATAGCCCCAGAGCATCACCTGATCTTGTATCTTTGTTGTTTGAATCAAGTCAAGTACTTCGTTTCTGATGTTTGATTTTGATCCTGTAATGATTAGTTTTAAAGTCGACCGCTTCTGTTTTTTTAATTTCTGAAACGCCTTGATAGACCCTTGAACGTTTTTGTGTGTACCTGTTCCGACGCAAAGTACATACTTTTCCGGCAAAGCATATTTTTTCTTAAATTCGTTCAAACGGTTTTCATTTCGTACCGGATGAAAAGAGCCGGTCACGGCTTCGTGAACCACAGAGATTTTGTCGGGATCTGCTGAAAATACCCGGACGATATCATTTTTTGTCGATTCAGAGACTGCGATCACTTTATTCGATTTTGAACAACCCCAGCGGGACATCCCCTTCCAGTAATAGGTATTGACTCGGTCGATATGGGCATCGCTGTTATATTTGGGGAGGTAATCTGCAATGACATAAGGAAAGATATCGTGGATAGTGAGGATAAACTTACAGGGGCAAAAAAGGGAAAATGAATTCCCCGGAAAAAACATAAGGTCAATCTTGTCGCAAGTGTTCATGATGGGTAAATGTGTCTGTTGAAATATTTTTCTGTTACGAAATTCTAAAACCTTAAAAAGGACATTTTTGGCCCGCGGTTCCAATTCACTTGGAATTTCGTTTCGACAATAAACCGTATATTCATTGCGATGGTCTATTTCGAGCAGGTGTTTTGTGATATGGACAATGTAATGTTCGATTCCCGTTTTGGGGCCAAAGACCCCGGTGGCATCAACCCCGATTTTCATCGGGTTGGTTTCTCCAGTGCCTGTTGGTAAAGCCGGTTCAATGAATCTGCACTGGACTGAATGCCAAAGCGGCGGCTGGAATGTACTGCCGATTCAGATAATTTGAGTGCCTCTCTTGGGTTTTTTAAAAGAAATGATACTTTTTCGGATAAGGCTTCAGTATTATTAGGTGGGATAAAAAGACCTGTCTTTTCATCTTCTAAAATTTCCCGCATCCCGCCGACTCGCGTTGCGACAATTGCATTTCCCACCGCCATGGCTTCCACGAGTGACAAGGAAAAGCCTTCTGACAAGGAAGGAAGCACGTGGATATCAAAAATAGAGAGCAACGCGAGAATATCGGATCTAAATCCTAAAAATTTCAAATGTTTCGATAGGTTTAGGTCTTCTGATAAGTTTTTTAATTGTGTGCGAAGTGGTCCATCTCCAACGACCAGAAAAAAAACATCCGGAAATGCCGCGATAATTTTTGGCATTGCTTTAATAAAAATAGCGGTTCCTTTTTCACTGCTAAGGCGGGTTACCGTACCGACGATGCGTCTATTTTCGGGAATATCCAGTCCAGATCGAAACTTTTCATTTTCAGGCAGGCCACGTTTTTTGAATGCCTCAAGTTTTATCCCGTTTCCGATGACATGAATTTTCGATGGGGGGATGCTTCTCCCCCGAATTACAAATGTTTTCACGGCATGACTGACAGTGACAGCCAGATTGGTATGTTTTCTTAATAAAAAATCAACAATGTACTGATGGGGACGTATTTTTAAAACGGCGTGTTCATGAACAATGTTAGAAATCCCTTTTTTGCGTGAAGCGATGCGTCCAAAATTTGCGGCGCTGTAGCCATGAAGATGAACAAGGTCAATCTTGTTTTCTTCGATTAATTTACAAATTGCATTAATATTTTTTGGAGAATATTTTCCGAGACCCAAGTAATGAACGGTGATGCCATGTTTCTCAAGAAATTTTCCTCCGGGATCTGAAGCCCTAAAGCTACAGACCGTAATAGAATACTGGCCGATGTCAGTATGGGTGATCCAGTCTTTAAGGAGGATTGCGCAA
Source organism: Candidatus Manganitrophaceae bacterium (assembly GCA_013151935.1). Classification (GTDB taxonomy): domain Bacteria; phylum Nitrospirota; class Nitrospiria; order SBBL01; family JAADHI01; genus JAADHI01. The sequence goes on from JAADHI010000162.1 coordinate 5,188, forward strand.
CTGTTCGGATTCAGGCCGTCCATGGACAATTTATCAACGATGTGCATGAGATGAATCGGCTTTGAATGGGTCATGGATATTCCCTAGAATTGAGGTGAACTGAGATCTATTTGTTTTCCTCGTTTCTCTATTGATCAGGTTTAGGAAAATGCTGCAGATGATTATCTGCTTCCCATAACTAAAAGGTATCCAATTTGTTCTTAGAACGCAAGACGCTCGGAGCTTCATTAGGACTTGTTTCGTAGCCCTTTCGTTCATTAGAGGAGGGATTTTTCTTTAATGTCTCTGAATTTGAGGTCTTTTATGTGAAATTGACCCCACAGAAAACCCTATGTTAAACTTGCGCCAGAGATGTTTTGTTTACGCTGCATGGTCAAAAATACGATGGAGATCCCTTTAAAATGATTGAAATTACAGAATTTGCAAAAAAACGAATTGATGTCCTCATCAAGCAACAAAAGGATGAGCACCAGAAAAAAATTGCAGGGCTTCGCCTGACCACGAAAGGAGCACTTCCTAATATCGAATACGGATTGGCTTTTGTCGAATCAGGGAAAGAGGAGCTTGGAGATACATCCCTTGAAGTCGACGGAATCAAGGTCTTCATGGAAATGAAAAATGGGAAATTTTTGGAAGACGTGAAGATCGACTTCATCCAAACCTTGCAACAGAATGGGTTTAAGGTCGAAAATCCAAAAAATGTGCCGACAGAAACAAAGGCCCCGGCAACTCCGGCAAATCTGGACAGTCCAGAGGCCATTGCTGTGCAAAAGGTTCTGGATACTGAAATCAACCCGGGTGTCGCTTCACACGGTGGCAATATCACGCTTGTTGATGTCAAAGATCAAGTTGCTTATGTGCGTTTGGGTGGTGGCTGTCAGGGCTGTGCGAGTGCCGCAGTGACTTTGCAGCAAGGGGTTGTTACGGCAATCAAAAAAGCAGTGCCCGAAATTGTGAATGTCATGGACGTAACGGATCACGCTGGCGGAAACAATCCCTATTACGTCGGGAACTAGGGAGTGTTCTCCCTTCGACAGATTTGATTGAGTGTTTTTTTTCGCACCTTAGAGAAACAAGCTGTTTAACGGTAAATGATGACAAAGTGGGAGTACAAAGCAGAGCATCTCGCGGCGGTTCAAATTGATAATCAGCTTAACTTTTTGGGGAAAGATGGATGGGAACTGGTACAGGTTACACACCATCCCGAAGAAGAGTTCCCTTTTTTTTGTATCTTAAAACGACCGCACGGTCGTTTTTAGGTCTCTCTAATTCACTTTGTCTTTAATCGCTCTTTAAGTTTTTTAGGGCTAAGCCTGCGATTTTGTTGATCAGTCGTCCGGTATTCCCTGCTGCGTAAGTGCGTACGACGAGATCGGGATCCTTCATACTGTTTTTAACAAGTTCCAGGCTTTCCGCCCCGCCAATTTCTCCGATGGCGCGAATGGCTGCGCTTCGTACACGCGGGGCTTTATCTTTGAGTGCAAGTCTTAACAAGGCTAAACCTTCTTTTCCCCAAGTTCTTCTGAGCGAACTCACTGCAAAATGCCGCACACCATAGTCTGGGTGGCTTAAGGCTTTTTCATAATAAGTGGGATGGTTCTGTCCCAGCCGTTTGAGTCCCTCTGCCGCAGAGAGTCGGACCATTGCACTTTCATCTTGCAGGTGTTTTTCAAGTAAGGGAATGGCCCGCGGGTTTCCCAGTTTTCCCAGAGAGGTTGCAGAAGCCCCGCGGACGGCCGGGTCTGTGTCCTCAAGTCCTCTGAGTAATTCAGGATGAAATGCATCGGACGCGATGACTCCCATGGCCTCGCTGGCATACATTCTAATCATGTGGTCCTTATGGGTGCTATAAGCTTTAATAAGCGGAATGGCCGTTTCATTGTTGCTACGGCCCAAGGCTGAGACGGCCGAGACCTGGGCCGCCTGAGGCAGTTTTTTTATTTCCGAAACAATTTTGACAAAGGCTGCTTCGTCTCCATTTTTTGACATGGCGGCCAAAGCCAAAAGCCTAACCGTGGGATCAGAATCTTTTGCAAATGTCGCAAGCAAATGATTGATTTCAAGACCTGAGTGTGTCTTTTCAAGTTGTGCCAGTACTTTTACCGCAGCTACACGCACCATGCTTGCTGGGTCTTGCACTGAAGCCATGACCAGTTTTAAAAAATCCGGCCCTTCAAGTTGCCCAAAGGATTCGACCGTAAAAAATCGCACAAAGATTTCTTTGTCTCGCATGCTGGGAATGATGAGTGGCAGCAAGTCGGCATTGCCCATTTCCCCCACGGCTTTGACCGCAGCGCTTCGTACAAAGTAGTTTTCATTTTTAAGCGATGTTTTTATGATGGTGAGAATGATTTCTTGTAGCAGTGGTGCAGCCAGTTCGGGATATTTTTTTTCGATGTGTTTCTGATGATCCAGTGCATCTGCGACCCGACTCAAGGCGACCATGGCCCGTGTTTTGAGTTGCAGCGCGGGCAGTGCGTCTGGTTTTTTCTTAAGGACTTGTTCTACAAGAGACATGACCTCCGTGTAGTTCCCCTTGTTGTAGGCTTGTTCTGCTTTTACAACCATTAGATCTTTTTCCGCCGGACTGCACCCCACTGGAATCCAGAGTAGGACGAAAATGAGCAGAAGAAGTGTTGAGGGGAGGCGCAGAATTTTGTGTGTCTTGTTCAATGAATTCCTTGCATAAAGTGGTTAATATTCGTCAACATTATTGAAAGCCTGATGTTTTTAGTCAACACTTATTCTTTCTAGGGGTGGCGTTCTCGGAGAGATCTATTGCTTTGTCTTGAAAGAAAAGTGAAGCTGTGTTAGTTAGATGTCGTGTGTGTTGTTTTTGTTATGAGGAGGCTTGACGCAGTGTTTGTTAGAACAAAATTCCCTTTGGGTGTATTCTTTTTTCTCCTGTCGATTGTGATATCAAGCGCTCCGGTTTCCGCCCAAATTATCCCTACTTTTGAGGTGAAGGCTACGAGCAGTTCTTCCGAGAAGAGTGGTTTAAGTGGTTCTATTCGTTTCGACGTCAGTACAGGTGCAACTCATTATAAAGTCAAAATAAAATCTTTTGGCGAAGTGATGCATGTTTTGTGGGTACCGATTGGGGAAGATTTTCAGATTGCCGAAATTGCACCGGGTTATTATGATTTGGTGATCGAAGCAAAAGGCCATACGACCCTGGTTTCTGAAGACGTCATTCTTATTAAAAAAAAGAGACATACACACATCACCGTCAAGATGTTGAAGGCAAAGACAATTTTTCAGGATGGTGATGGGACAAAAACGATTATGTGCAGTGCCTGTCATAAGAAGATCTATAAAGAAATGATTTTTGGAGAAGGGGCTGATTTTTACACCGGACCCTGGCCTGGCCCGGATGGGACCTTAATTCACTTGCCGGATTTACAGCGTGATTTTTACAAAAATGGTTCGCCAAAACATTTGGCCTATGTTTCTCCGATTACGGTCGCTAGCATTGCCAAGCAGCCCAAGGAAAAACAAGACGCTTGCCGGACTTGCCATGCCCCCACACGTATTCTTCAAGGGCCCGGCGAGGTCGCAGCTCCGAAATTACGTGATAATAATCGTTTGGATGGTGTGAGTTGTGCTTCCTGTCATCTGGATCAGGAGGGTAACATCCGAGGGAAGTATGACCTTTCTGCACCGCATCCGACGGTACAGGATCCCCTCTTTACAGCAGCTCGTTCCGCAGAGCTTTGCGCCGCCTGTCATCAGACGGACTATTCTGCCCCGGCGCAACAGACATTTTTAGAATGGAAAAATGACTTTGCGCCGAATGATGCGCGTACTTGTCAAAGTTGTCATATGCCACGGGATGTACGTCTTTTTTCAGAGATTTTTTCGGATCGCCCCAAACGTATTATCGGCAGACATCTTTTTGCGGGAGGGCATTCTGTTTCGATCTTGGAAAAAGCAGCGACTTTGAGTCTGATTCAAGACCTTGAACACCCAAAGCAAGTTCAAATTGCTGTGACGAACAGCGGTGCCGGGCATTCTCTGCCTACGGGACACGGGCCAAGAGCGGTCTTGTTGCATCTCAAACTTGAAGGGCCTGATGGTCGAATCTTGATCGATTCCGAGAAAAAAGGCAGTGCAGTGGCTGTTTACACCGTAGATCCGGGTTTGGGGGGTGGATCCGAGACCATTCATCCAGGGATTCGCGCCGGAGCCACCGAGGTGATATCGCTTCAATTGGGGAATATATCAGGTGTTTATCGTATAGGTGTTTATCGTATAAGCGCCCGTTTGTATTACGATCTGGACCGCTTGGTGGATTACAATGATCATGACTTACCCCTAATCGCGTCCCTTGAAACAACGGTCGTGCTCACCCCATAAATGTCTCTAAACCCAGGGCCTTGTCTCCTTACTTATTGACCCATTACTTATTCAGGGGTATCTTTTTTGAGGTGCTTGTGGCTTGAAAAATAGCCTGGGTTTAGGAATATTTCATCGAAGGTGGACGATGACACAGGAAGAGTCTCTGGAATTGGGTTTGGCTTATATTAAGAAAAAAGAGTGGCA
>JAADHI010000168.1 GCA_013151935.1 Candidatus Manganitrophaceae bacterium
GACAAAGACTTTCGGTGTTGGAACAAAGAAGGGGGTATTTGCTCTAATGATCAACACAAGGACAGGTTGGCTGAAATATTAGTTTCCAGCCTAATAGAAAATAAAATATTGACTTCCAGAAAATCCGAGGCCGCACTCGTTGTAATTAGAAAAAATGAGAAACTGGGGCACCTATTGGAATTTTCCAGAGCTGGTCACACCAACGGACAGAAATTAATAGGTGGCGTTCTGTACGCTACTACCTATCCTTGCCATTCCTGCGCACGCCACATAATTGCTGCTGGGATTAGCTCAGTGTACTACATTGAACCTTACCGCAAGAGTCTTGCTACAAAGCTCCACTCTGACGCAATTACAGAATCAGAGCATGATGATTCCAAGGTGAGAATTCTCATGTATGAAGGCGTTGCACCGCGCAGATATCTGCCCTTATTCAGGCTTCCAGAAGGCGTCGACCGTAAAGAAGGTGGAAAAATGAAACGAGTACACCCAAAAGACGCAGAACCTGTTATATCTACTACATTGGAATCCATCCCAATTCTAGAATCTTTGACGGTCAAGAAGTTAAAGGATCTTAACCTGGTATGATTAACTTGATATGGATATGAAGCAGCTTAGATTTCGGCTCGGGTCCTTCAACTAAGGAATCGGCTTTAGGTGAGGAAGTACGAACCGACAACTCTTTGGCCTCTCGGCATCCTGAAGAAAACCCCAGGAATGGCGTTGTCTTAGATGCAACGAGTGCGTTTAATGAGCGGCGAAAAGCGCACTCCGCGAAAGTGAATGATCGTGTCGTGGCTCTTTCTGAAAAGTGGTGGGGGAAAAGATCTATTAGGACAATAACAGACTCCTAACTTCAATGTGATTTCGATCCCTTTTGCCCTTCGGGCTACTACCTTGGCTTCACCCACAAAGAACATGGACGCGACTTTGCCTTACAGCTTGAGCTGATCTATACGTCCTCTCTTTCATCCCATATTCCTCAAAATATCTCATCTCTAAAATTATCAACTTGTAGATGAAATGTAGTCCTCAAATGAAGATTTCCTCTATAAAAAACCTGCCAACTTATGGATAAAAGTTAACATTTTAAAAACACCCCAAAAAAACATTTTTCCCCTTTACTTTCAATGTGATACAAGAATTTTAAAGCTTTTTAATAAAAAACCTGTTTTTTATTCTGTTAAGTATTACATCTATTCCATTAATACTTAACATTGTGGCCACTAATGAAAAACACACGCAATCCAAATCATCCAGAACCCGGCGCAACCATCAAAGTCGATCCCATCCGATCCAAAGTCGCCATCGATAATATCAAAAAAATTCTGGTACTACTCTGAGGAAGGTTTCCCCCCGCTCACCATCTCTTTAAATATGTATATACAAAGTTGACACGTTTTGTCCGGCTTGTTAGTATAAACAAAGTATCTACGCCTTAATCCAAGGAGGAAGAGATGAAAGCAAAAATTCAGAAGTGGGGAAATAGCCTGGCCGTGCGTGTGGGCATTGCAGAAGAGGCCGGAGTGAAGTCAAACGACATGGTTGAAATGAATGTCGAAGATGGCAAAATCGTACTCCTTCCAGAAATCGCGTTGGAATATCGCTTAGACGATCTTCTTGAGGGGATTACGGATGAAAACTTACATTCCGAGGTAGAGACGGGTGAGCCCGTCGGACGAGAGATCCTCTAAATGGTTCTCAAGCGCTATGTGCCAGAACGCGGAGATATTGTCTGGTTACAGTTCAATCCACAAGCGGGGCACGAGCAGGCAGGACATCGGCCCGCATTGGTTTTGTTATAACAAACGAACAGGCTTAATGCTCTGTTGTCCTATCACAAGCCGAGTGAAAGGCTACCCTTTTGAAGTGAACATAAAGACTCAAGATGGTGTTGATGGTGCTGTTTTGGCCGATCAAGTGAAAAGCCTGGACTGGGAAGGACGCTCTGCAAAGCTTAAGAGCAAAGTGTCGCCAAAAATAATCAACGATGTTCTCGCCAAGGCGCTCACCTTGCTCTCTCCAATCCACAAAGTGAAATAAATTGAAGAACCCAAACCATCCAGAACCCGGCGCAAACATCAAAGTCGATCCCATTCCACTTTTCATGGAAGCTTTCGGCCACGCGACCCAACAACAGACCTTGGCCTATCTTGGCATCCAGACCAAAGAAATTTCCCAAATCTAGGATTTGGAGTATGTGAAGAATAAGGCCCATGCCGACAGGGCTTTTTCTGTTTTTTGTGCGATTAAAATGGAAAGAGCCTGCAAGCTTGGAGATACCGTAAGATAGACAACATTTCTCGAACTGACGCCAAGATGGATATTCCCTTCGTCCGACATTTTAAACCCCTGGGATTTAACTGATCTTTACCATGATCTTCCCTTTTTAAAATGTGTTTTGAGCCGTATTCAGAGACGCTATTTTTTCTTCAATTGTTTCAGTGATTTTGGATTTCATCACAGTGAATATGCCTTGATGGCCTCCTTTAAATTCAGAAATACTCACATCAGCACCATTTTCTCGCAAGAGATTGACTGCTTTTCTCCCGCCACTGATTGATACAATCGAATCATTAAGGCCGTGAAAGGCAATGACTTGAGCACCAACATTAAAGACTTCATCTCCGAGAAGATTCTTCGATAATTGTCCCGATACGGGAAAAATATAAGAATAACGATTTCCATGTTTTAGGGCCTGGTAATACGCCATCATGCCCCCACCAGAAAAACCGAAAAGAATGGGTTTTCCTAGGGTTGGATATTTGAGCGAAAGCGCGTCAACGGTTTCAGTGACTGCCGTTCCATATTGCTTAAAATCGTCTGGACTCCATGGCCATGCATTGCCACGACCGTAGGGGATGGGACCTTGAATTAGAATAATTCGTGCGGGAATATTAAACTGATCCAGGGCTGTGTCGTAGAAATTATCGGCTGTATCGCCATTGCCATGAAGCGCTACGAGCAGAGGAAGAGCATCGCCGCGACCACTACCCCCTGAGTATTTTACAATATAGCTAAAACTGACATCGTTACTCTGTACACGAATACTGGAATCTGTAAACCACCACTGCGCAAGGGCCAAAACAAAGACAATGGGGAGGATTTTTTTCATTTTTACCTATAACGAACTGTAAGGATGAAGAGAACAAAAAAAACAACTGGAATTCTGACAATCTTTCTATTTTTCTCTATGAAATCTTATCAGATCGAGGGTTCTGGTCAATGCGGTCGTCGAGTCATTTTTTCATACAATCAAAACGCAAGGCATTAGACTGCTTAACTCTCTGTTCACATTTACTGGGGTACGATCAATTGGTCAGTCACCTAATAAATCTTCTTCAGGTAAAATAATGCTCCGTGTCCCACCCGAAGTCCATGCCGCCGCTGCCACTGCTGCCAAAACGAAAGGGAAAAGTCTTAACCAGTGGGTCACGGAAACCTTAGCGAAAGCGGCTCATCTTTCATAATTTTGTAGGATAGATCTGCGATCCCAAAGAATCTAATCACAGATAACTGTCGTATATATCGTAGACCAGATTTGACAATATCTCTATTGTCCCTGGAAGGATCTTTGATCCAAAACTTTAAAAGGGGTACTTAAAGTACGCCAAATTGTCGCTTTACTGAAAAGAAAAGGTGACGTACTCTTGTGAGATATCGTAAAGTAGACGTTTCAAATCTCAGGAGTGCAATTTATGGATAAAGAGCAGGTCGGCTATGTGGCAACACTGGCACGTTTGGCCTTAAGTCCCGAAGAAACAGTGAAATTTGGTGGACAATTGAGTGAGATCTTTTCTTATATCGAAAAGCTGGATGAATTGGACACCAGTGCAGTTGAGCCGACGTCTCACGTCCTGCCGCTTTCTAATGTTTTTCGGGCGGACGCGGTGAAACCGTCTCTACCCGCTGAAAAAATTATCGAAAATGCACCTGATCGAGAAGACACTTTTTTTAAGGTGCCGAACATTATAGAATGAACGAAAAACTCGATTGAACCCAGTGTAAGAGGGAACAAAATGTTACGACAGATGTTAAAAACGAAGATTCATCGTGCAACGGTTACAGAAGCTGAGTTGGATTATGAGGGCAGTATTACCATTGACGCCGCTCTGATTGAAGCGGCAGGCATGCACCCTTTTGAGCAGGTCATGGTTTCTAATCTCAATAATGGCGAGCGTTTTGTGACGTACGTGCTTGAAGGGAAACGCGGCTCCGGTCAGGTTTGTCTGAATGGCCCCACGGCCAGAAAAGGGGCTGTAGGGGATCAAGTGATTATTTTTTGCTACGCCTACTACGATGAAGAAGAAATGAAGCGCTATGAACCTCGTCTTTGCAAGGTCGATAAAAAGAATCAAATTGTGAGTATCAGGAGTTCCTTTTGACTTGGACGGATTGCACCGCCCACGCATTGCACGAAGCGCTGCTTAAAAAAGAAGTCTCTTCAAAAGAACTGGTTACGGCGTTTTATACTCGTATTGACGCGGTGGATGACAAGACAAAGGCCTATTTAAAACTGCTCAAAGAATCGGCACTGACACAAGCTGATGCGGCAGACCAACGCATCGCGCGTGGTGATGCCGGGCCGCTCACAGGGATTCCCATTGCCTTAAAAGACAATCTTTGTGTGGAAGGGGTTCAAACCTCCTGTGCCTCAAAAATTTTAGAAGGGTTTATCTCGCCCTACGATGCCACCGTGGTTTCGCATTTAAAATCAGCGGGGGCCGTCTTTTTAGGGAAAACCAACTTGGATGAATTTGCAATGGGTTCTTCCAATGAAAATTCTGCTTTTGCTGCGACACTTAATCCCTGGGATTTGGCCTGCGTTCCGGGTGGGTCGAGTGGGGGTTCTGCGGCGGCAGTGGCGGCATCTGAGGCGGTTTTTTCTTTGGGGTCGGATACGGGTGGCTCGATTCGTCAGCCGGCATCGTTTTGTGGTGTTGTGGGTTTAAAGCCCACTTACGGGCGAGTTTCACGTTATGGACTGGTGGCCTTTGCTTCATCTTTGGATCAGATTGGTCCTTTGACCCACGATGTGCGAGATGCTGCAACGGTCTTGAATGTGATCTCAGGTCATGATGCGATGGATTCGACCTCGGCTGATTTGGCTATGCCGGACATGACAGCCTCTCTTTCATCAAAATTAACAGGACTTCGCATTGGCATCCCCAAGGAATATTTTATTGAAGGCATTGATGCCGAAGTGAGCACGGCGATCGAAAAAGCCATTGCCCACTATCGTGCTTTGGGGGCCAAAATCAAAGAAATTTCTCTGCCGCACACGGACTATGCGGTTGCGACCTACTATATTTTGGCGACGGCCGAAGCCAGCTCCAACCTTGCGCGTTATGATGGTGTACGTTATGGGCATCGCACCACCCAGCCAAAGGATTTGCTTGAGATGTACATGCAAAGCCGGAGCGAAGGGTTTGGCCCGGAGGTAAAACGACGCATTATGATTGGGACGCATGTGCTCTCGTCGGGTTATTATGATGCTTATTACAAAAAAGGACAGCAGGTCCGCACACTCATTAAGCAGGATTTTGATACGGCATTTGAGGATGTGGATTATATTCTGACGCCCACTGCACCGACGGCTGCTTTTCGCTCAGGGGAAAAAACAGACGATCCCTTGCAGATGTACCTCTCTGATATCTTTACCATTTCTGTTAATCTTGCGGGTTTACCCGCACTTTCAATGCCTTGTGGATTTACAAAAAACGGATTGCCCATCGGTTGTCAATTGATTGCACGTCCTTTTGATGAAGCAGGTCTGCTCAAATGCGCCTATTCCTTTGAACAAGCCCATGATTTTCACGAACGGAGAGCTCAGATCGCATGATTTATTTTGCTTATGGTTCCAATATGGATTTAGACCAAATGAAGGTGCGCTGTCCGGGAAGCAGTGTCATCGGAATTGTTGAACTGAAACATTACGCCATGGCCTTTACACGCTGGTCGCGGTCTTGGAAGAGTGGTACAGCGGATATTTTACCCGAACGGGGCAAGTCGGTTTACGGTGTGCTGTTTGATTTAAGCTTCGAAGACTTGAAAAAATCGGATAAATTTGCGGATTATCCTAACTCTTATATCCGAAAAGACGTGGGTGTTTTTTTTGAAGGAGAGACCTTGCCCGCGATGACCTATGTCGCCAGAAGGCAAGGGGTCTATAAACCCTCAAAATCCTACATGGGGAAAATGCTTCATGGGGCAGAGCAAAACAACTTGCCTGAGGAATACATTACTTTTTTAAAATCAATCAAGACCCATGTTTAAGGAACCTCTGATTAAGTCTGGCTTGGGTTTTTCAAGAGAAAAAATGGGTCGATTCAAGGCGCAAATCGCGGGAAATAACCTGTTATTTTCAAAATTTGCACCAAAAGTAGGCGCGTTAGCGACGCAGAACCGGGACATTTTAGCCTTTAAAAAACAATTCATGACTTGATCAGAGGTTCCTAGAGGAAGTGCTGAATGAAATATGAAACCGTAATCGGTCTGGAAGTTCATGCCCAGGCCTTGACTAAAACAAAGATTTTTTGCGGATGTTCGACACAGTTTGGTGCACCACCAAATAGTCATGTTTGTCCGATTTGTTTGGGTTTGCCGGGGGTGTTGCCCGTACTCAATCGTGATGTTGTGGAATTGGGGATTCGTGCGGGGATCGCCACACATTGTAAAATTGCGCCTTATTCTCGTTTTGCGCGTAAAAACTATTTTTATCCCGATTTGCCAAAAGGGTATCAGGTATCGATGTTTGAACTGCCTTTGACCGAACAGGGTTTTGTCGAGATTTTTACCCCATCGGAAAAAGGCGGTAAAAAAATCGGCCTGACACGGATTCACATGGAAGAGGATGCAGGGAAAAACATCCATGATGGCATCGAAGAAGGTAGTCTGGTTGATTTAAATCGTGCGGGGGTACCGCTCCTCGAAATTGTCAGTGAGCCTGAAATTTCAAGTGGTGAAGAGGCTGTTGCTTATTTAAAGGCTTTACGTGCGATTTTGATTTATGCTGGTGTTTCAGACGCCGACATGGAAAAAGGCAATTTTCGCTGTGATGCAAATATCTCAATTCGTCCTGTGGGTTCTTCCAAGCTGGGCACACGTTCTGAAATAAAAAACATGAATTCCTTTCGATTTGTGCAAAAAGCCATTGCCTATGAAATTTTGCGTCAGGAAGAAATCTTAGAAGAAGGGGGTCGCGTTATTCAAGAAACACGACTTTGGAATGAAAAAAAGGGCATGACTTTTCCCATGCGCAGCAAGGAACAGGCCCACGACTATCGCTACTTTCCGGAGCCTGACTTGGTGCCGATCAACATAGACGAAGCCTGGATTGCCAGGGTAAAGAATGCTTTACCCGAACTCCCCGACGCCAAACGGAAGCGCTTTATCAAAACCTATGAATTGCCTGATTATGACGCGACGATTTTAGTCAGCTCACAAGCCTTGGCTGATTTTTTTGAGGAAGCCGTTTCCGTTTATCCCAAAGCGAAAATTGTGAGCAATTGGGTGATGGGTGATTTATTGCGCGAATTGAATCAGGAAAATAAAGGGATTGCAGAGGCTCCCATTAAAGCAAAACAACTTGCCGCGATGTTGCAGCTCATTGAAGATGGCACGATCAGCGGAAAGATTGCAAAAATCGTTTTTGAAGAGATGGTCAAAACAGGAAAAGACGCGGCGCAGATCATCAAGGAAAAAGGACTCACACAGGTCAGTGACGAAGGGGCTTTAGGAGAAATCGTAGACACCGTGATTGCAGCGAACCCCAAAGAAGTTGAAGCCTATCGTGGCGGAAAAAAGAAATTGATGGGTTTTTTCATCGGACAGATGATGAGACAGACGGGTGGAAAAGCCAATCCTGGAAAAGTGAATGTTTTGTTGAAGGAAAAATTAGATCAGCCCTCGTAAGCTGGGGTCTTGAATTGGGAGTAAGGCGATGAGTGCAATTATCGAAATAAGTGCAATTGAAATCTTGGATTCTCGTGGCAACCCGACGGTTGAAGTCGAAGTTGTATTAGAGACCGGAGCAATGGGACGCGCTGCGGTGCCATCAGGGGCATCGACAGGCTCACGTGAAGCACTTGAGTTGAGAGATCAAGATCCCAAGCGCTATCTGGGTAAAGGGGTCTTGAAAGCCCTTGCCAATGTCCATGAAAAAATTGCACCTAAGATCATCGGCTTACCTGCAGAAGACCAAGTCTTCATTGACGACACGCTGCTTGATTTGGATGGCAGCGAAAACAAGAAAAACCTGGGTGCAAACGCGATGCTGGGTGTTTCTCTGGCGGTTGCGAAAGCGGCTGCGGTTGAGCAGGGTGTGCCCTTCTTTCGTTACCTGGGAGGCGCTCAAGCGAGAGATCTTCCGCTTCCCATGATGAATATCATCAATGGCGGTGCGCATGCCGATAACGGTTTGGATTTTCAGGAATTTATGATTATTCCGGTTGGTGGAGACACTTTTTCTGAGTCACTTCGAATCGGGGTCGAGGTCTTTCATGCCCTGAAAAAAGTGCTGAGTAAAGAAGGTTACACCACGGCAGTCGGAGACGAAGGCGGGTTTGCTCCTGCGCTGAGGACCCATGAAGAAGCCCTCGAGTTGATTCTTCGTGGTATTGAGACGGCGGGCTATCGTCCTAAAGAGGACGTGCTGCTTGCTTTGGATGTTGCCGCCAGTGAGTTTTGCAAGGACAATCTCTACCATCTGGCCGCTGAGCAGGCTCCGCTTTCGGCAAAAGATATGATTGCCTATTATGCAAGATTAGTGGATCGTTTTCCTATTGTGTCCATTGAAGACGGCATTAGCGAAGGAGATTGGGAGGGTTGGCAGGCCTTGACCGCAGAACTGGGTCATCGCACGCAATTGGTGGGGGATGATCTTTTTGTGACCGATGAAAGTACGCTTTTGCGGGGCATTAAGGAAGGCGCAGCCAATGCTATTTTGATTAAGTTAAATCAAATCGGAACCCTGACAGAAACCCTCAACACCATCGACTGTGCCAAAAAAGCGGGTTATGCAACGGTGATTTCTCATCGTTCAGGTGAAACCGAAGATGCCACCATTGCGGATCTGGCCGTAGGCACGGGGGCCGGACAGATCAAAACAGGTTCGCTTTCTCGTAGTGATCGTACGGCAAAATACAATCAGCTTCTGAGGATAGAACATCTCCTGGGGAAAAGTGCGCGTTTCATGCCAAATCTGTTTTTTTGAGAGATTTTTTTAGCTTTATTCCTGAAGGATTCAGTCTTTTTACCTCTTTGTTTTTTATAGCTTTATTCCCTATTTATCCTACTTTATCCTCTTTCCTGTCACCGATTTGAGACACTTGACAGCGGTATAGTGTTCCCTTACATTTGGCATGTGCAGCAACGAAACCACATCAATAGCGATCAAGCAAAGACCTTTTTTGTGTCTGTTTTTTATCTTTGGGGCATGCGCTACATTGAGGCTCAGTTTTTAGCAAAAAAATCTTTTTTTTGCTGTGCAGGCGATATTGTCTCTGCAATATGGCCTACACTTGGCGGTCTGAAAACCGACAAAAAATGTCCGGCCTGTGTAATGTCTTACATCAAATCGCTAAATCTATCTCTCCAAGTTACCTAAAAGCATTGAAATAGAATAAGAATAGCAAAAGGTCTATGAATTGCAACACTTACACAAACCAACACAAGCATGTGTGAAACAAACGGGTTAGCGTCTTAATTTTCATATTTTTATATTCCCATACTGAACCATGCTTGTTGATTTTATCAGGGAGGTTTTATGTTAAATATTCAGCATCGACTATCAAGAATGACGGCTTATGGTGCGATTCTTCTGTCAGGATTTTATCTTGCTTCGTGTACCTCGAGTTCAAAGACAACCGCAGGGAGTGAAGGCGAGGTCGCCGGTGTTGTCTTTGCGAAACGCTCCATTGATGCGATCGGTGACCCATTGGATCCCATCGAATTTTCGGCAGGCGGAGACCTCATGACACTTGTGCCCGGAAGTGCTTCGGGAAAACTACAGAATTTGACAGCAGACATGACGAATGGGGAAGGGGATGTCTCTGATCCGGAAATTTTCCCCCAAACCGAGACGGATTCATTTCGTATCCTTTTTTCGATGAGAAAAAGCAGTGCAGACAATTGGCATCTCTATGAGGCCACAGTCAAAGCGGATGGCAGTCGTGATGGCCTGCCCACACAACTGACCTGCGGTTCTGACAATGAAATTGAACCCGCTTATCTGCCGGATGGGCGTATTGTTTTTACCTCAGATCGTCCGGGGCATCTTGATGAATATGAACGCAGAAAATCAATGCTCTTGCATGTTCTGGATCCAGCAAAGTCTTCCCTGCTTTCCCCGGCTCCAGACTGCGGCGAAGGAGAAGTGGTTCAAATTTCTTTTAATCAGAGTCATGACAGAAACCCCACGGTCTTAAAAGATGGCACCATCATGTTTAGCCGCTGGGAACATCTCGCGAATGTCAATAAATTTACCATTTTTAAAATCGAACCCGATGGCACGAACCTTTTTGTGAAGTATGGTTCACATTCCGGGGTCAATTCCTTTTTGGATGCGCGTGAACGTGCCGATGGAAAAGTCACGGCGACGATGATGCCGCTTTCTGGTACATTTGAAGGGGGGGCAATCGGGGTGCTTGATGTCGAAAATGAGTCGGATAACGGCAGTACGGCATCTCAACAGCTTGGAAAAATCAAGAATATTGCAACTGGGCGTAATGCCTCAGCCAATGGCCGTTACCATGGAGCATATCAGGTGCCGGACGGTACGGATCGTTATCTCGTCTCCTATTCAATCGAAGGCGGTGTGAGCGATATGGAAGATGTCGAAGTGCCTAAACCTGCTTACGGGATTTATATGTTGGGTACGGATGGTGTGTCGAAGCCGATCAAAATTCCGTCGGCCGGTTCGGACACGGTGTATGTGGAGCCTGTTCCCTTGATGGCTGTCCCAGCAGATCAGATTCCAACAGCCAAACCTGAAAAAGTCGCAAATCGCAGTAATCTGGGAATGACGGGTACCCTCGGTGCGTCCAGTGTTTATGATTCCGAGGCCAACCGCGCGCTTTCAGCGTCTGTCCTGGGGGTTGATCTTAGA
>JAADHI010000104.1:0-9345 GCA_013151935.1 Candidatus Manganitrophaceae bacterium
GTATTCATATTTTCCCTGTTCAGGTTTGACCTGACATCCGATAACGATGAGAGACATATAGTGACATCTGCCCGTTGAAAAACACAAATAGAAAATTATTTAGGTCTGTCCGAGATAACGCTTGTAATTGTTTTTAGCAGGCTTGGAATGGGTTCTTAAAATGCCACCGATAGCTCCTTTAAAATAACCCACTCTTGCAATCAAATGACCCGCTCGATTGTTTGTCTATCTGAGTACACTAGTGTCCCGTAAAGTTGAAAAAAAAGATGGCCTGATTCTGTATCGATTTGAGAGAATGAGTTTCTCGTAATACATTGAATCAACTCGGAGAATCAGACCATGAGTTACCAGAATACACTGTTCTCTTCTCAACCATGTGCCGAAGTTTGCGAGATATCATCTTGAATTTATCTGTATAAACGCAGAAGCTCTATCATCTTTGGTTGTAGAAAACTCAGCCGCTCCAATCTGTCTCGCATCAATGAGAACAAACCCTATGAGCTCTACGAAGCCCTTTTTGAGAAGTTGCTATCGCGTTGTCAAAAGGTCGCACCTGCTCCTCGGTTTCATTTCAAAAACAAGCTCTATTCATTGGATGCTTCAATCATCGATTTGTGTCTTTCTTTTTTTTCCTGGGCAAAATTTAGAAAAACAAAAGGAGCGATTAAGCTCCATGTCGGCCTTGACCACGAGGGCTATTTGCCCACCTTCGTTTCCATCATTGATGGGAAAACGGCTGAGATTAAAGCAGGTCGCCTGCTCAATTTTCCCAAAGGCCGCATCCTGGCCTGTGACCGGGGTTATACCGACTACGGTTAGTATAACGAACTGACAAATAAAGAAATTTACTTCGTCAGCCAACTTAAAACCAATGCGAGAGTTACTGTGATTCAATCGCGAAGCGTCTCAAAAAAACAAGGCCCAAGATCAAACAATTCAGTTTACTGCTATGAAAGCGAAAAAGGAATGTCCCATTTCATTGCGGCATATTGTCTATGTAGACTTTGAAACGGGCAAACGTTATGTTTTTCTAACCAATCATTTTGTACTTTCTGCTTCCTTCAATATCGATACAATTTGGGTGGTAAATCTTGATCGCTTCATTATAAAGCCTCCTTTTTGTTTATTCTAAAAAAAACTCTACTTTTCTCTGGTTCTATTTTAAGGGAGGGTTCCCATTTGGTCCCTGTTTAAACGTGGTTATGTTGATGACGCAGTGCATTGGCGATATTCCAGTGCTAGAGATTATGCTGGGTTGAGGGGTTTCCTGGAAGTATGCAAACAATGGTGAGGTGGGGATGCGTTCCCACGCGGGAGCGTGGGAACGAGAGAATCTGACCGGAAACCCTACTCGTATTCCCAGCCAAATTTCCATTTTAAAACCCCTTCTCTTTGGGTACAGAATCGCCTTCCATTTCTCCATTTTGTACATCTTTTTTTACCTATTTCTAGGGGGGATTCTCCTTCTATAGCCAAGAATAATTGATTAATTACCTCAGGATTAATTCTTTCATCTTCAATTACAAAAGACTCAGATTCATATTTTTGTAATTTCTCTATAATAAGTTCTTCAATCGGTTTTATTGCCTTAATCGATAGAGATTGCCCTGACTCATCAGTTTCGATATTGAAATTACGGGCATTAATTACAGGAGTGAAACTTTTTCGACCTTGTCTGTCGAATGTGAAGTCTCCACCAGTACATGTGGTCGTAAAAATTTGGAAGTTAGGTACAATAGGATCCCAACTGACAGTTGCCGAAGTGCGACATGTTGGAAAGGCAAGGTTTACGACATCAATCTGACCTAGATCACCAAAATCTACATTTACCCGCACCGACATAAAGCCACTCGGATCACTGACTTCACAAGTAATACCAAGTGGTATTTCACATTCAACTTCCATCGCACGAACATCTTTGGGTAAAATGACCAATGCGATCAATAAGCTTGCTAGAAGTAAGAAAGGCTTGTTGAGAAACTGATCAAAGGCTATAACAATAAATTTATTCATTTTTTCTCCTTTATTGCGGTTAACAGGCCGAATTGGTGAAGTTCCAGCCTAACAGTGTAATAAGTAGGTTTTAGTGGGAAATCGATGAAAAACTTTCCATGATGTTCCTGCTTATAGAGCGGACTAAAACAGGGGACATTCCACTCGTATCCCATCTCTCCGCGCACAATTGATAACCAAACAGTGCTTGTGAATGATGAACTCACAATCTCGTAACAGAGCAAATGCAGTGCCAAGCGCGTCACGATATTCAAAACTAAAATTACTGTGTTTTTTCAATGTGTTTTGATCATTTTTCTCAATATATGCACATGTAGAAGAATAAACACCATCGGAAATATTTTTCCTATTTACCTGATGAAACACCTTATATCCGAAGAGATTTTCAAAGTGTATCTAATTGTTTTTTAAGTATTAAATTGAAAAATCGGAAATATTTTTCCGGAAGATTTGAAAAATATTTCCGATTTTTCGCTTAAAAATTGTAGCTCCGGACTTTGTTGAATAGTGTTCGGGATGTAATTTTGGAAAAGGGGTAACAAAAGGGATCAAATATTTGCTTGGATAATTATGTTTCCAAGACTCTCAATTTTCTTTTTAAATGTAGGCTGTATGATATTTTTTTTCGGATGATACTACAGGCCCATGCAACGTTCCCATAGCTCCGAAGATCAAATTTTCCGCTGTTTCTTGCAGCCTTAGGTCACATGCACGTTTTACTCAGTACATTGCAACCTTGCCTGAGAAAGGTTCCCTTCTGGCGTTCGCAAGCAGATGTGGTAATGCTTATTCATGAGACGATAAGCCAATACTTCGATTGTCCAAAGGGCATTGGTTTCAGCCAATGTTTTGAGAAATAGTGCGTAGTTCTGATCATCACTAAATATGGTCTGATCAAAAAAGGGAAGATCCCGTCCCTACTGGGAAGTAACAAATTCATACAGGAAGTAAAAGAGCGATTTTTTCGAGAAAAAGACGATAAATAAGTACTTGAATCCGTTTCTTTGGCACCTGAGATAGAGACAATCAAGGAAATTGTTGGCAAGGCATATCAAGTTAACAATCTTGAGTTACTTGTTAGCAAAAGAGGCATATTAAATGAACCGAGAAGTGCAGCGATATACCTAAGAAGGCAATTGAGACGTAGCGGATTTGATGAAATTTGTAAGGCATTTCAGATGCGCTGGTATAGTTCAGCAAGTAGTGCCATAGAAAGAATGAAAAACGAACTTTCGAAAAACAAGGAAATGAGCCTAGGTGTTGAGAAAATAAAACTTGAGATCTTCAAAGAAAAGAGTCAAACGAAGGCTTGACCCCTTTTCTTCTTTTCTTTTTTCTCTTACAGGATCATTGCCTAGGAATGGTGCGCCCAGAGGGACTCGAACCCCCGACCGCTTGGTTCGAAGCCAAGTACTCTATCCAGCTGAGCTATGGGCGCAATCATACGAAAAAGCGTGTCGAAGGCATCAAGGACTTAGTCTGAGAAATACTCTGATGATCTCATTTCCGGGGATACGCTATCATTCCCCTCGGAGTTTCCCCTGCCACCTTCGATCACTTGCCCGGCGATTTGTTGTTGGGCTTGTGTCTGCATCTGTTCTACGGTCACGACTTTTTCTGCGTTCCCCGCCCGTATGTTCATGAATAAGGGTTTGAAATGTTTTGAGTTCGACTTGATCAAGTAGTCGTTCAGGCTGCTCTGCAGCCAAAACCTCTTCAATCTCGGTGAACATGTCGGGAATATAAGCTTCCAGGTTATAGACTTCCTGGTCTTTTTCGATCATTTTTGCTTCTAACGCGAGTAATGCTGAGGTTTTCTGATTGATTTTTTTGTCTGACATTGTCCCCTCTCAATTACATGATATTAGGAGAAAAATAAGATAAGCGCCGATGTGGATTTAATCTGCATGATGGGGTGAGTGAAGGGGATCGAACCCTCAACCACTGGATCCACAAACCAGTGCTCTGCCATTGAGCTACACTCACCATCAGCTCACTAAGTGTCCGTATTCTATCACGACCTTTCTGTGATTTGGAAGTCCAATTTGTATTTTTGCCCGAATAATGATGGTATTTAGAAGAGATTTTCTGCGATTTCTTAATCTCTGTCTCCATAAATTGGTTTAAACCCCTCAGACGCGTTATAATCCGCCTCCACTATTTATTTAAGAGAGGTCAGAATGGATCAGCAGCAAGACATGTCATCATTTTATATCGAAAAAGAACCTTTTTACCAGCCTGTTGGAGAGGAAGTTGCCCTCTTTAAGGCCGCCTATGATTCAAAACGACCGCTCTTGCTCAAAGGGCCGACGGGTTGTGGAAAGAGCCGTTTTGTGACCTACATGGCCCATCAACTCAAAAGACCCCTTATTACCGTGGCTTGTCACGAAGATCTCACCGCCTCCGATTTAGTCGGCCGATATCTCCTAAAAGGTGATGAAACGCTTTGGTCGGATGGGCCGCTTGCGCTTGCCGTAAAACAGGGGGCGATTTGTTATCTCGATGAAGTGGTTGAGGCCCGAAAAGACACGATCGTCGTGATTCATCCTCTGACCGATGATCGCCGTATTCTTCCGATTGAGAAAAAAGGGGAAGTCATCTCGGCTTCCGATGAATTCATGATCGTCATTTCTTACAACCCGGGTTATCAATCCCTCTTAAAAGATCTCAAACAAAGTACGCGGCAGCGATTTATCGCCGTTGAGTTTAATTATCCCTCCCGTGATCTCGAAATTGAAATTGTATCCCATGAGGCCCAGATCGACCGAGATACCGCCGCAGCTCTGGTTTCTATTGGTCAAAAAGTGCGCAATCTTAAAAATCATGGTCTCGAAGAAGGCATCAGTACGAGGCTTTTGATTTATGCCGGGCAATTGATAGGCAAAGGCATTCCCATTCATTTGGCTTGTCAGGCCACCATTGCCGATGCCCTGACGGACGATGCGGAGATGCGTCGCAGTCTCATTGAAATCATACAGAGTTTTTTTGAATGAGCACCCCGTCTCCATCTGCCACTCTGCAAAACTTATTTGAATCCCTGCTCGACGAAGACGAAATTGAAGAGATTGTGGATGCTTTTTCAGGGCTTGCAGTCGCTGATCAAAACCCTGCACTGAATATGGG
The DNA here is from genome assembly GCA_013151935.1 of Candidatus Manganitrophaceae bacterium. Taxonomy (GTDB): domain Bacteria; phylum Nitrospirota; class Nitrospiria; order SBBL01; family JAADHI01; genus JAADHI01. The sequence goes on from JAADHI010000104.1 coordinate 5,137, forward strand.
GCTTATTCTTTCGGATTATTCCAAAAAATCCGCGGTCGCCTATTTTCGTGTGCTTGCCAAAGTCCTTGAAACCATTACTTGTGATGAATTGGGGCCTTGGGTGGGTATGGGCATCAAAATCAGCCAGAAAACGGCTGCCGCGGGTATCCGTTTTTTTAAAGAAGCGCCCGGTCTTTTTTCTCAAATTTCATCGCCCTTATTGCGCCAGCGTTTTATTGCTTATGGGCAATCCCTTGCCGACGAAGACATCAATTTAGCGGTTGAATATTATCGCAATGCACCCCTGCTTTTGAAGGAGAACGCCACCTCAGAGGTCTCTTTTTCAGAATGGGTGGACATGGGTCGTGCATTGGGTCGTCTGGACTACACCTTGGCGATTGAGTATTTTCGCATCACGCCAAACCTGATGCCGCATTTGCCGATGTCCTTGATGCCGCAATGGATTCAGGTGGGACGCAATCTGGCGACGGAAAAACTGCTGCCCACCCTGCTTTTTATGCGTCACAGCCCAGAGGTGTTTTCAATCATTGTTTCTGAGCGAGAAAAAGAGCTACTGCTCAATCTCTGTTATGAGGTTTCCCTGCAAAACCCCTTGTTTGTGGTTGAGCTTTTTACGGAATCTCCCAGTATTTTTCGTCCTTTTGCCGCCTTGGGTCTGCAAAGCATTTTACTCGAAAAAACGACGATATTGGCAAAATATGATGCGACATTGGCCACAAGCTTGTTTCTCAACGGCCCCAATATTCTGAGCCTTATGGGAGACATTGCCCTCAAATTTCCAGAGTGGGTGGATGAAGGCATTTCCCTATTAAAAAAAGGGGTGTCGGTTCAAGGTTTTTTTGCCCTGAAGGGGCGCGCCGGGCATGATGCGATGACACGGCTTCGAGGCGGTGTTTCACTCGCATCTGTTTCAAAAACGCTAAAACTCTTTGCAGAAGCCCTTTCTGGAAAATCGGTGTCGATTAAAGCGACTTCAAAACGCGATAAAGAAGCTGAGGAGCGAGAGGCCCAAGAGCATGCTGAAGGAGGCACCGAAAAAGCGCAGGAAAATACAGCGCAGAAGGCAGACATTCCTTTCACTGACGGGGAAAATATCTATTTGCCCCCGCACATTTGTTATTTTACAGACGACAATCTTAACTTTGAATGGTACAAAGTCGCCACGGCCTATCAAGCCGGTTATTTGGAATACGATACTTTTTATCCGCAAATGAATGAAACGGCGGACTTGATTCAATCACTGCAAGAAAAATACAAAAAACGGGGTGGTTTTTCGAGTCTGACTTCCTTCTTTTCTCTTTTTCCAGAACCATCTTTAATCGAAAGGCTTTTTGAAATCGCCGAGGGTGCCCGCGTTGAAGCAAGCTTGCGTCAAGAATATCCGGGATTGCGAAAGGCCATGAATCGTATGCGGGTGCATGATTTGGATCGACGTCCATCGCTTGTGGGTTTGAGCCCTCGGGGGGTTGTGATGGAGTTGCTTCTGCAAATTTCAATGGCCGGAAAAACAAAGGAAGAGATCCCCAATCCACTGCAAAAGATCGTTTTTGAGCTTTGTGAAATTCTGGGTGCGGTGAATGATGCGGGTTCAAGTGTGGCGATTTCGATGCAAGTGGCCACAAAGGCTTTTGATTATCTTTACGAAGGGGAAGAAAACCCCGATGACATGAGTGGCCCCATGGAGGCTTTTGAAGAAGAGGGCATTCGCACAGAGGGCAAAGGGGAAGACTCAGGCGAACTTCAGGCCTCCACACGTGGCATGCTGGATCCTAAAAAAGTGGAAGAAACCGCAGAGATTAAAAAACAATATACCGACGCCTTGATTGAGAAACTCAAAGCCGCAGGACTGGATCTTTCCAGTGATGCGGCCTCTGCCGAAATTTCAAAATCAGTCGAGCAGGGCGAGGTGAAATTACAAAGTTTGAAAGAGAGCGACCCCTCGGATCAAGTCGAAGAAGTGGTCGAGCGTTTACAGGCCGAACAGGGTGCTGCGGGCCGTGCTGAAGGCAAACGCGTTTTTTATTATGATGAGTGGCATTGCGAAGAAGAGGAGTACCTGCCTCGTTGGTGTCGTGTGGTGGAGTCTACGGTCGCCGCAGGTGAAAATGACACGGTCGAAGCGATTCTAAGCGAATATCACGGCATGATTCACTCGATTACCTCGGCTTTTCAATTGCTTCGGCCCGAGGGTTTTAAACGGATTAAAGGCTCAAGAGACGGGGATGCTCTGGATTTGGATGCCCTCATGGTTGCCCGTGTAGAAATGAAAGCAGGCATGAATCCTTCGGATCGTATTTATATTGCCCATCAAAAAAAGGAACGCAGTGTCGCCGTGGCTTTTTTACTCGACATGAGTGGATCGACCCAGCAGTTATTGCCTAATCGAGAAAAAAGTATTCTTCAAGTTGAAAAAGAGGCATTGATTCTCATGTCGAAGGCCGTAGATGCCATTGGAGATCAGTTTGCTTTGTACGGCTTTTCGGGGCGTGGTAAAGACACTGTTGATTTTTCTATTTTAAAAGACTTTGACGAGCCTTATCATCATCGTGTCGATCAGCGCATTGGGGAAATTGAATCGGCCATTCAAAATCGGGATGGGGCTGCCATTCGTCACGCGACTTCAAAATTGGCCGCCCAGCCCTGCAAAACCCGCATCCTTATTTTAATCAGTGATGGCAAACCTTTGGATGATCAGTATCGAGGATCCTATGCCATTTCCGATACAAAAATGGCACTTCGAGAAGCGAAATATCGGGGCATTTACCCCTATTGCATTACTGTCGATTCAAAGGGAGAAGATTATTTAAAAGGCATGTACGGAGACGTGGCCTACATGGTGATTGATCAAGTTGAGACCTTGCCGATGCGCTTACCGCAAATTTATAAACGACTAACGACTTGAGCTTAAGATTTTACCCCACTTAGAAAAAGGGGGAAAATAAAAGGAGAGAGAAATGGAAGAGATTCCCTTAAAGGGCTGGCTTTGGAGCATGTTTAAAGAATATGTTCGGAAGATTCGGCGTACAGCATCGACGGGCGCGCCGGAGGTGTCCGTAATGAAAGAAAAATACCAAGAAATTTTTCCCAAAGCGTCTATCAAAATATTGGTCGAAGAAAAGGTGGGTATGATTGTTATTTTTAATGAACTTGAAGAAAGACAGACCTCCGAATTGACTGGTTTACTCGATGAGCCAGCACTACTGGCCTATCTCGAAAAACATTATGGTCGTGGAAAATACAAAATCAACCTCTATGATGGATTGACTTTTGTCGCAACGCGGAACTTTAGAGTGAGGCTCGAAGAGGAATCGGTCAAAGAAGTTTGGCGGGACATTGTTGCAAAAAATAAAGCCAAAGAAGCCGCAGCGGCAGGAAGTCGGTGGGGATGAAAAAGCGACCTCTTATTGCCATTATCGGTCGTCCCAATGTGGGGAAATCGACCTTATTTAACAAAATTTATGGCAAGAGAAAGGCCATCGTTCAGGACGAGCCGGGTATCACGCGGGATCGCAATGAGGCCCTTTGTGAATATCGTGATCGTGAGTTTATGCTGGTGGATACGGGTGGCATGTTGTCCGAGCCCGATGCTTCGTTTGCTGAGATTGTGCAGAAGCAATCAGAAAAAGCGATTGAAGCGGCCGATGTGGTGCTGTTTATGATGGATGGCCGTGAGGGGCTGACCCCTGTTGATCAAGCGGTTTGGGAGATTGTACGAAAATCGGAAAAGCCCACTTATCACGTCATCAATAAAACCGAAGGCAAGGGAGATTTACGGGTCGATGAATTTTATAAATTGGGGGAAAGTCTGTATTTGATTTCTTCTGAGCATAATCAAGGTCTCTCCGATTTATTGGATGTGCTTTATCCGCACTTTGCCCCGATTGCCGATTCTAAGCTGCAGGATGGACCGACGGTTGTCCTCTTGGGTCGTCCCAATGTTGGCAAATCCACACTCATTAATGCGGTCTTAAAAGAAGAACGTCTTTTAACCAGTCCCATCGCAGGGACCACGCGAGATACGATCGACACCTGGGTGAAACGTGACGGAAAAAACTTTCTGTTTATCGACACCGCAGGGATCAGAAAACGCGGCAAAGTGGTTTGGGGGGTGGAACAATACAGTGTCTCCCGTGCAAAAAGTGCGATTAAACGGGCCGAAATCATCTTGCTTCTGGTGGATGGGGACGAAGGTGTGACCGAGCAGGATAC
>JAADHI010000104.1:9480-14484 GCA_013151935.1 Candidatus Manganitrophaceae bacterium
CTTTATATTTCAGCTTTGCAGCGAAAGGGCATTCCACGTCTTTTCCAAAAGATTGATGCGGTCAGTACAGGTTATAACTTCCGGGTGACGACGGGAGATCTCAACCGATTTTTCGAAAAAATGCTCAGAAGCAATCCACCCGGGATGTATAAAGGCAAGGTCTTGCATCTCTATTATATTACCCAAGTGGCAGTGCGTCCGCCTAGTTTTGTTATTTTTACGAATGCGCCCAAAGGCGTCACGACAAACTATCAGCGCTACATTCAAAACAAACTGCGTTCGGCTTTTGGTTTTGAAGGCGCACCCATTAAGATCAAGCTACGCTTGCGGAAGTGAGCGGGGGGATCGTTCCTGAGAAATATTGAATTTCAGTGTTCGTGTCCATCATCATGAGCGTCGCAGGCGGTTCCGGAGATGGAGCAAATTTTATCGCCTTCTTCTGTTTTGAGTGTCATGATGTGTTTTCGCCAGTCTTCAAAATGATCCAATAAAAACTGATAGGATTTTTCATCTTCTGCACAGAGAGCATTACCCGCAGTGGCGCATTGAGTCAATTTAAAGCGTGTTTTGAGAAGCGTACTGACTTGTTTTTCAATCTCAGAAGGTGAGGTATTTATCTTTTTTAATAAGGTTTCCAGTTGCAGGGGGTGGAATATCTGATCTGTTTTTCTGCTTTTGTAATGTTGTTCGATCTGTTTAATGGCATCGGAATCGCCGATTGCATCGCATTTCGCAAGTAAGAGTCTGCCAAGGCTTAGACCTTGTTTTTCCCCATCTGCAAGATTTGTCTGTGTTTGTTCAGCCTTGAAAAAAGAGGTGGGTTTACCCGGAATCATTGAAAGGTAACAATCGGCCTCCGTCATATCGCATGCCAGGATAAAGCGTGAGACTTCGGCCGTTGTTAGAAAAGGAATATTACCGGGAAGAAAAAGGGCAGGTTCTGAGATCATGTCTAATCCATCGGGCACCCCTCCCTTTTTTCGGCTTTCTATTTCGGCAAAAGATACGCTCTCTAAAAAATATTCTTTTTCTTCTGCGACCACAATTCTTTTTTGAAAGGGAATTTCAAAAATCACACTTTCAATGGCCCGCATGATTTCTTTTGTTGTACCGATAACAATGATTTTTTCGATCTGAGTGACACGATCTAAAGCCATGAGGACATAAATAAGCAAGGGGCGTCCTGCAAGCGGCAGAAAAGAAGCATTCATGCCATTGATTTGTTGTGTCGGATCTTGTGTGTTTGCAAAAACAAAAGCATTCATGAGGGTTTTGACCTTAAAAGTGTGGTTCGGCGTTCATCGACGAGTCGATAAAGCGGGTTTTTAAATTTTCCAAATTTGATGACATCACGAATGAAGGGGGCATAGTCGAGTTTTGTCCCGTTTTTTTGTGTCCAGGCCGTACTGCATTGTGTGTTGGCTTCTTTGAGTACGGTGATGAGCGGTCCCTCAAGCATCCAGCCTGCATTATCCTTAAATCCACAGCGAAGATGGATGGTCTGTTCAAGGTCTGTTTCTTGATAGAGCAGGGTCTTGAGTTTATCCGCAGAAATTTGAGGGCCCATGTCGATGATGATGTTAAGTGCTGTGCCATCAGGGTTTCGTTTTAAAATGAAGGGGGGACAGGTGTCTTTTTCTTGTAGGGCATTGATTTGTTGTAATACAGGTTTTAGCAGCACCCCATGAGGGAGGGAACGAATGGCGACGCGGGTGCGTCCGCCATCCAAAATGGTGTCTATTTGTCCACGCACGCTGAGATGTGCTTCGCCTTTTTTATAAAAATCATAAATTTCATCAAATCCCCCCACGATGCCTCCCATGCCAAAATCGGGGCCGGGGATGACTTCCATGAGTTCAGAGAGCGGTAAGTCGGGTTCTTGTCGCAAATGTTCCATGCCCATCCAAAGCTCCTCCAGATGATGGGAAGGCACGGCCGAACCATCGGGAAGGATCAGTCCATTTAAAAGAGAGATGGGTAATAGGGGAGGTTTGTCCTCCACAAAGAGGATGTTTGCGTTTTTTGAATAGCGGACTTCGACGGATTCCGGGCCAAAGGGTTGTTCGTCGAAAAAATCGCCGCTTATGCCAGCGAGGTCGATTAAAGGATAACGGTTTCGCCAGGGTTGTCCCATTTGCAATAAAAGACGATAGAGATAACCCACGCTTTCCAAGTTGTAGTGATCTATCGTTTTTACATCGCAACTCAGTTCTTCGCACTCTTCTTCAAAGGTTTCTTCGTCCATTTCCCCGTCATCACAGGCGATGACGGACAGCACGTCTTTTGCGCTGACAAAGACGTTTTCATTTTCTGCAAGCGATCGACACACTTCGGCCAAACGGGATTGAAGTGGGCTAAGCCCGGTTAAAAAAGTGGGTGTATTCATCTATATTTTTATCCTTTGTCCTTTATACTTGGCCTCAAGCCTCGTTCCCAAATTCGGCTATTTTATAATGATGTGAATGGGCTTGTCACCTGTGAAGTTGCTGTATTTCTAGCCTTGCCCCCAAACCGTCTCTCGCGAGCATGGATTGTGTGATATAACTGAGGTTTCTCAGCCGCTGGGCAAATCATTTATTCAGGATTTATTAGAATGGCTTTCGCAAACGATCACTTTTGGTCCCAATTAGAAAAACCGATTATTGGACTCTCTCCGATGGATGGTGTGACTGATCCCTGTTTTCGGCGGGTGATGGCAATTCATGCACGTCCTGACATGATCATGACCGAGTTTTTGAGTGTTGAGGGCATCTGTCACGGGGCACGAAATGCTTTGATGGGTTTGAGCTATCATGCGGTCGAACGCCCTGTGGTGGCACAGCTTTATGGGCCAAATCCCGAAACCTTTTTTCATGTGGCACAATTGGTGTGTGAATTGGGTTATGACGGTTTGGATGTCAACATGGGCTGTCCCAGTAAAAAGGTGGCTTCCTTGGGGTCGGGGGCCGCGCTCATCAAGGACCCACCACGTGCCAAAGCCATTGTCGAAGCTTGTCGAAAGGGGATCGCCCATTGGGCAAGCGGTGCACCGCTCACCATTTGTGAGGTCTATCCCTTGGTTGGAGATTGGCTGGGTCAAGTGCGGAATGACTTTCCTAAAATTGCAGTGGCAGATCGCTTACCCATTCCTGTTTCGGTCAAAACACGGATTGGTGTGGGTGAAATTGTGATTGAAGACTGGGTTAAGCACTTACTTGAAGTGGCCCCTGCTGCCATTTCCATCCATGGTCGCACCTTGAAACAAGGCTATCGGGGCGATGCTAATTGGGAAATGATTGCAAAAGCCGTCGCCTGTGCCGCAGGCTCAAATACCTTGATTTTAGGCAATGGGGATATTAAGTCCATGCCTGAAGCCCTTTCTCGTGTGCAAGAGACGGGTGTAGATGGGATCTTGATCGGTCGTGCTGCTGTGGGTAATCCTTGGGTTTTTCACAAAAAAGAATTGATGCGTGGTCTTCTTAAATCTTCAGGGGGGATCTCTGAAACACAGCTTGCCCGTATTGCGAACAAAAATATCAGCGCACATGAGCGTTTTTTCGTCGCCCTGCAACATGCACGTTTGTATGAGGCCATGCATGGGGAACGATTTTTTAACGGAATGCGAAAACATCTCGGATCGTATTGCCGTGATTTTTCGGGTGCGCGTATCTTGCGTTCAAACCTGGTTCGCAGCAGCAGTGTGCCAGAGGTCGAGCGATTGATCAAAGCCTATTGTTTAGAAAATCAAAGTGCATTTGAAATACCCAAGCTTTCCCGCTCGGAGACACAACTTGCTTCCTAAACTCATTCTTGCATCCACTTCGCCGCGCCGTCGCGAAATTTTTGCGCGTCTTGGACTACCCTTCGAAGTCATCTCTCCTACATTTGAAGAGGTTTCAGAGATGGCTTGGGATATCAAAAAAGAGGTGATCTCCTTTGCGGAAAGCAAGGCCCGTTCGATTGCAGATCATTTAACAAATCACATCGTGATTGCCAGCGATACCCTCATTGCCTATCAGGGTAAAAAAATTGGAAAACCTGAAAATCCAGAAGCTGCAAGAACCACTTTAAAAATGTTGCAAGGGCAATCTCATGAGATTTACACTGCGGTTTTTGTGCTCGATACGACAAATGGCAGTCACGTATCTTTTCTCGAAAAAGTAGATGTACAGATGTACAAAATGTGTGAGGCCGAAATTGCGGACTATGTGGCGACAAAAGAGCCACTGGATAAAGCGGGGGCTTATGCCGTTCAGGGTTTGGGCAGTCGTTTCATTCGTGAATTAAAGGGGGATCGGCTTGCGGCGATTGGTTTGCCCTTGGTGATGTTGGCGCGTTTTTTATCTGAACGGGGGTTTGTGGTTCCTGAAAATATTGAAAACATTAAAATGCAGTGAGGTGCGCGATTTGAGTTTTTGGCCTATTTTTATCTTGAGAAAGTATTTTTTATGAACGCTTCAGTGCCATCAAGGATTGAGATAAAGGCTCTCATCGGAGCGGTTTCGCGTCACACGCTACCGGGTTTGTTTAATCCTTGGTCAGAAGTCTCCGACTTGGATTTAAAGGATGATGGCCATGTACTTCGTCGCGAGCGTCTTTTTCAGCATTGGTCAGCGCCAAACCCTCGTTTGATCTTGATTGGAGAAGCCGCAGGCTATCAGGGCTGTCGTTTTACGGGGATTCCCTTTACTTCAGAGCGGCTGATTCTGGAAGGGAAAATGCCTCGCATTACGGATATTTTGGCTGAACGGATCTCATCACGTGAGCGGCCTTGGAGTGAACCTTCCGCGACGATTGTTTGGAAAACATTAGAGTTACTGGGTGTTGCGGAATTCACGGTTCTTTTTAATGTGGTGCCTTGGCATCCCGAAGGGGTCCGTGGGCCACTTTCAAACCGAACACCCAAGGCCAAAGAAAGGCGAGTCGGCATGCCTTATTTGGAGCGTTTTCTTGCCTTGTTCCCGGATATTCCTGTTGCGGCACTGGGGAATATTGCGTCGAGCGCTTTGTCTGAGTTGGGACATG
>JAADHI010000004.1 GCA_013151935.1 Candidatus Manganitrophaceae bacterium
TTGGCTAGTTTTTGCAGAATGATGGCGCGCGGGTCTTTGACTTTATAAACACGATGACCGAGTCCCATAATTTTTTCATTGGCTTTGACCTTGGCCTCAATATAAGGTCGGACTTTATCAATACGGCCCAGCTTTGAAAGCATCGACAAGACTTTTTCGTTTGCACCCCCATGAAGGGGGCCCATCAAAGTTCCCACAGCAGAAGAGACAACGGTATAGGGGTCGGAAAGGGTCGAAGCCGTAACCAGGCCACTGAACGTAGAGGCATTCATCGTGTGTTCTGCATGTAAAATCAGGCAGGTGTCAAAAATTTCTGACATGATCTTGTCCGGCACTTTTTCGGTTAACATGTAGAGAAAGTTTTCTGAAAAAGTGAGGTCATCGCGCGGTTGTACATGATCATCGCCACGCCGAAGCCGCGCATAAGCGGCGATAATCGTGGGCAGCTTTGCAATGAGACGGACAGCAGAAATATATTGTATTTCTGGATCTTGTACATTTTTGGCAGGATAAAACATGCCTAAAGCTGCCACTGCCGCCTGAAGTGCATCCATGGGATGTCCCGATTCAGGCAGGCATTTGATCAAATCAATGATTCGGTATTTAATGCGCCGATGGGTACGAATGTCGTCGTCGAATTTTTTGAGTTGTTTGGGGGTGGGCAGGTTGCCGAAGAGAAGCAGGTATGCTGTTTCAATAAAGCTGCTTTTTTCAGCCAAAGTTTCAATCGGAATCCCACGATACTCTAGAAGTCCCTTACTTCCGTCGAGATAACTGACCTTGGAGCGTGCAGCAAGGACGCCAGCCAATCCGGGTGAATAGTTACTCATTTTACCTACCTCCCTATTTTTGTGCGGTATTGAAGCAGACAATTTATCTGTATTCATTTTAGCCTAGCTAGGCATACAGGTAAAGCAAAGTCATTTTTGACGGTGTTCTTGTGATCTAAAACGGTACTTTTAAACCTGTTATAATCTCTTCGATATGTCATCTGAAATTATTGGAACGGGGCGGGCCTTGCCCCAGCGTGTTGTAACAAATGACGCGCTTGCAAAACAATTTAACCTAAGTGCCTCGGAGATCTTCCGAAAAACGGGTATCCAAAAGCGTTATTGGGCTGAACCTTCGGAGAAACCCTCGACTCTTGCGGTTGCGGCGGCTAAAAATGCGCTTGAAACGGCGGGGTGTCATGCTCGTGATATTGATCTGATTTTGGTGAGTACGACAACGCCGGATATGTATTTTCCCTCAACAGCTTGTCTTGTTCAAAGAGATTTGAAAGCGCGATCCATTCCCGCTTTTGATATCAATGCCTCTTGTTCTGGGTTTTTATATGCTTTGTCGCTTGCAGATCAATATATTAAAAACGGCACAGCAAAGACCGTACTTGTCATCGCAACAGATTTAAAGTCCCGGTTTCTTAACCCAAAAGATCAAACGACGGCGATTTTATTTGGTGATGGTGCGGGCGCGGTGGTGCTGAGGAGAGGGGTGTCCGGGATTCAAAAGATTACCCTGGGTGCAGACGGGGCTTTTCAGGAACTCATTGATCTTCCCGGTGGGGGCGCACGTCTTCCGATCACGCTTCAATCTTTGAAGGAAGAACGTCATTACATGCAAATGCAGGGAAAACGGCTTTTCCGTATTGCGGTCAGAAAAATGGAATCAACGCTCACCCAATTTTTAAGTGAAGCCTCTCTTTCTTTTGATGAGATTGATTTTTATCTGTTTCATCAAGCCAATTTGCGGATTTTAGAAGCCCTTTTTAAGCGAATTTCTTTGCCGAGACATAAAACAGAGATCACACTTTCTCAGTTTGGTAATACTTCTTCTTCGACGATTCCCATTGCTTTGGATGTTGCCGTGCGGGCCGGGAAGCTAAAAAAGGGAGACCGTGTGGTGTTTTCGGCCTTTGGCGGGGGAGTGACTTGGGGAAACGTCCTGCTTAATTGGTAAAAATAGGGTTGTCAAAGCCTCCTTTAGAAATCAGTTCTTCCTCTTCTAAAAGATCTCATGTTATAATCGCCGCTTATCTTTATTAGAGAGACGCGAGAGTGGCGGAATTGGTAGACGCGCCAGATTTAGGATCTGGTGGGATTTCCTGTGGGGGTTCAAGTCCCCCCTCTCGTACTCGATGCTGGTTCTTCACTTTGTCTGATTTGAGAAGAAGGACGCCTTGTCGCGCATTTGACATCTATTAGGGGCGGACGATAAAATATCGACGCCCCACGAAGAGAAGAGGTCTATGAAAGTTCAAATTGATGAAATTACACCCGTTAAAAAGTCCCTCACCATAGAGATTCCAGAAGAGGTGGTCTCAAAAGCCTTTTCCAAGGCTTATGCCACCTTAGGTCGGCAAGTGAAGGTCCCAGGATTTAGACCGGGAAAAGTTCCTCTTTATTTACTGGAGAAAAAATACGGCCCTTCTGTCACCGAGGATATTATGCGAGAGCTCGTGCCGGATTATTACCAAAAAGCGGTTGAAGAGACGGGCATTTTCCCCGTAGAATTTCCTTCTTTTGACAAAATTGAGCCCAAAAGAGGTGAAGCGCTCTCCTTTACAGCGACGGTTGAGGTGAAGCCTGTCATCACGATCAGTGATTATAAAGGTGTTATTGTGCCCTTGATGGCGGCCACAGTGACGGATGCCGATGTGGATAAGGCGCTTACGGCAAAACAAGAGCAGCATGCACAGCTTGAAACGTGTCTCGAAGACCATGAGATTGTCTCCGATGATTTTGCCATTATTGATTTTGAAGGGGCTTTGGATGGAAAACCGGTTCAAGACGGAAAACAAGCGGGTTACACCATTCAAATTGGCTCCAAAGCTTTTCCACCCCCTTTTGAAGATGAATTACTGGGGAAAAAACAGGGAGACGTTTTTGATTTAAGCATTCCGTATCCAGAGGATTTTCAGAATAAAGCCATCGCGGGAAAATCCATTGATTTTCACGTTGAAATTCAGGAAATAAAGAAAAAAATATTACCCGCGCTTGATGATGAATTTGCAAAGGATCTTGAATGTGAAACTCTAGATGAGCTTAAAACCAAGACCAGGGAAACCCTAGAGACGGAAGCAAAACACAAACAGGAACATGATCAGAAAAAAGCCCTGATGGATAAACTGATCGACGCAAACCCCTTTGACATTCCTGCCGCCTTAGTCGCACATGAATTAAAAACCATCATGGGTTCTTTCCCGGATCAGCAAGGCGTGTCTGAAGATTCAGAGAAAAAAGAAGCTTTAATGCGGGAGTTGGAGCCCTTGGCTCGTCATCGTGCCGCTGAGAGCTTAATCTTAACGCAGATTGCTGAGCAGGAGGATGTAAAAGTGAGCGATGCGGCCGTCGAGACTGAGCTTGAAGCGATTGCAGAAAGACGTGGCGCAACGATCAAAGAAGTTAAAAAAATGTTTTACCAAAAAGAAGGGGCATTAGAAGGCTTAAAATCTCAAATGAAAGAATCTCAAGTGCTTGATTTAATTTATGCGCAAGCAAAATTTGAAGCGGTGGCAGCAGTCACTGCTGATACAGCGAAAGGAGAAAAAGCCTAATGTTAGTGCCGATGGTAATCGAACAATCCAGCCGGGGTGAGCGTGCCTATGATATTTACTCCAGACTCCTGAAGGATCGCATTATTTTTTTGGGAACGGGGATTGATGACAATGTTGCAAATGTAATTATTGCCCAACTCTTATTTCTTGAGGCTGAAGAGCCAGAAAAAGATATCTTTATCTATATCAATTCCCCCGGTGGCGTCGTGACTTCAGGCATGGCCATTTATGATACGATGCAATATATAAAACCTGACGTCTCGACGATTTGTATCGGACAAGCAGCGAGCATGGGGGCTTTGTTATTGCAGGCAGGTGCGGCTGGAAAACGTTACGCTTTGCCCAACGCTAGGATTATGCTGCACCAGCCCAGTGGTGGCTTTCAGGGACAGGCAACGGATATCAGCATTCATGCCAAGGAAATCCTTCGCATTAAAGCCAATTTAAACAGCATTATTTCCAAACATACGGGAAAAACGGTTAAAAAGATTCAGGATGATACTGAGCGTGATAACTTCATGTCCGCTGAGGAAGCAAAAGCCTATCGCCTTATTGATGAGGTGATAGAACGTGCAGATAGCATCAAGAAAAAATAGAAACAAGTTTCAGATAAGATCTTTTAAGGAGAATCATGGCAAAGCAGGAAAAAATAGACAGCCTACTACGGTGTTCCTTTTGTGGAAAAAACAGGGATGAAGTCAAGAAACTGATTGCGGGGCCGACTGTCTATATCTGTGACGAGTGTGTTGATCTTTGTAATGACATCATTGCTGAGGAGTGGGAAGAAGAGAAAGACGAACGTTCTTCGTCAACGCCAAAGCCGATGGATATAAAAAAGACATTGGATCAGTACGTGATTGGACAGGATCAGGCCAAAAAAGTGCTTGCGGTTGCCGTGCACAATCATTACAAACGTGTGGCATCAAACGCGCAAAATGATGATGTTGAGTTACAAAAAGGGAACATTTTGATGGTGGGTCCCACAGGGACGGGCAAAACCCTTTTGGCGCAAACTTTGGCGCGAATTATTGATGTTCCTTTTACCATTGCGGACGCAACAACATTAACTGAAGCGGGTTATGTGGGTGAAGATGTTGAAAACATCGTTTTGAAACTCCTTCAAGCCGCTGATTATGATGTCGAAAAAGCGGAGCGTGGCATTGTCTACATTGATGAAGTCGATAAAGTGTGTCGGAAAAGTGATTCTCCCTCCATTACACGAGATGTTTCTGGGGAAGGGGTTCAGCAGGCCCTTCTAAAATTGATCGAAGGTACCATTGCAAATATTCCGCCGCAAGGGGGACGGAAACATCCGCATCAAGAATTTATTCAGGTTGATACGACTAATATTTTATTTATTTGTGGTGGGGCTTTTATTGGATTAGAAAATCATATCGAAAATCGGATTTACAAAAAATCGATGGGTTTTGGTGCAGATCTGAAAGCCAAAGGGGATAGAAAAGTTGGAGAACTTTTATCAAAAGTTCAAGGTAAAGATTTGATCCAGCATGGTTTGATTCCAGAATTTGTTGGGCGTCTGCCTGTTGTGGCGACTTTAGATGATTTGGATGAAGCGGCATTGGTCCGGATTTTGAGTCAGCCTAAAAATGCCCTTGTTAAACAATACGAAAAACTTTTTTCTTTGGAGAAGGTTAAACTCAAATTTACAGAGAGTGCTCTTACAGCAATTGCGAAAAAGTCATTTGAGCAAAAGACGGGTGCCCGCGGTTTACGTTCGATTCTTGAAGAGGTGATGTTAGAGGTCATGTATGAGATCCCTTCTCTTAAAAATGTGAAGGAATGTCTTGTGACAGAGGAAGTGATTAAAGGTGAGGGGGAGCCACTTCTTTTGTACGAACGTGAAAAAGGGATTAAATCAGCTTAGTCATAGAATAAGTCTAAAAAAAGGCCCTCCATTTTCCTAGAAAATGGAGGGCCTTTTTTTATTTGTGTTTTGCGGCACTGGCTTGTGCCAGATTGACGAGTTCTTTAAGATCCATTGCGTAAACTTGAATCCGTTTATTTGTATCGGCAGTGATAATGCGTCTGCCCGTGTCACTGAAGGCAATCCCATTGGTGAAACTGGAGAGCCGACGTGTTGCAAGAAGTCCTTTTTCTGATGTGAGATCCCAAATTTTTGCGGCCTTGTCTGCGCTAGTGGTCGCAATTTGTTTGCCATCTCTGCTAAACGCAACACCCGTCACCGTATCCGTGTGTCCCACAAAAGTATGCAACATTTTTCCAGTGGAAATTTCCCACGTTCTTGCTGTTTTATCGCTACTGGTGGTTGCGATTAGTTTGCCATTTGGGCTAAAAGCGACGGCGACAACGTCACCTTGGTGTCCTGAGAATATTGTTTTGATTTCCCCTGAGTTGACGTACCAAACGATGACGGTTTTGTCCGTGCTCACTGAGGCTAAGAGTCTTCCATTGGGGCTAAAAGCAATATCGGTGACCGGCCCGGAATGCCCTTTAAGACTGAGCAATGCTGTTCCCGTTTGGGCATCCCAAATTTTTGTCGTTTTGTCTGCACTGGCTGTCGCGATCCGCCTTGCATCAGGACTAAAGGAAACACCGATGACACGCTTGGCATGACCTGCGAGTGTCAGTAGCATTTTTCCAGAATCCGCATCCCAGATTTTAGCTGTTTTACCGGGATGGGTTGTCGCGATTCGTTTTCCATCAGGGCTGAAAGTAATGCCTGTGACTTTATCGGAGGGGGCATTCAGGGAGAATAAGGCAGCTTGTGAGGGCTGATCCCAAATTTTTGCGGTTCGATCTAAGCTGCTTGTAACAAGCTGTTTGCCATCGGGACTGAAGGCCACCGCACTAATGAAACTTGCGTGTCCTCGGATGGAAGAGAGCATCTTGGCTGAATGTGAATCCCAAATTTTAGTTGTTTTGTCCCAACTGCTTGTTGCGAGTTGATTGCCATCGGGGCTGAAGGCCACACGGGTGATCGTACTGAGATGTCCTTTGAGCAGTAGGAGGGTTTTTCCTGTACGGATGTCCCAGATGCGTGCTGTTTTGTCTGTGCTGACTGTGGCGATTCGTTTGCCATCGGGAGCGAATGCAAGTCCAGTAACGCCGCCAGAATGACCTTTAAGAATGATGTGTTTTTGGCCCGTTTTATCCAAAATCCGAACGGTTTTGTCTGTGCTGGCTGTTGCAATCCATTTTCCGTTGGCGCTCACTGCAACTTGGGTGATGTTGTCTGTGTGCCCTGCAAGGGTTTGCAGTATTTTTTCTGATTGCAGATCCCAAATGATTGCCATTTTATCTTTGCTTCCCGTGATTACTCGCTTTCCAGTGGGATCAAATGTGACACTGTTGACGCCCGCAGTGTGTCCTTTCAGAGTTGAAATAACTTCTCCTGATTGGGTGTTCCAGATTTTCACGGTCTGATCTGAGCTTGCAGTGGCGATTTTTGAACCATCAGGGCTGAAGGCCACTCCATTAACACTGCCTTTGTGGCCTTCAAAAAAATGCAGTCTTGTTGCTGTTGCTGGCTGCCATATGATGACTGTTTTGTCTGCGCTCGCTGTTGCGATCTGTGAGCCATCGGGGCTGAAGATCACATCATTTATTTTCATTGTATGACCGCGGAGCGTTATCCTTTCGCTCAGTTTTGATGAATGTTGTACGAGTCGGTCGATGTGTATTCCGAGCGTATTGTCCAATCTGACCGGTTTTTGAGTGGCTTTGAGCATCAGAGCGAGTTGTTGTTCTGAATTGAGCCCCAAACGCGGCTGAGAAATGGCGGGACGTTTTTGAGTGGCAAGTGAGACTTGTTTCTTTTCTCCTGCGGTCTGTTTGTTTCTCGCATTACGTTTTTCGATTTCAGTCTGTTTGCGTTTGGCTTCGGCATTTTGTCGTGCGATTTCGGCTTTTTTGGCTTTTGATGCGGCGAGTGCCAGTCTTTCGATTTCAGTCTGTTTGCGTTTGGCTTCGGCATTTTGTCGTGCGATTTCAGCCTTTTTGGCTTTTGATGTGGCGAGTGCCAGTCGTTTTTCAGTTTGTTTACGTTTGGTTTCGACGCTCTGTTGTGCGATTTCGGTCTGTTTTGTTTTTGCCGCAGCAATGGCCAGTCGTTTTTCTGTTTTTGTGTGTTCTTCTTGGACTTTTTCCCAGGCTTGTTTGACTTCTTCTGCTTGAGATCTTGCCCTATTTGCCCGTTTTTCTGCTTTTTCTTGTTTTAATTCGGCTTGTTTTCGTGCTTTTCCGGCTTCTTCCACTTTAATCGCCGCGATTTGAATACGCTTTTCTGCCTGTTTTTCCTGATTGAATGCAAAGAGCGTAACGCCAACCGAGAGGAGTAAAATCGCGGCGAGTGAGGCTGAAATGCGTCGAAATCGTCGTGCTGTTTTCATTGCTTTTTTTGTCTGGTTTTTAGAACTTGTGAGTTTTTGTTTTGCTGCGGTATCGTCGAGATTTTTTTCATAGACTTTGCGATGGTCTAAAAGAATGGGGACCAATACCTCGTGAAAAAGAACGAAATTGCCATCATCAAGTGGGCGCAGGATGCGTTCTCTGTCTATGAATGCCCTTAAAATTTTTGAAATTATTTCGGGTGTGCCTTGACAGGATTTGCTCAGTACGCTCAGGGATACTGACGGTTTCTCTCCCTCGGAAGTCACCAAACAAATAGAGAGTTTTTTTGCAATTTTTTTTGATTCATCTTGTCGGTCAATGGCATTTTTGATATGTGTCTCAAGGAGTGATGTCATGCCGCCCAAGTTACGGTAGGCACTGAGCTTTAAGCTTAAGCTTTCCTGCTTGACTGCGCTTGCCCAGAGCTGGGAGAGAAGCAGCTGTAAGTAGGATGTGTCAAAGCTTACTTCAGTGTGCCTAATCTCTTGATATTGAAAGTCTTTGAGCTTGGAAGACTGTGAGGAATCAACGGTTGGTAAGTCTGCCAGAATGCGTTCGAGCAGTTCGGCATCAATGTGTGCAGGACCTTTTGCGAAGGGGCGTTGTCGATAGGCGTCTAAGGGTTTTTCGATCGCATCCCGCGTCTGCGTCGCACCTAAGGGCTTCAGTCTATACGTTTTTGTGAAAAACTGAGGGATTTTTTTTCTGAAATCGTCAAGCATCTGTAGATTTTCTTCTCGGATCGAAATCAGAAACCTGACACGTGGGTCGGCGTGATTGATGGCTTCAATGAGTTCTTTGTCTCGCTCTTGGATTTCCGCTTCGCTACCGGATTGATCCAGGTATTTTTCGAACTGGTCAAGCAGGATGATGATATTGCCATCAAGCAGTTTTGTAGCCGTAGTGAGCACGGATGAGAGGTCGGCGTTGAGATCTAAGTCTTCTGGTGATTGTTCTTCGAGAACATCGCCTAAAACGGATCGGAGGCTTTCTTTTAATTGTTCCGTTTCGCTCAATGCTACAATATCTGGTTTTTGAGCCAAAGCCGTGATTAGCTCTGCTTTAATTGCTTGTTTGAGCGGTAATAATCCGTCGCTTTTTCTAGATCTTTGGTTTTCTTGCAGCCAATCTTTAAAAGAGATGATCACTCGGTTAAAGGAAATATTTCGTGTCAGCGGTGTTCGCGTCTTCTGACGTAGTAAGGCTGCCACGCCAGCATTTAAAAGAGAGGTTTTCCCGACGCCACAGCTTCCAAAAAGGAAGGTGAGTCGGGCGGTGAGAAGAGATGCGATGACTTCTTGTGTTTCTTGGTCTCGCCCAAAAAAATAGGCTTGATCCTCTTCTTCAAAAGGAGATAGTCCTGGATAGGGTGTGTCTAT
>JAADHI010000161.1 GCA_013151935.1 Candidatus Manganitrophaceae bacterium
AGACGGCTTTTGAACATGAAGGACACATTTTGCCCAATTCTGTTGAATAAACGATGCCGTCGTCCCGGCGGTTCTTCATTGTGAGCGCCCTGTTTTTTGGTTTTAAATCAATGGGAAAGTATCTGTTGTATAACGCACTGTGGCGGTTTTGGCAAGTCAGAAGCGCGGTTTCGAATCGTCCCTTTTTTTGTCTTCAAAGCCATTACCTTTACAAGCGGATAGGGGGTGGCGTAGAATCTGCCTTATCTTATGAAGGACAATATGTTTCCTTTCTGTATATTCCCCCTGGGTCACATCTTTTGAAAAATCAGTTCCGGATTGTTCTGATCAAACCCTCACATTATGATGATACGGGATATGTTATTCGATGGCATTTGTCCAGTATTCCCAGTAATAGCCTGGCCTGTTTGTATGCGATTACGGAGCAGGTCCGTCTTTCCCGAACATTGGGCGAAGCGGTCGATCTTATCATTGATGTCTATGATGAGACCAACCAAAAGATCCCCCTTTCTAAAATTTTAAAGCAGTTTCAAGCCCCCGGTATGCAGGGTATTATTTGCATGGTGGGTGTGCAGACCAATCAGTTTCCGCGTGCCGTGGATCTTTCCCGGCCTTTTTTGGCCAAAAATATTCCTGTGCTCATTGGGGGCTTTCACGTGAGTGGTTGTCTCTCGATGTTGGAAAAAATACCGGATGATCTTTCCGAAGCGATGAACGATGGCATTACTTTGGTGGCGGGAGAGGTCGAGGAGACCTGGGGCGATATCCTGAAAGATGCGCTTTCTGGTGCTTTAAAACCGCTTTACAATTTTTTGAATGATTTACCGGGTTTACAGGCGCAGTCCGCACCCATTTTACCCACAGAGGTGGTCTCACGTTATGTCGGGAGCCTCGCGACCTTTGATGCGGGGCGGGGTTGTCCCTTTACCTGTAGTTTTTGCACGATTATCAATGTGCAGGGTCGAAAGTCGCGTTTTAGAACGGCCGATGATGTGGAAGCGATTGTCCGTGAAAACTGGAAAAATGGCATCCGTCGTTATTTTGTGACGGATGACGATTTTGCCCGAAATCGCAATTGGGAAGCCATTTTTGATCGCCTCATTTATCTTCGAGAAAATGAAGGTATGAACATTAATATGATTCTTCAAGTGGATACGGCTTGCCACCGCATCCCCCGTTTTATTCAAAAAGCGGGTCAAGCGGGTTGTCACAAGGTTTTTATCGGTCTTGAAAATATCAACGCGGCGGCTTTAAAAAGCACAGGAAAAAAACAAAACCATGTGGAGCAGTATCGCGATATGCTTCAGGATTGGCGACGTGCGGGGGTACTGATTACGGCAGGTTACATCGTGGGTTTTCCCAATGACACCAAGGAATCAGTCTTGCGAGATATTGAGGTGATCAAAAAAGAATTGCCGATTGATCTCTTGGAATTTTTTATGCTCACACCGCTTCCGGGTTCGGAAGATCATCAAACCTTAGTCAAAAATGGGGTTCAGCTTGAGTCGGACATGAATCGCTATGATTTGGAGCATCCCTGTGTGGGACATCCCCTGATGTCCCCTGCCGAATGGCGTGAATGCTACGATGCCGCGTGGCATTCCTACTATTCTGAAGAAAATGTGAAGCAGCTTTTTAAACGACGTTTTGCTGATGGCAATAGTGTGCGGCGTTTGCAGGAACAGGTGATGTGGTTTTATGGCTCTATTTTGTTTGAGAAACTGCATCCTCTGCAATCAGGGATTTTAAGACGCAAATCCCGCTCTGAACGCCGACCGGGTCTTGCTAAGGAAAATGTGCTGGTGTTTTATCTCAAGTGTTTTCTTGGCATAATGACGACTGTCGTGGGTCTTTTAAAGCTGCATTTGAAATTGGACAAGATGCGAAAAAGCATTCAGAATGATCCACAGGGAAAGAGCTACCAAGACGCTGCAACAAGACCGAAGTGCAAAACAAAGACGATTGAAGAAGATAAGTTGATCCTTCCTATTTCAGCCGCTTAGCTGACCTTGATCCCCTAAATCTCCCAGATGTTCAGACTTGATCAGAGCTTCCCTGGATTTCTACAAAATCATCAAATCTAACAAAATACCCGCAAACAGACAGGGATATTTCTGAAGGGGACTCGCTGATTGAAGACCTGAAATAGATTCGGGTTATTTTAAACTGTAATAATCTTTGTACCAGGCAACAAATTTTTCAATAC
Organism: Candidatus Manganitrophaceae bacterium; assembly: GCA_013151935.1. Lineage (GTDB taxonomy): Bacteria > Nitrospirota > Nitrospiria > SBBL01 > JAADHI01 > JAADHI01. The sequence continues at coordinate 2,207 of JAADHI010000161.1, forward strand.
CGACTGTAATGGGAGTTTCAGGTTTAAAGCCGACGTCATTGATCAAATCATCGACATTGGCATAGGTGGCAGGCACATCCCCCGGTTGTATGGGTTTGAGATTACGTTCGGCTTTTTTCCCCAAGGCGTCTTCAAGTGCTGAGATCATGTCGAGTAGTTCAACGGGGTTATTATTGCCAATATTGTAAATTTTATAGGGTGCGGCGCTGGTGGCGGGGTCGGGATCGTCTCCGCTCCAATCGGGGTTGGCTTGCGGGATATTTTCGCACACACGCAGAATGCCCTCGACAATGTCGTCAATGTAAGTAAAATCACGACGCATTTTCCCAAAGTTAAATACATCAATGGGTTTATCTTCAAGAATGGCTTTTGTAAAAAGAAAGAGGGCCATGTCGGGTCGACCCCAGGGTCCATAAACCGTAAAAAAGCGTAAACCTGTTGTGGGGATGCGGAAAAGGTGAGAATAGGTGTGGGCCATCAGTTCGTTGGCTTTTTTTGTGGCCGCATAGAGTGAGACCGGATGATCGACATTGTCATGTACGGAAAAAGGCATCCGCGTATTGGAGCCGTAAACGGAGCTTGAGGAGGCATAAACCAGATGTGGAACTGCTATTGCCCGGCAGCCTTCGAGAATATGACAGGTGCCAACCAAGTTACTGTCGATGTAGACATGTGGGTTTTCAATACTGTAGCGCACACCTGCCTGCGCGGCCAGATGAATCACACGATCAAATGGGTTTTCCTGAAAGAGTTTACTGATGCGATCCCGATCCGCTAGGTCACATTTCACAAACTGAAAGGTGTCGTAAGCTTCAAGTTGTTTCAGTCGCATCATTTTCAGGTTGACGTCGTAATAGTCGCTCAGGCTGTCGAGTCCGACCACCTCTTCTCCCGCAGCCAATAGACGTTTCGAGACGTGAAATCCAATAAACCCTGCTGCGCCTGTGACCAAGTATTTCATTGATAAACTCCTTCAAAACCGATGTTAATCGTTCCTGTTATATTCTATTTATAATCTGCCATCGACCCATTCTCGATCGAATAAATGTTTAATGTCGTAGACCACATGCGCGGGTTTAGCGTATTGCACTAAGTCCGCTTGAGACCAGGTCGTAAACTGATGGTGGGAGACGGCCAAAACAATCGCATCATAAAATCCGCTGCGTGGTGGGTCAACAAGGGTGATGCCATATTCATTCTTGACCTCGGAAACATTGGCCCAGGGGTCGTAGACATCCACATCCACGCCATAATGACTAAATTCCTCAAGGATGTCGATGACGCGTGTATTCCGGATATCGGGGCAATTTTCCTTAAAGGTGATGCCCAAGACTAAAATATGACTTCCGCCGACCCGTACCTTCTTTTTAGTCATGAGTTTAATGACTTCTCCTGCCACATATTTTCCCATGTTATCGTTAATGCGTCGTCCCGCCAGGATGACTTCGGGATGATAGCCCACCTCTTGGGCTTTGTGTGTCAAATAATACGGATCAACCCCGATACAGTGGCCCCCTACGAGACCGGGCGTGAAGGGGAGAAAATTCCACTTTGTGCCCGCGGCTTTTAGAACAGCCTCGGTATCAATGCCCAGTCGGTTAAAAATAAGGGCCAGTTCGTTAATGAGGGCGATATTGACATCACGTTGTGTGTTTTCGATGACCTTTGCTGCTTCAGCGACACGGATTGATTTAGCACGATATGTGCCCGCAGTAATAACGGTACGATAAAGCGCATCAACCGTTTCCAGGGTTTCTGGTGTTGAGCCGGAGACGACTTTTAAAATATCGGTGACGGTATGTTTTTTATCGCCGGGATTGATGCGCTCCGGGGAATACCCCACAAAAAAATCTTTGTTAAAGGTGAGACCTGATTTTTCTTCTAAAATCGGTACACAAATTTCTTCGCTCACACCGGGATAAACCGTGGATTCATACACAACGATGTCACCTTTTTTGATGACCGTGCCAATGGCTGCGGAGGATTTTTCGAGTGCGCCCAAGTCGGGTCTTTTGTAAGCATCAATGGGTGTGGGGACGGTGATAATAAAAAAATTACACTCTTTGATATCGTAAAGGTCGGTTGTATAGGAGAGTTGAGGTACGGTTTTAAGGACTTCTTCGGAGACTTCCAGGGTGGTGTCGACGCCCTTTTTCAGGCTTTCGACGCGTTCTTTGTCGATATCAAGGCCAACGGTCTTAAAATGTCTGCCAAAGGCGACGGCCAAAGGCAAACCCACATAACCCAAGCCGATGATTCCGATTTTAAAAGCGCTTTTGTCCAGCGTCATACTCTTATCCTTTCCACGCGGTTTTATCTGTGGCTTTTTCCGATCTTTCGTCGTTTTGCCCAGTTTGTTTGTGTTTGAATCGGGAACCCAGGAATTATCAACGATTCAGGCAAAACCTGAATGCGTCTTACGCTAAGAATCATACCAGGGAGTGCCACCTTCATCAAGTCAATAAAGGAAGCCCTCATCCCGTTTCGGTAAGGGGAAGGATCCTCATCCTCTAAACTTGACCCCTTGTATAAGGATCATCTAATCTTAAACATTAAGCGGATTATTTGGAATAATTTGTTCTAAAAAATATCATTAATTAGGGGACGGATGGGTTTTTTAAGAAAAACATTGTTGTTACTTTTTCTGATGGCCTCCATTGGAGGTGGGGTATTCTGGTGGTTTAATCTAGAGGTCTCGGATGGTTTGGGGGAAGAAGTTCGATACAAGGAATATCCCGTGATGCGGGGCGATTTCCGCATTGAGGTCAAAGCAAGCGGCCTGGTCAAACCCATCAATCGCATTGAAATCAAGTCAAAGGCTTCTGGAGAGATTGTTGCCCTTCCGGTGGAAGAAGGGCGGCATGTGCGCAAGGGGGATCTCATTGCCCGACTGGACCAACAAGACGAGAAATCTGCTGTGGCAATCGCCAAAGCAGATCTTGTCATTGCAAAAGCAGAGCAAAATCAGGCGGAATTGATGTTCAAGCGTCGCAAGACCCTTTTTCAAAAAAAGATTATTTCTGAAGAAGAGCGGGATCAAACTTTTCTGCAATTGGCGGTTGCAAAAGGGAAGGTGATTCAAACCCTCGCGGCTTTGGATCGTGCGAAGGATCGCTTGAGTGATTCCGTGGTGCGCGCGCCCATCGACGGTGTTATTTTGCAAAAGTATGTTGAAAAAGGTCAGATCATTGCGTCGGGAGTGAGCAGTGCGAGTGGCGGAACACCTATTGTGGACATTGCGGCCATGCACACGGTGTTCATTGAGTCGGGCATTGATGAAATTGATATTGGAAAAGTGAAGGTTGGGCAATCTGCAAATGTTGTGGCAGAGGCCTATCCCAAGCTGCATTTTTCAGGGAAGGTGATACGCATCGCCCCGGAAGCAAAAGTGGAGCAAAATATGACGCTCTTCGATGTGATTATTGAAGTGAAGAATACAGAGAATAAACTCAAATCGGGTATGAATACACAGATTCAAATCACGATATTGGAAAAACAGAATGTTCTGCTTGCTCCCGTAATCGCCTTGCAAAACCCTGAGTCAGAAACTTCAAAAGAAGGGGAGTGGCGTGTGCATTTAAAGGAGGGAGAGCGATTTGTAACACGAACGGTTACGGTGGGTTTGTCCGATTTCAAACAAGCGGAGGTGGTTTTGGGTTTGAAAGAAAAAGATGTTTTGGGTGTTGTGATGACGTCCCGTCTCAAAAAAGCCAATGAACGTCTTGAAAAGCGGATCAAACGCAGTCGGAGTTTTGGAGGGGGAAAGAAAAAATAATGTCCATTCTTTTTTTTGATCTTTTCTCGTAAAAAACATGAGCTTCAGTGAAAATATCCGCTTGGCCTTTCAAAGTCTCAGAGCCAATCCTTTACGGTCTATTCTTATTCTTGTGGGCATGGCCGTGGGCATTGCCGCCGTCTTGCATGTGGTGGTGCTTGGGGAGTTGACCCAAAAAAAAATCAATGACCGTTTACAGAAAATGGGTTCAAATGTCTTGCGCATTCGGCCGGGGTTTTCTTGGCGGCATGGCATGCGCACAGGCGAAAAAAGGGTCAATCTCACATGGGAAGACTCGGATGAAATCGTATCCCAGTCAGAGGCCATTATACAAACGGTTCCGATTTATTCCGGTAGTGGGGATGTGTCCTTTCAAGATAAAAACTGGTCTACACAAATTACAGGGGTGACTCCTGCTTACCAAAACGTAAACAATGACTATCCTGCCCAGGGCCGTTTTTTTAACATGCAAGAGCTTTCGGAACGGGCGCGTGTGGCGATTGTAGGTGCGACGGTTTATGAAAAACTTTTTGAGAATAAACTTGCGCTCGGCAAAACCATCTTCATCAAATCAAAACCCTTCCTGATCATCGGGATACTTGAGGCCAAGGGAGAAAGTTGGTCAAACCCCGATGACCAGGTCTTTGTTCCCATTACCACGGCTCAGGAACGTATCTTTGGGGTGGATCATCTTTCGTCCATTTTGGCACAGATGCGCTCTGAAACCGATTACGACGAAGCCCTTTTTGATATTGAGAGCATCCTACGTCGAAACCATCGTTTGAGCAAAGAAGCTAAAAATGATTTTCGGGTGCGACGACAAGATTTTTTCTTGGCGACCATTCAAGCGACAAACCAAGAACTTGCCCGTTTTATTACCGTGATTGCCCTCGTTTCATTACTTGTGGGTGGCATCGGTATTGCCAATGTCATGCTCATTTCGGTGACTGAGCGTATTCGTGAAATTGGGATTCGGCGCGCCATTGGGGCGCGTAAATTTCACATCCTCTTCCAGTTTTTGACTGAATCCATGATGCTCGGTTTTTTTGGGGGTATTCTGGGTGTGGGGGGCGGCATTGTTTTTAATCATTTTTATATTGATGCCGGGGGGATCTTGCCCTGGTCTTGGATTTATTACAGTTTTGGTATTTGTGCAGGCATTGGCATCTTTGCAGGGATTTACCCCGCCTTTCGTGCGGCAAACATGAATGTCATTGATGCCCTCAGACATGAATAGGACGGATTAAATTGCCCCCCTTAATTCAAATGCAAAACGTGGGTAAAACCTATCAAACCGGGGAGGTCAAAGTTGAGGCTCTGGCTGGCATTGACCTGGAAATTCAAAAAAATGAATATGTGGCGATCATGGGGCCCTCAGGTTCCGGAAAATCAACCTTAATGAATATTTTGGGCTGTCTCGACATGCCCAGCACAGGGCGTTATTTTTTGGGAAATGAAGACATCCGCGATTTAAGCGACAATCAACTTTCAGAAATCCGGAGTCGAAAGATTGGTTTTGTTTTTCAGGCTTTTAATCTCCTTCCGCGTGTTTCTGCCTTGCAAAATATCGCCCTGCCTTTGCTTTACTTGGGTTTTTCGCCAAAGGTACGTGAAGGGATGGCGGCCGAAGCCCTGGAGCATGTGGGATTGGGTGATCGGAAACAACACAAACCCAATGAGCTTTCGGGGGGGCAACGACAGCGTGTTGCCATTGCCCGTGCCCTTGTGACGCGGCCCGATCTTATTTTAGCTGACGAGCCGACAGGAAATCTTGATAGCAAAACGGGCGAGGAAATTATGGCCCTCATTCGGGATCTGCATACACAGGGAAATACCGTCATTATGGTGACACATGAGTCCTATATTGCAGCCCATGCCGCGCGAATTATCCGTTTAAAAGATGGAAAAATTGAAAGTGACTTATATTCAAACGCAAGATAATCATTGAGAGATTTTTTCTTGACCCGCTCAAGCACTTTGTTTAAAATCCCTTCATCTTATAAATTACGAAGTCCCCCAAACACTTACAACGAACGACGAGGGAGAGGAACCCAGGTATGCGGCGATTGTTTTTTTTAGGATTTCTCTTGTTTACCCTCGGTGTCCCTCGCTTCGCAATGGCTTCAGAAATGACGCAGTTTCTTCGCATGCCTTCAACGCTTAATGGTCCCAGCGGTCTGCTGTTAACACAGTCTATTGATACCCTGCCACCCAAACAGTATGGTGTGGGCATCGGTTTTTCAACGGAAGACAGCGACAAACCCGCGTTCACTGAAACACAGGCGCTCTTCACAGGCATTGTAGGCCTGAATAAAAACCTGGAAGCCTCCCTGCAAATCCCCTATTTTACCGAATCTCAGCTGGGTGCGGGAAAAAGTGAAAGTGGTGTAGGCGATGTGAATGTGTCCTTGAAATGGCGGTTTATGGATGCCAGTCCGGACTTGAACTTTCCGGGTTTTGCGCTCTCGTTATCAGTATTTTTGCCCACAGGAGATCCTGAAAAAGGTGTGGGTGTCGTCGATGCCTGGGGGGTAAAAGCCTTACTCGTTTCATCTGCAGAAGCCGAAATTGCCTTGCCCTCAAAAACGATTTTAATGGGATTTTACGTCAACGGTGGCGTTTATATTCAGGACCTTGGAGACCGCACACAAGAACGACATGGCATTATTGATCTTGGTGTTTTAGTCCCACTCAATGATACAAAACGCATTCAACTGCTACTCGAAGGCAATGCCCGTATACGCCGAGAAACACGTGGTCGTGAATCCGAATATGGGGCAGGGACGATTGGACTTCGTTATGTTCTGAAAAATCTGACCTTTACGGGGGCACTGCAACACCGATTCAACGACATTGACAGTGATAATACGAATCTGTTTCTTTTTCAGGGCACTTACGGGTTTTAGTTTTTTGAACGGAGAACTGGAATATTTTGAAAAACAAGGGGGCACAGGGTCTGCCCCCCCCATAACTTAAACCCTAATACTTCATTTGCGTGAGGAAGTGCTCGTCAACACGCCAGTTCTTTTTTACCTTGACCCACAGGGTTAAAAAAATCTTTGTTGCAAAAATTTTTTCTAATTCGATCCGGGCATTCTGTCCGATTTCTTTTAAAACACAGCCCTTCTTCCCGATGAGAATGCCTTTTTGTGAATCGCGCTCCACATAGATCGTGGCCTCAATTTTTGCAAGATTTTTCTTTGGATCTTCTCAATGTCTACCGCTATGGCATAGGGGACTTCATCTCGCGTTTTGAGAATGGCTTTTTCTCTAATAATCTCCGAGGCCAAAAACCGCATGGGTTGATCTGTTGCGATATCATCAGGGAAAAAAGGTGTCCCTTCAGACGTGAATTTTTTGCTCACCTCCACCAGTCGATCCACATTTTTTCCTGTCAGTGCCGAGATGGGAATCACATCCGTAAAAATTCCTGTTGCGTGATAGGCCTGAAGCACGGGGATAATCTGATCCTGCGATACCGTATCTATTTTGTTCACGACTAAAATAATGGGGGTTTTGATACGTCTTAAATGATCGGTAATTAAAGCATCTTCCACACCAAAGCTGATGTCCGGGGGCACGAGAAAAAACACGAGGTCGACTTCATTGAGTGTTGCTAAAGCCGTTTGTACCATGCGTTTATTGAGCCCACGACGTCCCTGATGAATGCCTGGGGTATCCAGAAAAACAATCTGCGTGTTGGGGTCGTTATAAATCCCTAAGATCCGATTGCGTGTTGTTTGCGGTTTATCCGTTACGATTGAAACTTTCTCCCCCAAAATCTGATTCATCAAGGTTGATTTTCCGACATTTGGACGACCGATAATGGTGATAAACCCGGAACGAAATATTAATTTTTCAGTTGAAATGGTGCTGTCTCCTATTCTTTAATATATTGAGAACGCCCCCTAGGGCCTTTCTGTTTCAAAAAATTCGTAGACCAATTCTCCTGGTTTTACAAGACCCAAGCGTAGACGTGCGAGTCGCTCAATGCTTGCATTATCGTATCGAAGCGCCTCAATACGGCTTGCAAGTTGTTTATTTTCAAGCTTAAGTGACAGGACTTCGGTCTGGATTTTTTGATAAACCCCACGAATTTTGGTCACCTTTATTTGCCCCATTTCCCCAAAGAAAAAAGAAAGCAACAAATAAACATTGATGGCAATGCCGATGAGAATGAAGGCCTTCCATCTGTTTTTTTGATGATCATTGTCTGTTTTTAATCGACGGCTGTTCATGAGTGACCCAATTTCTGAACAGGAAAAGTGGAGGACCTCTTACTGTAATACCATAAACAGCCATTCTGTGCTACTGAAATTGGGGCCTAGCCTTACTTGTGGCAAGCTTACAATTCTGTCAGCGAGCTTGTTTGTCTTAAAATTCGATGCCCAGTTCGAGGGAACTCATTCTGAGTTTTTGTTTATAAAAGTTTCCGTAGGGATTAAAGCCATCGTAATATCGATAGAGTATCCTCCAACGGTTTTGTGATAGCACATTAAAAAATTCAAAGCCGACAGTAATGCTCCTATCAACATTATAGTTGTGTTGTTCAAATCGCTTGAAGTCTGTGCCAAGAACAAAATAGACTGGGTATCTTCCCTTAAAAAATGATTTTTTGGGTATAAAAAAATGGAGTAAATGGCGGATTTCAAGTCCATAATGAAACTTCAAGCGCTGAATATCGGGGTTGCGTCTAAACAGGTATCCCATGCCGCCGAAAACTCTCATGTCATTTCTTCTATGAAGGTGAAAATCATAGGCGGTTAGCAACTCAAGTTCTCTAAAGCCAACCAAGGTATCTGTCTTTGGGTCTCCAAGCGCATTTTTGTCGCTCAAGTTAGAATTTAAAGAATTAAAACGAAGGCGGGTAGAAAAGTTTTTATCGCGAAAAGTAATACTGGATCCGATCACATAGTCGCTATTAATAAGATCAGCATCAATAATTCCTATCGCCTTGTCACGGTGTTTATAGAAAGAAAATAATGCGGCATGGAAGTTGATCTGAATGCCGTTGCACGGTCCGCTTTTTCGTAGTCTGTAGCGAGCAAAACGCCATTCGCCTCCAATGCTTATTGTTTGCCCATTAAATGAATTAGCATTTTCAGGTTTTACTCGCATCAGAGTCCCTAGAGAAAATCGAAGCTCTTTCGGATCAGCCAGCAGTGGTCGAAATAAATCTCCACTTGGAAATAATGCGAATTCCTTATCACGTAGAGCGTTCCTCCGGGTTGTATTATATGGACTATAATAACGGCAATCAGGTGTCGCTATATTTTGAAGAAATTGTTTTTCCCGGTTAAGTTTATGAATATCAAGATTGCTGATCGTACCGCCTCGAGTGTATTGCCTTTTGCTGGCGTATAATAATAGTTCTCGAAATGAGAAATTATTTTCATTCGCGTCACTATTGTTCAAATCAAGTTCACGGGCCTTACTAAATCCAAGAGAGATCTCTCTTTGCTTTATTTGAGTCAGGTTCCCGTCAGATTTTAAATATTCATTATGGAGGTTCGTAATTGCTTCAAGATTGACAATATTGGAACTTGATGGAGCAAGCGCTAGCGCTTTTTTTAAATTTTTATGTGCATCGTTAAATCGTGCTTTGGGATCCCCATAGTCAATGATCTCCAGGGCAGCCCTCAAGCTAAAGGCTGTGGCCCGTGCAAAATCATTTCCTTTAGATTTAACCTCATCTTCATAGTTTTTTAGTGCAGCTTTCGATGTTGTAATTAAGTGTAAATCGGGGGGTATTTTTCGATCTGAATGCATGTGGCTCCCTAGCAGATAAGCCACCGATCCCTCTAAAAAATTCAGCTCAGGGAATATTATCCGTAATGTCTTATTCGTATCATTCTCAGGTAAATGCCAACCGCTTAAAGCGGGATTGAATGATTTAATGTGAACCCAATTTTTAAAGATTCCGTCCCGTATGTAGCTGGATGATTGATGTGTGCGCTTAGGGAAATCAGATCCCCGGGCATTTTTGTAAGGTTTTTCTCGAATCGCCAATGGCACTGAACTGAGTTTCTCGAGGACTTTTTCCTTCTGTTCTGTTATCACGCGTTTTCTGAACGAAACAGAATCATAGGGGAGGGTGCCCTTAAAGTCCTGGTCGCCGATTTTAATCGCAAGACTTTCTGCAAGCTCTTTTCTCAAAAACTTTAAGTGATGTCGAATATATAGCTTTTCCCCCTTGATCGAAAAATCTCCCCAGAAGAATACCATTCCGTGTTCTTCTGGAATTGTTCCCATGTTTAACTTCTCAAGCACTAAATCTTGATCACAGGCACCACTTGAATCATTTTTGAATTGGACAATCCCAACTTTATTAAATTTTGCTGTCGATAAGAGGAGATCCATTGTGATGAGATGAGATATCTGACTAAGGATTTCAGGAGGGATGTGTTTGGATGAACCTAAGTCTTTGTATGGAAGCATTAGAACAGTGATATCTGCATCTTTTACCAAGGCTGGTTCTTGGCAGGATAATGTTTTTACTCTTGCATCTACTTTTGTTGTAAAAAAACAAGTGAAAATGACGACACTGATTAAAATAATGCTCATTTTGAAAGGAGATGGATTCACCTTAATGCTGTTTAGATTCATGTCCGTTTCTCTGTAAAATTTAAGTCCATTTCTAGCGGAGTGATATGAACTTCCCCTCTTCTCCCGGTGTTTCTGATTCTTGTTGATCAGAAAACGGTCTCACCCGTCTTTTCACAGGTCTCTCTGGTTACGCCATTTCCTGTTAGCATAAGTTCATCCCGTTTTATTTTAGATTTTTCCCAATAGAAACACGTTTTTTTTCGATAGTTTTCCAAATCTTTTTTTGATAACTCTATCCCTCTAAGCTTCTTTTTTAGACGTTTAATTTGAGATTTTAGGCGAGGGATTTCTTCTTTCAGTTTTTCCTGGCCGATCGGGTTTTCTGAAATTTGTTTTTCTTTTTTTACGACTAGATCTTCCATCTCCTGTATCTTTTCCACGGCCTCAATTTTGGTATCCGCGACGTTATTGATTACTTTCCCAAGTTCTTCCGAAGCGGTAAATAAATATGTGCTCGCATGTCCATTTTTGCCTCGTCCAAAATGGTACATTCCCAAGCCAATGTTTAAGTAAGCTGAATAAATATCATTCTCATCTATCCCTGCTGTTAAGGAATATGTTTGTTCACTAAATTTAAAAAGGTTAACCATACTTTTTTCTACTTTTTTGCTATTATCTTCATCGTTTTTAGTCGATGGTATCAGGGTATAAAAATCTATCTGGCTCCCATTTAGGCCTTTGATCTTTGTATTAATAATCTGGCCCATGATTTCTAAAACGATTTTTTTTGAACTGTTTTGAGCCGCAAACTCATCTTCGATATGTTCTTGTCTCACGTCTCTCTCCTGGCAAAGAAAGACCTCTATCTTTTTCGCATTTCCTTCTGTCCGCTTTACTTTGCCAGCTACACTGTAGCGTACAACAAACTGTAGATTTTGTAGGGTCTCGTTTTGTAGGGAGACAAGCTTTTCCGACTCTTCGTTTGTTTTCAGGCTATCAGGGTTTCCTAGTTCATTAAGGAATACTTTGTAGGTTTTTTTCGGATATCTTCTTTCTATGCATGGCTGGGCCGCTACATTGATATCTGAATAGGGTGAACCCCAGAAAATGGCTGACAGAATAAAAATAATGAAATTGATAGATCGTCTTTTCATGGTCAATTGATCTTCATCTCTTGGATCGATTTTATCCGCTTCTGTGCCAATACCCTACGAGGCTACATCCGCTGGGCATCTGTCTTTTTCTTCTCTCGTTCTTTTTTGGAGACGATCAAGGTTCTTAATGGTATTACACAAATTCAATATGCCCTTATCAATCTGTTCTTGGTTTAGTTCTTCAAATTCATGCTCCCGGGTGATTGTTTTCATCACCTCTAATGAATGTTTTTTTAGGTCTCCACTGGGAGCTAATTCTATTTTTTTAAAAAAGTCCAAATAGTCTTCAATTTCTTCTACAGCACCCTCGCATTTCAAACTACCTATGAGCTCGATTGCAGATTGATGTGTTTTCCAATTAAAGACCTTGGAGTGTTTTCCAATGGCAATCGTCAAAGCAGCACAGGCTGTTTTAGAGTTTCCCAGAGAAGCCTGTAATAATAAAGCGTCTCTTGCGACATTTCTTTTTTTGTAGTCGCTATGGGTATCAATCACTTTGATTAACGGAAGTGCTGCAACGGGTCCGAAGGCCGCAAGTGCATAAGCGGATGCTTCAAACTTGTCAAATTTGGTTTCTTTAGACATTAACAATGTAAGGAGTTCTTGCATTGCCTGACCGCTATATACTTCTACTTGACGTTCTTTTATGGCGTCTTGTATAGAGGTCGAGGCCATCGCTCCAAATCCAATGAGAAGAAGTGCGCTAATAATAGGGACAAAGATATTAAATTTATCCCATCGATCTTTTTGATTTTGACCGCCCATCTCTATTTTAATCTCCTAAATGCTCAAATGTACTCTAGAAATAGACTATTTGAACTGTTGGCTCCCTTCAAATCCCAAACATAGCTTGTTATGAAAAATGCCTAAGACAGAAAAAGGAGACCTCGCTTATTTTGTTGAAAGAAAAGTGCCCTAGGCGTTTAGCGTATTATTTTATTTTAAAACCTGTGTCGGGATTTATTGTCTAGAGAAATAACACATGATATTCACTATTACAATCCCCTCAAATGGGGGGGGGGCTGCATCTTTTACCCGTGTCAGTTTTTAGATGCTCTTTAAAGCAAAAGCTTTCTTATGGTGTTTTTTTAGGATAGCGTTCTAGGTATTGGGAGATATTAGTTTGTTTCTTGGATTGTGTCAGGGTTTGCGATGAGAGTCTGCTTTTCCAGAAGCGCATCCATTGTAATCGAACATCCTTTTTGTTCTGCATCGGAGGCCCGCCCTGATAGGAGAAAACCACCTGCTATTTTTCGCCCCAAATCTTCGGTCAAAATTGAGACGACAGAATCAATATTAGCGAGATCTGTGTGGGCCAAAAGACCTGCTTCCCCATCGGGGAGGGGGGCGAGTGTTTCGGGAGAAAGCACACGGGTTTTAAGTTGGGGCGGTGCCACATAAACACGGGGAGCAGGTACACCTGCGATGCCGTCATAAAATTGAGAACTTAACTCCGACATGCCGTATTCGTTAATACAATATTCTGGGAGTATCCCCCAATGCCTTTCTGCCATTTCGTAAATCCAGGCTTGTGGGACTTCTCGTGATTTGCCCTTAAACCCTCCTGTATCCATCAAACGGCTGCCCGCTGGAAGGTTCAAATGAACCCCTTCTTTTTCGCAATAATCGATAAAATGGACAAAAGAAAAAGAGGTGCCAAGCAGCATGACTGCTTCGTTTGCCGATGCTAAATCTTTTACCAATCGTGCATGTTGCAGTCTTTCATCCTGAATATAATAACGGCTTTTTTTTGTCCCGAAGAGTTCTCGTAGCACAGACATCATGTATGAAAGTGAGGCATTCGGCGCTTCTTCAGGCGGCGGTGTAAGCATCATCATGCGCATTTGATCGTGATCGGGCAAAAGATGTCGTTTGAAGTGTGCCAGTATCGCGGCCCGCGCTGTCACCAAGTCAAAAAGACAATGCTGGCTTCTTTCCTGTCGGCTTGTTCCACTTGAGTAAAAAATGCGTGCGGGTGTTTCTTTGGGTCGGCAAGTAATCTGAGCCCATTTGAAGGCCAGTACGGGTAAGGCCGGAATTTCATGCCAGTGTTTCACATCTCCCGGGGCAATTTTTTTTGAAAGGCAAAATTTCCGATAGGGGGCATTATGTGTGTGTTGATATTCAAAGAGAAGAAGCGCGAGTCGATTAAATTCTGCCTCTGAAGCCGTTTTAGGAGAAGCCGCAATATAGTGGACGATGTCGTGTTGCATCTTTGAGGGGATACACGAGAAGTCAATTTGCTGTCAACTTAAATGCGCTTCTCCTTTTGAAAAAGGGGGAGTGAGGGGGATTGAGATTGAACCCTATTTTCCCGTCACCAGTAACAAATCGGGATCTTCGAGGTGTTCAATCACGGTATTCATGAAGCGCGCGGATTCTGCACCGTAAATGACACGATGGTCAAAAGTAAGCGAAAGTGGCAACATCTTTCGGATCACAATTTCACCATTTCGCACGACGGCTTTGTCTTCTATCTTACCCAAACCTAAAATACCGACTTCGGGATAATTGATAATGGGTGTGCCATAAATGCCGCCGATAACACCATAATTGGTGAGGGTAAAGGTGCCGCCTTTTAGCTCAGAGAGTGTGATCGTTCGTGTGTACGCTTTTTCGGTGAGTTGTGAGATTTCTTCGGCCAAATCCAGGATGCTTTTTTGATCGGCATTTTTAAGCACAAAAACCATGAGGCCTTCAGGTGTATCGACGGCAATGCCGATATTATAATATTTTTTGAGGATGACTTCTTTTTTCGCCTCATCCAAGCTGGCATTTAAAAAGGGATAGGTTTTCAGACCTGCGACGACGGATTTTATGATAAACGGCAGATAGGTGAGTTTAAAGCCCTTTTCTTCGGTCATGTCTTTTTTTGCGAGACGGACGCGTTCAAGTTTTGTGATATCGGCATCATCCACAAAAGTGACGGGTGCAACTGTTTTTGAGGATTGCATCACCCGTCGTGCTGCGCTCCGGCGTACCCCTCGAAAGGGAATACGTTCGATTGTCCCCAGCGAGGTATGATCTTCCTTTGTTGCTGATTCTTGTTTTTCCCGCGTTTTGTCTGCTTGTGCTGTTGCGGCTTGTTCGACGTCGTCACGCATGATACGACCCGCTGGGCCGCTGCCTTGCAAAAGGCTTAGATCCACGCCCAGTTTTTTTGCAAGCACACGTACAGAAGGAATAGCGCGTGTTTTAGGTGTGTCCTGTTTTATCGGCGCGTTTAAGCCTGGGGGCAACACAAATTCTTCGTCGGATTCTTTTAAAACACCCACAACCGATCCCCCATCTTTTTTAGAAGACCTTTTTTGTGAGAGAAGGGTTTCAGTCGAGGGACTTGTCTTGCCCGTCTCGGCACTTGCGACTTCTGTTTCCACTGTGAAAAGGGCGGCACCAACGGGGATGATTTCCCCTGAAGCGGCCTGAATATCCGTGATTTTACCGGAAAAAGGCGAAGGCAGACTTACGACGGCTTTATCGGTTTCGACTTCGACGACCGCTTGATCTTCTTTGACAAGATCACCAATCTTGACGAGCCATTGCACCACTTCGCCTTCGGCGATGCCTTCTCCAACATCAGGGAAATAAAAGGTTTTTTCCATGGTCCTCTTCCTTAAAACAAGGTCGATTTAGAATTGAACAACGGTCTCAATGGCTTCGATAATGTCTTTGCAATCGGGGAAATAATATTTTTCGTTTTTAGGCAAGGGCACAGGGGTATCGAAACCCGTCACACGAAGAATGGGGGCTTCTAAGGAAAGCAGTGCTCTTTCACAGAGGAGGGCCGCAATTTCACCACCCAAACCACAGGTGCGTGCGGCCTCATGCACAATAACGGCACGTCCTGTTTTTTTGACAGACTGGATCAAGCTCTCCGTATCCAGAGGAGAAAGCGTCCTCAAATCAATGACTTCTGCCTGAATACCTTTTTTTGTCATTTGAGCCGCGGCTTCAAGCGTGGGATGTAACATTGCACCCCAGGTGATGAGGCTGACATCGCATCCTTCGGCCACCACACGGGCTTTACCCAGAGGAATAAGGTATTCCCCTTCGGGGACTTCTTCTTTAATCGCCCGATAAATTTTAGCGGGCTCCAAAAAAATCACAGGGTCAGGGTCTCGAATGGCGGAGAGCAACAAGCCTTTGGCTTCGGCGGGTGTGGAGGGCACGACCACTTTGAGCCCGGGGGTGTGGATAAAAAAGGCCTCTGTACTTTCGGAGTGCAACTCCGGGGCATGAATGCCACCGCCATAGGGGGTGCGCACGACCAAGGGACAGGTATAACGACCGAGTGTTCTTGCACGGAGCCGTGCGGCATGAGAGACGAGTTGCTCCATGGCCCCGTAGAGAAAACCCATGAATTGAATCTCCGCGACAGGTCTTAATCCGTAGGCAGCCATGCCGATGGCTGCGCCGACGATACCGGATTCGGAGAGTGGGGTATCCACTACACGCTCTTCTCCAAATTGTTCCACCAAACCGTCAGTTGCACGAAAGACCCCGCCGTCTTTTCCGATATCTTCCCCGAGCAGTATCATTTCGGGCCGCTGCGTCATTTCGTAATGCAGGGCTTGATT
>JAADHI010000079.1 GCA_013151935.1 Candidatus Manganitrophaceae bacterium
ACACTTAAAAAAGCATCGTGCTGCGTTTCTGAGCGATGTCCTTCACAGGACAGAATCGTAAACCCTTCGACGGCCTCGATAGTTCTGAGCCGATCCGCCAGATCACGCTTCACGGATGCTGCGACGATCAGGGTCAAACATTTCATCATGTATTTCCTCCATTTCTACTTTATTGGCCCCCTCCCTAACCCTCCCCCGCTTTGCAGGGGCGGGAACTTAAGATCTCCCCCCTGTTTTAACGGGGGGGACTAAGGGGGGGAGCACCTTTCCCATTCTTTTGCTTTCGCTGCCTGCTTCAAACCAGGCGTAGAGTGTCGGCAGTAAGATCAAGGTTAACAGTGTAGAGGTTACAAGCCCTCCGATCACCACAGTGGCCAGGGGTTTTTGTAGTTCGGAACCCGGCCCTGTCGCAAGCAGTAAGGGAATCAAACCCAGACCGGTGGTGATTGCCGTCATGAGCACAGGCCGCAATCGCCGTTCTGCACCCTGTAGTACAGCATCCTGCAGACCCAAACCTTCTTCACGCAACTGATTGAAATAACTGACCATCACAATCCCATTCATAATCGCCATGCCAAAGAGGGCGATAAAACCGACAGAGGCTGGAACTGAAAGATAGAGTCCCGAAAAAAACAGGGCGACAATACCGCCGATCATCGCGAAGGGAATATTCAGGATGATCAGTCCCGCTTGCCGAATGGAATTGAAGGTGGTGAATAAAAACAGAAAAATGAGCGTTATGGCAATGGGCACAACAATCGCCAAACGTTTTGCCGCGCGTTGCTGATTCTCAAATTGGCCTCCGAATGCCACAAAAAATCCGGGGGGCAGTGTGATTTTTTCATCAATGGCTGCGCGGATCTCATCCACAAAACCGACAATATCCCGGCCTTCGAGATTTGTTTGAATCACGACCTGTCGCAGTACCCCTTCATGAATGACCTGAACGGGGCCATCCACCTCCACAATGTCTGCCAAGAGACTCAGTAGCACTTTATTTCCTGTCGGTGTTTCCACTAGAATATTGCCGATGGCTTCTGCACTGTTTCGCATGGTCTCAGGATATCTCAGCAAGACAGGTGTTCGCCGAACCCCTTCCTGCACCTCCGTCACCACACGCCCTCCCACGGCAGTGCTAATCAATCTGTTGATATCCTCTGTGTTGATGCCGAAACGACTCATGATTTCTGAGCGGGGTCGCACTTCCAGGTAGCGCTGGCCTGTGATGGGTGTTCGAACCAGATCGACACTGCCGGGAATTTCAGCGACAAGGGCTTCAATCTTTTTTGACGTTTCTTCAAGCAAGGCAAGATCTTCACCATAAAGTTTCACGGCAAGTGCTGCCCGCACACCGGACAACATCTCCGAAACACGCATGTCAATCGGTTGCGTAAAGGCATAAACAATGCCCGGAAATTGGTCAAGAATCTCTCGGACTTTTATTTCAAGCGCTGCCGGGCCATCCACGGTCCATTCAGAGCGAGCTTTGGTCAGGAGAAAGTTGTCTGTCTGGTATAAACCCATCGGATCTAAACGCTCCTCGTCAGAGCCCATGCGGGCGGCCACCCCTTCAATTTCGGGCAGGGTCATTAAGGCACGTTGGATATCCCCGTCTATTTCCAGGGAGCGTTCGAGGGAGATACTCGGCAGTTTTTCGACAATGACAACGGTCATCCCCTCATCCAACACGGGCATGAATTCCTTTCCGATAAAGGGATAAAGAGCGAGTGCACCCGCCAAGAGCAAGACGGAAAAAAGCACCGCCATTTTTCGATGTTTGAGTGAAAAAACGACCATGGGGCGATGAATACCCTTTAATTTTGCGATCAAAGTATTTTCTTTTGTGGGACCGCCTTGCATCAAAAAACTGGCCAGGACGGGAATGACCGTGAGCGCAAGGACCATCGATACGGCTAAGGCCAGGGTGATGGTCAGCGCAAGCGGGCTGAAGAGCTTGCCTTCAAGACCGCTCAAACTGAGCAAGGGGAGAAAAACCACGATGATAATCAGTGTTCCGGAAACAACAGGTTGCGCCACCTCAAGCACTGCACGGTAGACAATGTGTAAGGGATCGACCCCCTTTAAACGACGTGCAAGATGGGTTTGGATATTTTCAACAACCACAACCGCAGGATCAACCAGCACTCCGATGGCAATTGCCAGTCCCCCCAGAGACATGAGATTAGCCGAGACCCCGCCGAGATACATCGGGATAAACGTCAAAAGGATACTCAGGGGGAGGATCGCCGTCACCGTAATGGCCCCTCGCATGTAGCCCAGGAAGACAATGAGCACGATCATCACCAGAACAAGTGCAGCAAGCAAGGCTGTTTTCACCGTCCCGATTGCGCTATTGACCAGATCGGTTCGGTCATAAAAAGGAACAATCTTTACCCCGGCTGGCAGGCTCTTTTCCATTTCCTTCAGTACCGCTTTAATGCCTGCAATGGTCTTGCTGGCATTGGCCCCCATGCGGTTTAGAACAATCCCTTGAACAAACTCCCCTTCACCATTTTTGGTCACACCGCCATAACGGGTGAGAGAGCCAATGCTCACGCTTGCCAGATCTTTGATATGGATGGGCTGGCCGTCCCGTGTTGCAACGGTGATATTCCGAATATCCTCATCCGACTCAATCTGACCCACCGTGCGCACGAGCAGGACTTCGTTGTTTCGAACCACCCTATCCCCGCCCGCATTACGATTGTTATTTTCCAGGGCTTTTTCCAGGTCGGCGATATTCAGACCCACCGCCAAAAGCGCGTCGGGGTCGGGTATGACATGATAACTCCTTACTTCACCACCTAAGGCATTCACCTCAGCCACTCCTTCGACCGAAAGCAGGCGGGGCCGGATCACCCAATCGAGCAAACCACGGAGTTCAATATTGCTATGACCCTCGCCTTCGACCATGAACATATAAGCCTCACCCAATGGGGTTGTGATGGGTGCAAGTCCGGCCTCGACCCCGGCAGGCAGGCTGCTCCAAACTTGATTCAGTCGTTCAGAAACTTGTTGTCGTGCCCAATAGATATCAGTACCTTCTTCAAAATCAATGATGATGGAAGCAAGGGCATACTTGGTCAGAGATCGCAGCACCGTTTGTTTTTCGATGCCATTCACTTCAACTTCAATTAAACGGGTAATCCGTCGCTCCACTTCCAACGGTGCCATACCGGGCGCTTTCACAATGACCACCACTTGAGGCGATGAAACATCAGGAAAGGCATCAATAGGGAGTTGAAGAAAGGCCCAGGCACCCGCGGCTGAAAGTCCCAAAGCACACACCATCACCATCAGACGCTGTGTTAAAACAAAACGAATGAGATGGGCAATCATTGCGGGCCTCCTGCCGCAGATTCACTCGCCGGGAGTTCACCGCCCTGGTTCAGCCACTCGGCTTTGATGACAAAACTGTTTCGGGTCACGACCTGTTCTCCAGCACTGAGGCCTTCTAGGATTTCGACCTTCCGTCCGTCGGAGAGACCCAGTGTGACGGGACGCACTTCAAAGTCTTTTCCAATCTGAACAAAGAGCACCGTGCTATCCCCAATGAGCTGTATTGCATCTACAGAGACAGCCACCCTTGCCGCGACCGGCTCTTGACTGAGATCAACCGTGACAAAAAGCCCGGGCCGCCATTGTCTCTTGGTATTTTCAAGCGGGTTTTGAATCTCCAGGCGAACCATGCCCATCTGGGTTTTTTCGTCAAAGCGTGAGCCAATATAAATCACCTCGGCTGCGACACCTAAGCCTGCATTTTTAGAGGTGACTCTTGCCTTTTGACCGACCTTGAGCCGATTTAAATCTTTGGCAAGTACCCTGGCATCCACCCAGACAGAAGACCTGTCGGCCAAGACAAAAAGGGGTGTCTTCTCATCGACTGCAGCACCCAGGGTGAGATTTTTTTCGATCACAAGGCCATCAACCGGAGCACGTAGCGCATAACGGGTCAGGGACTGCTCGGAAAAGATAATACGACGTTCTTTGCCCTTTGGCACAATCACAAGTGCAGAAATATCGGCAGGGCGCAGCCCCAGTGCAAGCAAGGTGTGTTTTGTAACTTGTTTTCCCAATTCCGCTTCCTGCATGGCTTGACGACTGGCGAGATAATCTTCCTTTGCCGATATTTTCTGTTTGAGTAATGCTTCTTCTCTCTCAAAAGAAACCTTGGCAAACTCAAGCCGGTTGAGCGCTTCGATATAGTCACTCTTGGCATTGGCGAGTTCACGGCTTTCGATGATGACAATGACTTCATTCTTTTTGACAAGATCTCCAAGGGTTTTGCGGATTTCTGTGACAACACCGGACAGCCTGGGAACCACCTGTGCCACCTTCTCCGTATTCAGCTTCACTTGTCCCGGAAAACGTAGGCTACTTTTAATCTGAAGCGCAGCGGCAGTTTCAAGTGTAATTTGCGCATTGGCGATCACGACGTCTGTTAGTGTCATAACCAGAGGCGGCTCAGCGCCTTTGACCGAATTGGCCGTGAAGACAAACAGAAAGAGTAAAAAACTTAATCGTATTGTCGGTTTATTTTTCATCGTATTTCCCCGTTTTAGCTCAGAAAGGTATCTCTTGTGTCACACGAGGTCGACAGCATTTTTTTTTGAAAAAAGGCTGAATGCGCCATAAATTATGGTGGCGCAGGTTTTGAGTGTGTCGACCTTCAAACCGAAGGTGTCTTGTCGGTCTATTCCTAGGAATTTATGTGAGGGATGGTGGTGCGCGGAGCGAAGGCGGTGAAATCTGGGGGATCTGGGGCGGAGGCATATATTGATGTTTCAACCCCCCCCTTTGAATATTTAAAAGCATATAAAGCTCAGGAGAGTTTTGAACGAAGGAAATTACTCGTTTTTTGAAGACTGAAACAAGTTGGAAAGATTGCGTAATATGAGGGACAAGTAGGTCAATTTCAGGGAGCCTATCGTGAGAGAACACGATAGGAGCATCAAGGTTTCCCACATTTTTTTCGGAACCTTCATGTCCATGCACTGCATTCGGAAAAAAATCGGCGTGAACAAGAGCCTGATACGTTTCGCCATGGACACCGTGCTCAGATGCCGGGTGAACATGCATCACGGGCAGAAAGAGCACGGAGAAGAGCAGCGCAAAAACACCGATACGTTTTCCAAAATTTCTCATGGTTACATCATCTTTCAAGATCATTCTTCTAGAAAAACCACTCTAAGTGAAGCGATTTAGTAACATAAGGCTAGAAAAAAAACAAATTCATTCTTTCAGAATGCACTTAAGGAAGCGCTGACGCTTGATGAAAAATTTTACGTTTTTCGCGCCACCCTCAATCCATTTGCCACTGCGAGAAGTTCACTGGCTTCATGAAAGAAGACAACCGCGGCAACACTCAAAAAACCGCCGAGTGCGGATGGAATTAACAAGGCTAATACAATCAAAGAGAACACAATATTTTGTTTGCTGATTTGTCGGGCGACGCGCCCCAAACGAAGGGCTTCTTCGACTTTTGTAAGATCATCGGCCATGAGGGCAACATCAGCAGCTTCTATCGCCGCATCACTTCCCGCAACACCCATGGATGCCCCGCAGGTTGCAGCGGCCAATGCAGGCGCATCATTGACCCCATCGCCCACCATCAAAACCGGACCATAGGATTTTTCAAGATCCTTGATGGCCTGTACCTTTTCTTCGGGTTTCAATCCTGCTCGAAGATCATCAATGCCAAGCCGCCGGGCAACTGCATTCGCGGTCAGCACATTGTCTCCGGTCAGCATTGCGATTTTAATCCCCATTTGATGCAGTTTGGCAATTGCGTCAAATGACTCAGAGCGAAGTTGATCCTGTAGCGCAATCATGCCATAGACCTTTTTCTCCGTTCCGATCAAGACCACTGTTTTTCCCGATGACTGAAGGGCATTGATCTGCTCGGAGACGATGTCTAAAGAGATGCCCATATCCAAAAAAAGCGCTGGATTTCCAATATACCAAGTGACTCCACCTAAAATGCCTTTTGCACCCGCACCGGTCAAGGCCTCAAATTGAAGCACTTTTGCCGGTGGGATTTGCGCTGATATTGCCTTCTTAGAAATTGCTTTTCCAAGGGGATGTTCAGAATGATGTTCTAATCCAGCGGCCACAGAAAGCCACTCGGCTTCATTTCCTTGTAGGGTCACTAAATCGCTAACAGAAGGGACGCCAAGTGTCAGTGTCCCGGTCTTGTCGAAAGCAACCACACGAATCACACCCAAATGCTCTAAATGCAAACCACCTTTGATCAAGATACCGCGTTTCCCCGCCGCTCCAATTCCCGCAGCCATGGCAACCGGCATTGACATAATCAAGGCACAGGGGGCTGCTGCCACAAGCAGGACAACAGCGCGCAAGGTCCAGGATGCCATCGGAAGCCCCAAAAACCAGGGGATAACAATCATAAAAAAAGAAACCAATAAGATGATCGGACTGTAACGTCTTCCAAAACGATCAATCCATTGCTGCGCCTTTCCCTTTTGTTCCTGAGCCGACTCGACCAGATGAATCATTTTACTGAGGGTGTTGTCGGCAAAGGCCTTTGTCACCTCGACGTCCAATGCACCCTGCTTGTTAAGGGAGCCGGCAAAAACCTGCATCCCCACTTCCTTGTCAACAGGCACAGCTTCTCCAGTGACCTGAGATTCATCCAGACTCGACGAACCAGCGCGGATAATCCCATCGGTAGGAATCGACTGTCCCGGACGCACACGAAAGCGATCTCCAGGGACAAGCCGTTCAGCAGGGACAATCACTTCACCGTCTGCATTGAGAAGACAGGCTTCTTTGGGTGCTAAATCAAGCAATGCACGAATCGCCGAGCGGGCACGTGCATAAGTATATTCCTCCAGACCTTCTGCGGTTGCATAAAGAAAGACCAAAAAGGCCGCCTCGTCCCAAAGACCGAGAATCGCCGCACCCGCTGTTGCGGCGATCATGAGGAGGTCAATCCCAATTTCCCGTTCTGAGATGAGTGTTTCGACCCCTTCACGCATCCAGTACCAACCACCAATCGGAATGGATAGCATATAAAGGATGTTTTCTGGAAACGGAGCAATCAGCCCCAAATGCGAAAAGACAAAAGCAAGCGTGGCCAACAAACCAGCTATTAAACCGTTACGCAAGGGAGGCCACTGCCACCACTTTCCCTCAAAGTGTGTGTCGTCTTTTATTTCCATTGTTAGTGCACTGGCCCTGCTTCCGAGTTAAGGATAATTGGCAGTCCATCTTTGCCTGTGGGCACATAAATGAATTTTGTATTGGGACTTTCAAATGCTTTGAATTGTAAAAAGCGCGTCGTCAAAGTCAGATCAATAATTCTTTGAGACTCTGCCTGACCCGCCGCCCGAATTTTTTGAGCCTCCGCTTCTCCGACGGCTATAATTTGGAGGGAATCGGCCTCCCCTTTTGCCCTGGCCCTCGCAATTTCAGCATCCTTGACCGCGATTTCAAGCTCAAAATTCTTCTGGATTTTTTCCTGTTCTTTCGACAGTTTTGTCTCAATGGCCCGTAATACACCACTTGTAAAATCAATGTCACTGATCGTGACATTGTCAATCTCAATATGTTTCCCTTTCATCCGCTCTTGTAAACCTTCTTTTATTTTACGCTCAATTTCCGGACTACTTTCGGGAATTTTCACCAGTAAATAATTTGCCAAAACATTTCTGGCAACCGTGATAAACTCCGGCTTCACTGCACTTGAATAAAAATCTGCTCCGATCTCAAGCCTGAGCGCGTGAAGCTCCTTGACCAGAGGTTTGACAAGCACCGCAGCCTTAATCTCAATATGAAGATCGTCCCGTGTCAACACATCAATGCGTTCGCTATAATTCCGCCATTGTACTGATATGAGCAAGACATCGTTCCAGGGTGTATGTCCGTAGAACCCCTCTTTCAATGGTTCTTTACCCAAACCAGAGCTGAGCGGTTCCCATCGTAAACCCATTTTCCCAGGGGGAACCGTGGAACCACAGCCCACCAGTAACAAGACAGGAAACAACAGGACAATCATCAATCTCATTTTTGTTTTCATGATATCCTCCATATGAAGAAGACTTGCACTTTACAAAAAGGTCTCAGACCGCGTCTTCTCCGCGTTCTCCCGTCTCAATGCGCACGGCATTTTCGACGGGACTGACATAGATTTTCCCATCTCCGCGCAGACCGGTATAGGCGGCTTTCTCAATCGTTTCGATCACGGTATCAACCAGGTCGTCGGTGCAAACCACTTCTATTTTGACATGTGGGACATAGTCTTTCAAACCGTAGTCTTGCGCGCGACTTCTCCCGTAACCCTTCGCTTCGATCACACTCATACCACTCAACTTCGGTATTTTATGAAGAGCCAAAAAAACCGGTGAGAGTTTATGTGGCTTGATGTAGGCTTTAATCTCTTTCATTGTCACTCCTTTCAATGAGGTGAGGCAAATTCCCAAATCAAGTGATCGCGCCCTCTGGGTTCAGGGGAAGCGTTGTTTGGACTTTTATGGCACGTTCCGGTTTAATCGCAAACCACTGATAAAATGCTGGGATCAACAACAAGGTAATGACTGTGGATGTTACAAGTCCTCCGACCACGACTGTTGCAAGGGGACGTTGGACTTCGCTTCCTGTTCCCGAAGAAAACAACAAGGGGATCAGTCCCAGGGCGGTCGTCACTGTGGTGATTAGGATGGGTCGAAGTCTGAGACAACCGCCCTTAATGGAGGCCTTGTCCGCCTCAACACCGTCTTTGCTGAGTTGGTTCAAATAAGTGACCAAGACCATGGCATCTTCCAGGGCAATCCCAAAAAGGGCGATAAAGCCGATGGATGACGGCA
>JAADHI010000075.1 GCA_013151935.1 Candidatus Manganitrophaceae bacterium
TTTATGCAGCACCATCTACGATTGCACAGAGTGTTGCACTGACACGCATGACTGAACCTGCCTTTTCCGTATTGGGTCGGAAGTAGCCTCCAAGCTCAACAGCTTTGCCTTGCGCTGCAAGCAACTCTTGCGTGATTGTGGCTTCGTTATCCGCAAGCTTTTGTGCGATGGGGACAAAATGGGCTTGAAGATCTTTGTCTTCCGTCTGCGCCGCCAAGGCTTCTGCCCAGTATGTCGCGAGATAATAATGACTGCCACGATTATCCAATTCATTCACTTTACGGGACGGGGACTTATTTTCATCTAAAAACTTGCCCGTTGCCTGATCCAATGTTTCACCCAAAATACGCGCTTTTTCGTTTTTAGTGGCTTTGCTTAAGTGTTCTAAAGACGCCGCCAGGGCCAAAAATTCACCCAGGGAATCCCAGCGCAAATGACCTTCTTTCACAAGCTGCTGCACATGTTTAGGCGCTGAACCGCCTGCACCGGTTTCAAACAATCCACCGCCGTTCATAAGAGGTACGATGGAGAGCATCTTTGCACTGGTGCCCAATTCAAGAATGGGGAAAAGGTCGGTATTGTAATCCCGAAGCACGTTGCCCGTCACTGAAATGGTGTCTTTACCTTCTTTGATGCGCTCCAAGGACTTATGTGTGGCTTCAACAGGGGGCATGATGCTAATGTCCAGCCCTTCTGTATTGTGATTTGGCAAATAAGCCTTTACTTTTTTGATGAGCTCAGCATCATGAGCCCTGTTTTCATTTAACCAAAAAATCGCAGGGGTCTTGCTCGCCCTTGCACGTGTCACGGCTAACTTGACCCAATCCTGAATCGGCGCATCTTTCGCCTGACAGGCACGCCAGATATCACCCGTTTCAACATTGTGCTCCAGCAAGCTTGTTCCGGCGGCATCGACAATACGGATTGTGCCCTTTCCAGGAGCCTGAAAGGTTTTATCATGAGAACCATATTCTTCGGCTTTTTGTGCCATCAACCCAACATTCGGCACACTGCCCATTGTCTTGGGATCAAAAGCCCCGTTTTTTTGACAGAACGCAACGACAGCCTGATAAACCCCTGCGTAGCTATTATCTGGAATCGTGGCCTTGCAATCACTCAGTTCACCATCCGGTCCCCACATTTTTCCTGATTCACGAATCATCGCGGGCATAGAGGCGTCAATAATGACATCACTCGGCACGTGTAAGTTGGTAATGCCTTTATCAGAATCCACCATCGCAAGTTTAGGGCGATCTTTGTAAACGGCCTGGATATCGGCTTCGATTTCAGCTTGTTTATCTTTTGGAAGGGACTTTATTTTTGCATAAACATCGCCCAAACCGTTCTTGAGATCAACACCCAATTCCTTCAAAACAGTCGCATGTTTTTCGAGCGCGTCTTTATAATAGACGGAAACACAGTGACCAAAAATGATGGGGTCAGAGACCTTCATCATCGTGGCTTTCATGTGCAAAGAAAAGAGCACACCCTTTTCTTTGGCATCGACAATTTGTGCTTCAAGAAATGATCGTAAGGCGTTTCGGCTCATAAACGTGGCGTCAAGCACTTCGCCTGCCAAGAGCGGAACCTTTTTTTTGAGCACGGTGATCTTGCCATCACCATCAACAAACTCGATTCTGGCATCCATCGCGTCAGAAATCGTGACGGACTTTTCGTTGGAAAAAAAATCGCCGCCCTCCATGTGTGAAACATGGGTCAGTGAATCCGAAGACCAAGCTCCCATTCTGTGCGGGTTCTTTTTGGCATAATTTTTAACGGCAGCGGGGGCGCGACGGTCGGAGTTGCCTTCTCTCAAAACCGGATTGACGGCGCTTCCCAATACTTTGGAATAGCGGCTTTTAATTTCTTTTTCCGCATCGTTTGTAGGCGCTCCCGGATAATCCGGCAAGTTGTAACCCTTTTCCTGTAATTCTTTAATGGCAGCCTGTAACTGTGGAATGGACGCACTGATGTTCGGAAGTTTGATAATATTGGCTTCGGGTGTTTTAGCCAATTCACCGAGTGCCGCCAACTCATCCGGAATTTTCTGATCCTCAGTCAAGTTTTCGGGGAAGTTCGCAATAATGCGACCTGAAAGGGAAATATCTCTTTTTTCAACCGTCACACCACAGGGCGCAGCAAAGGCTTTGATGATCGGGAGCAACGAATAGGTTGCAAGTGCTGGTGCTTCATCGGTGTCGGTGTAAATAATTTTTGAGTTTTGTGTCGTCATACTTTTTCCTCAACATTAAAAGGTTTCGGTTTTAGGAGCATACTTAGTAATGTATTACTTGCTTTCTTGTCAACTTTTTCTAAAAAAGGCCACGCGATTTCTCAATAGAAATGATCATTTCGAGCGAAACCTTATTTAAAAAAGTTCTGGACTTGAAAAATATCTGATTCAGTGTTTTGATTAAGGGAAGCCCCGATTTTTGCGAGACACAGTGCATGTCTATTCCAAAACTGGTTGCCCATCGTGGTTATGCCACACGTTTTCCAGAAAATACCCTGCTCTCAATTGAAGAAGCCCTGCAAGCCGGCGCCCGTTTTGTGGAATTTGATGTGCAATGTACCGCCGACGGCATGCCCGTCGTCTTTCACGATAGGTCTCTTGAACGCACAACAGGTATTCAAAAAAATCTGCTCGAATTGCCCTCCGAAAAAATCCGAAATATTTCAGCCTGTGAAACCACACGTTTCGGTAAACAGTTTACCGATCAGAACATTACCATTCCAAGTCTTGCACAAGTCGTCTCCCTGCTCAAAAAATGGCCTCAAACCACTGCATTTGTAGAAATCAAAGAAGAAAGTCTCACAAAATTCGGCAATGCTGCGGTCTTAAAAACTGTCATGGCGTGTATCGCTCCTATTTTGAAACAATGCTGTGTGATCTCGTATAATGATCTGGCGCTTCGTACCGCGCGTGAGCTTGGGGCACAAACGATCGGCTGGGTCTTAAGAACCTGGTCAAATCAATACCACGATACCGCAAAAAAACTGATGCCAGACTATCTCATTTGCAATTACAAAAAAATTCCCGAAGCATCTACGCCACTCTGGCCGGGCCCCTGGCAGTGGTGTCTCTATGAAGTTACCGATCCGAAATTGGCTCTAAAACTTCACGCAAGAGGCGCGGATTTTATTGAGACCATGGATATTGTCGGCATGTTATCCGGTCTTCGCCTAACAACAAAGAGGGCGACTTGAAGATCCCACACTATGATGTCCTTGTCATCGGGGGCGGCATTCACGGTGCAGGCGTTGCGCAGGCCGCAGCCGCACGCGGGCATCGTGTGCTTGTCCTTGAGCAACACGGCGTTGGCAGCGGCACATCAAGTCGTTCCAGTAAACTGATTCATGGCGGTTTGCGTTATCTCGAAACGGCTCAGCTTTCGCTTGTTTACGAGTCTCTGCATGAGCGGACGCTCTTGCTCAAAAATGCACCCGATTTAGTCAAACTCACACCTTTTTATATCCCCGTTTACAAAAACGCGACGCGCAGCCCAAACATCATCCGTTGTGGTCTGTCACTTTATGCGCTTTTAGGCGGATTAAAGAGATCTTTTCGCTTTCGCAAGCTACTCAAATCAGACTGGGACAATTTGGATGGATTACAGACAGAACATCTTTCTGCCGTCTATCAATATTGGGATGCACAAACGGACGATCAAGCCCTGACACAAGCCGTACTCAACACTGCACTGGCCTTAGGGGCCAAACTGCACATGCCCGCAATTTTTCAGAAAGCCATTAAGGAAAAAGACCACTACAAAATCAGCTACCTTCGCGAAAAAGGAAATGAAAACTGCACCGCCTCAACGCTCGTCAATGCCACAGGCCCTTGGGTCAACAGCGTATTGGATCGCATTACACCCAGTCCGCCCAAAGTCCAAGTAGAGCTTGTACAAGGCACACACATTTTACTCAAAGAAACAGTCACTCAGGGCATTTATTATTTGGAAGCACCGTCTGACAAACGGCCTGTTTTTGTGATGCCTTGGAAAGGGCAGTTGATGGTCGGCACAACGGAGACCCCCTTTAAAGGAAATCCTTCAGAAATGACAGCCCTAGACGACGAAAAAGACTATCTGCTCGAAACACTTTCCGCTTATTTTCCACAATTTAAAACCCGCACAAAACAAGACATTCAATCTGCTTTTGCCGGATGTCGTGTCCTCCCCAAGGGACATGGACATTTTGCATCACGCCCACGCGAAACAGTCTTGCAAACGGATGTGCTCTTGCAGCCTCGTTTGCTCACGATTTATGGGGGGAAACTCACGACTTACAGAATTACCGCAGAAAAGGTCATGAATCAGCTCGTGCAAAGCCTTCCCGCAAAAAAACAGATTATCGATACGGCAGAAATTAAATTAACAAGCGCTCAGAAAATGGATTTAGGTGCAGTCGGCAGCCGATTCATGCCCCGTCGACCACTCTAAAGACGCGGCGGTTCTTGGGTAAGGTGTTTTTTACTTTTGTCCAAAGTGTATCATTCTGTAGTTCACAGGCAGAAAATACAAAAGGAAGGGGCTCCGAGGTCAACGGCTCGTTTTCCTGCATCAAATGAAAATGTAGATGCGGTTGAATACTGTTTCCTGAGTTGCCAATAGAAGCAAGGGGATTCCCTGTCTTGATTTTATCCCCTTGTTTTACTTGAACGCTGCCTTTTTTTAAATGGGCGAATAAAGCATAAATCCCATGGTTCGATTGCATAATAATATGATTGCCAAAAAATTCATTCTCATGCTCTGCATATTCCTGTTTCCCAAGAAAAAGCCCTGAATACACATCTGAAATCAGACTCAAACGCTGTCTGTCTTCACAAGCATTTTCAACTTTAATAATGCTTCCATCAAAGGGCGCAAAAACAGGGGCTTCCCAGGAAAAAACCTCAGAAACCTTCAATCGACCCAATAAATGTTTGAGAAGCGCGATTCCCTTATAAGGTTTTGCATTTTCGTCCACAGCAACAAAATCTTTTGCATCAGGATGATGACCGGGAGGATTGAGAAAAGACCAGCGACCTTTCACAGGACATCGAATGACAATCGGCTTCATTAGAAATTAAATCCCCCTCTTAAATAAAAAGCTCATGATCGTTTTCCCAGTAACCCTTGTGGACGAAAAACCATCATCACCACAAGCGCAATGCCAAAAATCAACATACGATAATTTGCCAAGCCCCGCAGCATCTCCGGCAAAACGGTCAAAAGAAAGGCCCCTAAAATCGCACCGGGCAAACTGCCCATACCGCCTAAAACCACCATCGACAAAATACGAACAGACTCCAAAAAAGTAAAACTTTCAGGCGAAATAAAAGTATAGCGTGCCGCAAAAAGCACCCCCGCAACCCCCGCAATCGCGGCCCCCAGGACAAAAGCCAGGGTTTTAATACGGGTTGTGTCGATCCCCATGGCTTCGGCCGCAACTTCATCTTCTCGAATCGCAATCCAAGCCCGACCGATTTGAGAGTGAAGCATGCGATGCACTGCAAGTGCGGCGAGCACCACAAAAAACAAAATCAAATAATAAAAATGGTGGGGTGTGCGAAAAACAAAACTTCCCAATGCGGGACGCCCAATCTGCATAATGCCGTTGGGCCCTTGTGTCACCGCATTCCAGTTATTCAAACAAAGATAGACAATCTGCACAAAACCCAAGGTAATAATCGCCAAATAATCACCGCGTAACCTTAAAGTAACGAGACCCAAAACGAGACCAAAAAATGCCGCAAGTACCGCCCCCACAGGAAGTCCCAACCAAAAAGAAAGTCCAAACCCCGTTGAGAGAATGGCATAGGTATAAGCCCCGATCCCGTAAAAAGCGGCATAGCCCAAATCCAATAATCCGGTGTAACCCACAGTAATGTTCAGCCCAATGGCCAGGAGCGCGTACAGTGCTGCAAGACTCAGTATATCGACATAATAATTATTTAAAAAAAGCGGCAGAATGATCACAATCGCAGCACCACCTGCCATAAGAATCTTCTTAAAAAAATCTCCACGCGCCTCTAAAATTTGAGTAGGAAACAGACGCACCGGCGTAAGAATTACCTTTTTAAACCCTTCTGAACGAGAAAGGCTAAAAATCGCCGAAACGGACAAAGCACCAACAACAAGGGTCCCCGCCAATTGCACTGCGCCCACAGCACCCATCAAAGGCCAGGCCAGTAGGGCAAACCAAAGCGGCAATAAGAGGAATTTTTTGAGACGTGTTTTTAGCACAGCAGGATTTGCCATCAAACCCGATCCCCGCCTTTTTCGCCC
The DNA here is from genome assembly GCA_013151935.1 of Candidatus Manganitrophaceae bacterium. GTDB lineage: Bacteria > Nitrospirota > Nitrospiria > SBBL01 > JAADHI01 > JAADHI01. The sequence goes on from JAADHI010000075.1 coordinate 6,270, forward strand.
AATAAACCGGTCGGCCTAAAAATCAATACCAAAATCAAAATCAAAAAAGCGAAACCATCCTTGAATTCCGTCGAAATATAGGCCGAACCCAAACTCTCCACCAAACCCAGTAAGAGGCCTCCCAGCATTGCGCCGGGGATATTGCCAATACCGCCTAAAACCGCTGCGGTAAAGGCCTTTAGGCCTGCAACATATCCAATATAAAAATTGACCACCCCATAATAAACAGAGACCATCACACCCGCCACCGCAGCCAAAATCGACCCAATGATAAAGGTAATGGCAATAATGCGGTCTATGGGAATGCCACAGAGGGCCGCCATGGTTTTGTCTTGCGAGGTTGCCCGCATCGCTTTGCCCAATCGTGTTTTTCGTATAAAAAAATGCAGGATCGCCATCAATAGAAAAGACGCAGCAATAATAAAACCCTGTATTTGACTCATCGGAAAGTGTGTGCCAAGCACGGCCTCCGCACTAAATAAATGCGGGACGACCTTGTCGGAAGAACCCTGAGCCAACATGACATAGTTTTGCAAAAAAATAGACATGCCGATTGCGGAAATAAGCGGGGCGAGTCGGTGCGCTTTGCGTAAGGGGCGATAGGCGATGCGCTCCATCGTCATGCCATAACCCGCACACGTTAAGGCGGACAAAACAAAAACAAAAAAAAGGGATAACAAAAGATGGGATTCCGTCAAACCCAAGACCGTAAACAGACCCAAATAAACGATACCCAAATAGGCCCCGATCATGTAAATCTCGCCATGCGCAAAATTGATCAAGCCCAATATCCCATAGACCATCGTATAGCCTAAGGCCAGCAAGGCATAAACACTGCCCAAAGTCAGGCCATTGATCAGTTGCTGTAGAAACATCGGATCCTTGTTTTTCGATTTTGTATCAATTACCCATCAATTACAGATTCAGAAGAATTACTTTTTATTTTCAGTTAGTTACAAACCATATTCGGATTGAGCAAACCCCTCTATCAATTACCCATCAATTAAAACTCAGGTCCAGTGTGGGACATACTTCATCATTTTTCGCGCCGCGCTCTCATCAAATGGCTTAATCACCCCTGTTTTGACCGCTTCGCCGATGTAACGTGACACGGCTGCTTTATTTTTTTCCTCTATGCCAAAGCGCTCACGCAAAGAGGCATTCGTCAAATAGTCCCGCATTACATACTTGAGACAAGCATGGAGGTAACACGCTCGTACGCGATCTGCCTTATCCATTTCTGAGAACGGCCGATGAGCAAAAAGTACCGCCTGAGTAAATCCTTCTCGTGTCTCGAAAATAGGAGCAGGGAGCTGAAATAGCTCAATTTGAAAAATGACTTTGTCGATCCCACTGCCGCGCTCTTCACAAATACGAAAACGGCGCATCAGCGAGGCGAGAGCCTCGTTGCGTGACTTCGGAGGCGTATCCACAAACCGCTCTGTGTCCACTAAAGGTTTGCCAGGGTTTGTGATTTCGATGCGGTCATCAAAGATCTCCACCATCGGACCCGCCCCTGTTACAAAAAAATCCTGATGAATAAGCGCATTTGCCACCAATTCTCGAACTGCAAGCTCTGGGAACATCGGAAGGGTTTCTCTCAAGGCCTGCCCTATCACCTCGTTACTAGGGATCAGCCCCATGATAAAGGAGATAAGTCCCTCGAAACCGCTTGCATAACCCTTTACACCCACTTGCTCTCGCTGGGCTTCAATTCGACCTTTGCCTTTGTAATGCACAACACGCAAGGCCTTGCGTTTCAATGTAGGAAAATCGGTCAGCTCTTTTGCGAAGAGAACTGCACCCAGATTCGTGATATTCCAGGCACCTGCATCACAGGTCTGGATCAGGCCGTCATCCCTTAAGGATTCAAGAATGACAGAATGCCCATCTGGAAGTGGTAGCTTTAAGAGATCGAAATAGGCAGGATAGTCAAGCAGCCTTAAGACCTCATTACTCGCGACACGCTCGGCAGTGATCCCCCGTTCAAAAGGGGTTTGATCGAAAACGCGCCAGAGCGCACGCTCTTTTTCAGAATGATCTTTCAGTTTCTTTTTATAGGATCCAATCCGAATAAATTCTTGGTTATGAAATCGAACTGGATGACGAAATGCCGCACTGATTTCTAACAAGACAACTGATTTGCCCTCAATAACAATTTCAAAAAAATGGAAATCAATTTTGGGTTCGAGAAAACGTAGAAGCCAATTTTCCAATTCTTCCTTGTCTTTTTTAGCCCGAGTTGGCTTGAATTTTGTCCCAACAATATCATGTGTTTTGTCATCGACACCCCAGACAATATAAGCGTTCACCTTGCCCAAAAGTGCCGCAGAATTCGCCAAGGCAGAGCAATATTCCCCAATTTCCTCAGGATCAGCAACATTACGTTTGAATTCAAGCCATTCAGTTTCACGCGGTAACTTGCGCAATTCATGGACAAGAC
>JAADHI010000134.1 GCA_013151935.1 Candidatus Manganitrophaceae bacterium
CCTTCCGTATGCGCAATACTGCCTTGAATGTCGTAAGGAAAGAGCACCCGATCAAAGGTAAAAGAAGTCGTAAAAATCGCCGCAACCGGATCCGCCGCTTCGGTAAAACGCCCTTCCCAGGCTGCGCCTTCCCACTGACTCTTATTTTTTGTTTGTTTTTTCTTTGGCATGACCATCCGACTAAACACCGCCGTGCATGGACTTGAGTTTCAGACGCAGCGCATTTAAACGAATAAAACCCTCGGCTTCTTTTTGTACGTAGACCGTGTCTTTTTCGAAGGTTGAAATTTCGGGGCGATAGAGCGAATGCGGGGCTTTGCGGCCCATAACCGTCACGTTGCCTTTGTAAAGTTTAAGACGTGCGATGCCCGTCACGCCTTTTTGAGCCTCGTCCATCATTGTTTGCAACATTTCACGTTCGGGAGAAAACCAATACCCGTTGTACAACATCGAGGCATATTGCGGAATCAGGCTGTCGCGTAAATGCAATACTTCTCTGTCGAGCGTAAGGGATTCAATGGCGCGGTGGGCGACATGCAAAATCGTACCCCCGGGGGTTTCGTAGATGCCGCGTGACTTCATCCCCACATAACGGTTTTCCACCAGGTCCACACGACCGATGCCGTGCATGCCACCAAGTTGGTTAAGTTTTTCAATCAGGGACGCAGGGGAATAAGCCCGACCATCAATAGCGATGGCATTGCCTGTTTTGTATTCGATTTCAATCGTTAAAGCCTCATCCGGTGCAGCTTCGGGTGAAACGGTGGTCGCAAACATGGCTTCCTGCGGTGCCGTCCAGGGATCTTCAAGAATACCGCCTTCGTAACTGACGTGCAGCAAATTGCGGTCGATGCTGTAGGGTTTCTCCGCTGTGGCTTCAACCGGGATATTATGTTCAGCAGTGTAGGCAATCAAATCAGAGCGTGACTGGAAATCCCAATCCCGCCACGGGGCGATGATTTTAATCTGAGGATCAATGGCCAAGTAGGCCAACTCAAAACGCACTTGATCATTGCCTTTCCCCGTTGCACCGTGGGAGACAGCATCCGCCCCTTCTTCTTTCGCAATCTCCATCTGTCGTTTTGCAATCAAGGGACGGGCAATGGCTGTGCCCAGGAGATAGACACCCTCATATACAGCGTTCGCACGTAACATGGGAAAGATATAGTCTGCCGCAAAGGTTTCTCTGAGATCTGAAATATAGACTTTCGATGCCCCTGTTTTTTCAGCCTTTTCGGTCAAATGGCCCAGTTCTTCCCCTTGGCCCAAATCGGCACAATAGGCAATGACTTCGCAGCCGTAAGTTTCTTTCAACCAGCAAATAATGACGGAAGTATCCAGTCCGCCCGAATAAGCCAGGACGGTTTTTTTAATCTCTTGTGTACTCATTTTTTCAGTAATAGCTCCAATATGGCTTGCTGAACGGGCAATCTATTGGCCGCTTGTTCGAAAATAACGGAATTTGGCCCCTCCATCACCGCCTCGGTAATCTCTTCGCCACGATGGGCGGGAAGACAGTGCATGACCAGACAATCGGCTTTGGCCTGCTCAAGCAGGGCTTCGTTTATTTGATAGGGTTTGAGTTTTTTAACAAGGGAGGCTTTTTTATCTTCATCCCCCATTGAAACCCAAACGTCAGTGTAGAGGATGTCTGCATCTTTAGCGGCCTCTTTTGCATCGGTCCCGATACTCACGCTGCCCCCGGATTCCCCTGCGAGCTTAGCGGCCTGCGTGAAAATAGTTTTATTCGGCTGCCGCGTCTTTGGCGACGCAACAGCAATCTGCATCCCTGCTTTTGCACCACCGATCAAGAGTGAATGGGCGATGTTATTGCCATCACCGATATATGCGAGCTTCAGTCCTTTTAGAGACCCGCGTTTTTGACAGATGGTGAAAAGATCGGTCAAAATTTGACAGGGGTGCAGTAAATCCGTCAGACCGTTAATCACGGGAATGGATGCATTTTTGGCCCAGATTTCCAGATCTTGCTGGTCAAAGGTCCGAATCACAAGTCCATCTAAATAAGACGAGAGCACCCGTGCCGTATCTGCGATGCTTTCCCCACGTTTGACTTGCATATCATTGGCTGAAAGAAACAAAGGATGCCCGCCCAGGCGTTTAATCGCCACTTCAAAAGAAACGCGTGTCCGCGTGGAGGATTTCTCGAAAAATAGGCCAATCACCTGGTTTTCAAGTGGACGCAGCAAAACAAAATCTTTCTTGTATTCCTCCGCACGAAGCAGTAACCAATTAAAGCTTTTGAGGGAAAGTGGCGCGAGGCTCAGAAAATCACGTTTGGGCATACTGCTCCTTTATTACAATTTCGCCTTTAAAATTTCAAATAAAATATGCACCATTTGATCAATTTCTTGTTGCTGAATCGTGAGTGGTGGAATGAGTCGCAAGGTCTTTTCAGAAGTGCGGTTGAGTAATAGTCCCTTTGATAAAGCCGCATCAATCACCTCTGCTGCCGGAATCGTCAGATCCAGTGCGATCATCAGGCCCCTGCCGCGCACTGCTGTAATTAAAGGACATTGGGATTGAAAGGTCTTTAGGGTCTGGAGGAGATTCTGACCTTTTTCCCGAACGTCCTCTAAAAAAGCAGGAGATTGCGTCAAACGATTGAGTACCGCAAGACCTGCACTGCAAACCAGGGGATTACCACCGAAGGTAGAGGCATGTGTCCCCGGCTGAAAAACCGAGGCCACGACATCTTTCGCCAAAATGGCTCCGATGGGAAGTCCGCCGCCTAAACCCTTTGCGGTGCTCATAATATCAGGCACAACTTCTGTGGCTTGATGGGCAAAGAGGTGGCCCGTGCGCCCAATGCCGGTCTGCACTTCATCTAAAATCAAGAGAATGCCCGCTTCATCACAAATTTCACGTACCGCCGCAAGATACCCCGGTTTTGGAATTTGCACACCCCCCTCACCCTGGATGGGTTCCAAGAGTACCGCGGCAGTGTTTTCATTAACTGCTTTGGCAAGGGCATCCACATCATCAAAAAGAACCTGCTGAAAACCAGGTAAAATGGGCGCAAAGCCCGCCAGGTATTTGGCTTGCCCTGTCGCAGCTAAAGCGGCCAGTGTGCGACCATGGAAAGCACTTTTGGCCGTAATAATTTCAAAACGCTCCCCGGGCATCTTTTCTTTGGCATATCTGCGCGCGAGTTTAATCGCAGCTTCCACTGCTTCTGCTCCGCTGTTACAAAAAAAGACTTTGTCTGCAAAAGAATGTTGTACGAGGATTTTTGCAAGCTCAATCTGAGGCAAATTGTAATAGAGGTTGGAAACATGCAGTAGGGTTTCAGCCTGCGCTTGCACTTGTTTCACCAGCTTTGCGTCACAGTGCCCCAAAGCGTTGACGGCAACACCGCTCACAAAATCAAGATAGGTCTTCCCCTCCACATCCGTCACAGTCGCGCCTACGCCCCTTTCCAATACAAGCGGGAATCGGGCGTAGGTCGGCATCAGGACTTGATCCCCCGCTGCAATCCATTTATCTGTACGGTTTTCCATCACTAAGTCACTGAAGAAAAAAAAGTTTTATAACACAGTGTTCTCTTTATAGGCAATATGTAGATCGCCCTTCAATTTGCCTTTCTCGGACATCAGACACGAATAAAAGCCCCGCTTTTCGACCGCAGTACCATAAACTGGTGCGATCCAAATAAAGTGCTAACATTGAGGGTAGACTTATTTTTTGATCCAATTTTTAAAGGAGGGAGAAAGATGAAAAATCGACGACGGAATGTGAGAATACCCATTGCGACCATCGCACACATCACGCCACATGGCCTGCAAAGAGGCAGCGAAGTCATGGTGCGTGACCTTTCCACCGAAGGCATGGGTTGTTATGTCGATCACGCCTGCCAAAAAGGCGATATGATGTTGGTAAAGATAAAACTGGATCTGCCGGGTAAAAATTCCGGGGTGATCCAGGCCACCCTCATGGGACAAATCATCTGGGTCAAGCTTATGGACGAAGAAAAAAAGTATGCCGTGGGACTTGAGTTTCGCGATATGGAATCACGACACCCAGAACTCCACACACATTTAAAGGATTTAGAAACACAAAATAGTTCCACCTAGCAGTCTGTCGTGGTGTTCACTTAGAGGAAGGAAGCCAGTACCTTGCTTAACGTCGTACCTTGAGTGATTTAATTTCTTGTTCTCCGTACGAAAAGGAGAAACTCCCTGAAGAAAACTGTTTCCTGCAATGGAGGCTTTTTCCCACGATCTTCACGAGAATACAGTCTTTCTCTTCACCGCGCGGATCAACAAAGCGTACCGCCGAACCAATATGGTTTTTGGCTTGAACAAATGAGGTTCGCCGATAGCGAACGGGTCTGTCTATTCGCTCAAAAATATCACCCTTTTCACTCAATTGAGACACACCGGGTAGCGCAACACGATGCTTCTCCTCCGCAAGGGTTTTAAGTGATGGAGGGCTCGCCTCACGCACACTTGAAACAAGCGGAATGACAGTATTCAATTGATCTTTAGCACCGAGCGATGGGCTCAAAACCACAGTAAGAGGTCCTTCTTTTTTACGTACATCTGCAAATATTTTTTCGATACTTTCCCGCTGCTTTTTGTTGAGGTCCGTACGATTTAAAACGATCTCGATTTCCGCACTGTATTGACGGACTTCCTCTTCCGAGAACCCCATTTTCTGAAATCGGATAAATTTTCGCATGACCTTTAAAATCTCTTGCTGTTTTTCATCACGCGGCAGTTTCTCCATAAGCTCTATCGTTTTTTCCATAAAAACGAGCGCCATTTGATCCTCTTGGCTCAATGTCCTTTGATCTGCCTCTGGTGCCTTCTGCATCGCAGGCCGAGCAAGCTTAACATTGGATTCACCCATCTGGCCTTCACCCACGGCAAAAAAAACAGAAGCAACAGCCACAACAATGAGTCCGACGGAAGCACTGGAATGAATCAAGAAAGGTTTTTTTGTTTCTGCCCAGAATTTAATCGAAAAATACAGAGAAACGAAGGGAATAAAAAATACCGCCAAACCCCAAGCGGTACTTTTTTTAAATGCCAGAATGAGCAACCAAAGATAGCCCGCAAGGGAAACAATCGAAAACACCCAAATTGCGATGAGAAAGAGAACCATCTTAACTCCTTTTTTTAGATGAGGACCGCTCTATTCAAGCCTGGGTTTCTTTTCTTAGGCTTCGGGATGGTCTTCTACATGAATTTCGGGTTCAGACACTCCTGTTTCTTTTACGCGCTCACCCGCTTTGACTTCTGCCTCAGTCGCCGCTTTAATGCTGAAAGAAAGCTCGGCTTTTACTTCTTGCGCCAACTTCAATTCCTGAAGATTCATTCGATCCCCCCCTGAAAATTTCACAAAAAGGTTATCTAAAAAAGCCTCTAGTCTGTTCTCGATTTTAGACGGTGTGATTTTACTGGCTAAAATCGCATCACTCATCTGTCCCACCAAGTCACTCACTGACTCAGAAGGAGGAAGGATAGACGGCGCAAGGAGTGGCCCCGATATCGGAGGAGGATCATCGGTCGCTTCTGCTTCCGGCGGCGAGACCTTCGGAAGTGGGAGTACTTCCGGTCTTGCCGCAGGCGTTTCTATTCCTGGCGTCTGAGGGGAAGGATTCGTGTTCACGGGGGCCGTTTCAATGACCGCTACTTGGGCGGAAAGGGTTTTGCTGTATTGTAAAACTACTTCAAAACTTGCGATGGTATCGAGCTTTGTGATGCCCTCTGCATGATCCACAGCTTGTTCGGTTTTTCCAGCAAAGAAATCGCTCGTCAATTTTTCAATCGTCTTTAGGGCTTCTTTGATATCTTTGAGCTCTTCTTTATTGAGATCACCCTCAACAGAAAGTTCAAAAACAAAGGCTTCACTCACAGAATAAGCCTCAGCATTCACTTGAAAAGCATTGCCGTCCATCACGCCTTGACTGGAATACGTGGCATAACTGGCTTCAAAACGTGAGGCGGAAGAAAGCGTGACCTTATCGCCCTCTGCGGTAAAGAGTGTGATGTCTGAGTTTTTCTCCACCTGAAGCATTGCACTTGAAGATTGTGTTTTGTTCGTGGCCTCTTTATTTTGGGCCAAAGGATTAAACGATAGGAAATCGGGCAGCTGGCTCGCGATTGATGACATTGAAGACACTCCTTACAAAAACCCCGAAGGATTGAATTTTAAATTTTCGGCTCTGCGTCTGTTATCGGTGCGACAGGTCTAAAACTTGAGGGAATTAGCAAAAATCTAGAGAGGTCTTACTAAATTTTGGTTTTTATTGAAAATTGGAAAAGAATGCGAGATTTGTTGCCTGAAAGTACCCTTTATCAAAATTGCCAGTTTTCTTGTTGCATAAATTCTTCAAGATTCATGCAGTTAATTTTAAAATGCTCACAAATATTCGGTATTCTCGCAGCATTCTTTCTTTTCGCTTCTTGAGTAACAACACAGCCATTTTCTACAAAAGCGGCTTTTGCAATTACAAAAGGGTCCGCAACGGGTTTGCCTTGCAGAAGCTGCTTTTTCCGTACAAGTACTAAAAAGTGCGGAAATTGAAACATTTTCGTAACGAATTCAAGCTCTTCATTCAAGGGGGGTTGAAACAGGTCTTTTTCACGCTTTGCCCATTTTGATAGTAAATCCTCTCGCTCCTTTATTTCGTTGAACACTTCTTTTACAGAAAGAATCCTTTTTTCAGAAACTAATTGGTCAAATTTCACCCAAAGAGATGGGAACCGTTCAGGATAATAGTGCTTAAACAACGTTATTAGAGCATCACTATCGAATACATAACTCACGTTGTGGCTTCCTTGCCCATCAACATCATCTCAACCCCTGGGAAATTCTTGACCTTTATTCCGATATAATCAGCAAGTTGTTCAACTGTAATCCTACTTTGGTAATATTGACCAAATACGGTATCCAAATATTTAGAACCAAGATATGCCCCGATATTCCGGTAATAATTACCACTACCTGGTTTTTCTTTTTTGGGGGGTTCTGCCCATTCTCTGACCTTCCTGTCGTAATAGAACTGGTCAAATAACCCCCTATCGAAAAGTTTTCTGAGAATAACTTCCCGGCTCACGTGGTAAATATTGGAAAGTGCCTGAATATATTCTCCTGTAATCTGTCTGTTCCTTATCCTCTGATCTAACTCATGATCAGGAACAAGAAAGGCCCCAGCAAAACGATTGCACAAAACTTCAATCCGTCTATTTTCACCTTCTAAATATTCAACATAGCCTTCAATAGGCGTATCTATTCCTCCTGTTTGAAAAAATAAGTGTGCTAACTCGTGGAACAGTGTGAAGGTTTGACGAGTTTTAGATTTAGTATTGTTTACGTAGACAATAGGAAAAGAGTCATCGTATAAGCAAAACCCCGAAAATTCATTCAGTTTAAAGGCATCTTTAAAAATAAAAATACCTTTATCTTCCAAAGCATTTCTCCATTGCTTGAGCGCTACTTCAGAATTTTCCCACCGAATTTGTTCGTTAAGATCAATCCCTAGATATTCCCGTACAGATGAAGCCATTTCCATCGCGGACACATCTGGACGAAACGATAAGTCACGAAGGATCTGGCGTGGTGCGGGATTTATATCGTTATGAAGCTCGAAAAGGTTGCATCTGAAGACCTTTGCTTTACGGAGTAGTAAACGTAAACGAGGGGGTAGTTGTTTAATCTCATATTCTGGTAACGTCCGAAAAGACTGCTGCACTGATTCTTCTTCTGGTGGCTCAGGGAAAAAAAATACAGCCAAAGGACGTTTGTAAATCTCATATGCAAGGCGCTCTAGTTGGGGATAGCTTGGACTCTCACTTCCATTCTCCCATGCACAGACAAGATCTGAGGTAATGCCCTTACGTGCAAGCTTCTGAACAACATCTTCAACGTCTAATCCTCTCGTCTCTCTTGCCCATTTTAAAACATCAGGGTTAGTGGGAATCCCTTGACTCATACATCACCTCGTAATATCGATTACCAGAATTATATACCTGCATCTGAATGGGGAGTCAATTTCATCATTTTAAGAAACTCCTTCACATACTACTTCTGCGATCTTTTTGAAGCAGATACAGAAAAAAAGGAACACCAATGAGGGAGGTCAAGACACCCAAGCGCAACTCTTCCGGCGCGACCAGGGTGCGTGCCAAAAGATCGGCCCCAACCAATAAAATCCCACCGACCAGAAAGCTTTGGGGCAAAAGGCTGCGGTGATTTGGGCCAAATACAAGCCGGACGACGTGTGGGACAACCAAGCCGACAAAAGAGACTGTGCCAGAAAAAGCCACGGCCGTGCCAATAATCAAGGTCGTCCACAAGAGCAGCAATGCACGCACGCGGCGCACATTCATCCCCAGCGCATGTGCGCCCGTCTCTCCTTCCAGGACAAGCAGATTCAGGTCTCTTGTAAAGGATAATAATGCAACACTGCCCAGGGCAATAGGCCAAAAAGCGACCTTGAAATGATCCCAACTGCGACCATCCAGTCCACCCATCAGCCAGAAAAAAATCTTACGCAGGGACTCCGTGGAGGACGTTCGGGACATGACCAGTGAAATCAATGCCCCCATAAGAATCCCAATGGCAATGCCGGACAAAAGT
>JAADHI010000046.1 GCA_013151935.1 Candidatus Manganitrophaceae bacterium
CCTATCGTGTAAAAGGGCTTCCCCCTGGCCCGATTTCGAATCCGGGGCGGGAGTCAATTTATGCCGCCTTGCATCCTGAAAAGGTGGACTACATCTTCTTCGTCGCGAAAAATAACGGTGAACATCAGTTTTCCGTGACCCTCCGAGAGCATAATAAAGCGGTTCGAAAATACCAACTCAAGAAAAAAGATGAAGCCATGTGTCATAACTGTACAGAAAAGAAAAGTTAGATTTGCTCAGCCCTTCTTTCAAGAGGGTGACTGGAAGTCTTTCAATCGATTCTTTAAGTGCCTCAAAACAAAAACACGTAGCGCCTGTATTTAGATGAATTTTGAAGCAAAACTCCATACTTTAGGTCTCAAGTTGCCTCATCCGCCTAAACCTGTGGCTTCTTATGTGCCTTTTGTGCAGCAAGGCAACCTGCTCTATTTATCCGGCATGCTTCCCTTTGAAGATGGCCAATTGCGCTTGAAAGGCAAAGTCGGGCAGACCCTGAATACGGCTCAGGGGAAAGAAGCTGCGAAAATCGCGCTCTTAAATGCTTTGGCTGTCATTAAATTAGCGATCGGATCTTTGGATTTAATTGAGAAAATCGTGCGAATGTCGCTTTATGTGGCCTGCGCACCCGATTTTACCGCACAACCCACTGTCGCCAATGGGGCATCCGATCTACTTGTTGAACTCTTGGGTGAGCGGGGTCGTCATGCGCGTCTGGCCTTGGCCGCGCCCGTGCTTCCCTTGGATGCCCCCGTGGAGCTTGAGTTGATTGTTGCCGTTTCGCGCATGGGTGCAATAAAAGATAGTATCCTCCCCGAAGTGGTGTGACTTCATGACTTATTCAGAACTTCCCTTATAAACCATGCCACTCATCTCACCGTTTGTTTTGCAGTTTGCCTTTCTAAAATATCTTGATCTTATTGGTATCGTGGTTTTTATGGGTCTCTTTGCGTTTAGAGTCCTGGTTTTTTTACCCACAGTAAAAACCATTTCAGACATTGAAACACGCGAAGCTCTGAAAGCAGACGAGCGAAAATATACACAAAAAATTTCGGTGATTGTGATTCTGTATCTGATTGTGCTTCAGGGTGTTATTTTAGTCCATCAAATCGAAAATTTGACGGGACGTCCGATGGCGCAGTCCACGCACATTTTAAGCCATTGGCTCACGGGGACTTTTTCGGGGCTGCTCTGGATGAATAAGGTTTTTCTTCTCATTTTTATGGGGCTTCTCTCTCGATTTGAAAGCCAGCGAAAAGATTTTTTGTTCTTGGGTTCGGGGATTTTACTTTGTTTGATTGCGAGTTTGGGCGGACATGCCTTCAGCGTAAAAATTTACGCCCTCGTCATAACGGATTTGATGCATTTGATCGCCGTGACGATATGGGTGGGGGCCTTGTTGCCATTAACACGCACAGTAAGACGATATGGGCAGTGTGTGAAGCCGGATCAGCAAGTACATTTTTTAAGAAAGCTTGTTGAAGTTTTTTCCCTTTGGGCGATGTTTGCGGTTGCAATCATTATTATTTCAGGTGGATTCAACCTCGGGGTTTATTTGGGGGATGATCTCTTCTCTTTTGAAAGCCAATATGCAAAGGTTTTTCTCCTGAAGTTCTGTTTTGTTTTGATCGTATTTGCTTCGGGGGCGCTGGCACGTTTTTATATCTTGCCGCGTCTTCAAAAAAAAGAACCCATCGAAAGAACATCTTTTTTAAGATTACAAAAGCTTTTTATCGCTGTACTCAGTTTTGAGCTTTTTTTTGTCACCGGTGTTTTGATCTTGGCTGCACTGCTCACGCAGACGGAAATTCCGAGTTAGGTACTGCTGCTTTGTCTTGCCATCATCACTGCATTGACCTTTTTGCTTCAGATTCGTTATTCTGAGGTCCATGAAAATATCGGCCCCTCCTGACATTTTAAAAAAAATACACGCACTCCGTCAAAGTATTGAAGCAGATAATCACAAATATTATGTGCTTGATGCCCCCACGGTTTCTGATGCCCAATTTGATCAAAAATTTCGTGCCTTACAGGACATCGAAAGTCAATATCCGCATCTCATTACTCCGGATTCTCCAACACAGCGGGTGGGGGGCATCGCGCTGGATGTTTTTAGCGTTGTTCGGCACCGTCATGCAATGCTTTCTTTGAACAATGCTTTTGATGAACAGGCTGTGAGGGACTTTGATCGGCGGACGCGAGAAAGTCTTGAAGTTGAGACCGTGACTTACGCGGTTGAACCCAAATTAGATGGTGCTGCGATTAGTCTCATTTACGAAGCGGGGGTATTGGTTCAGGCCGCAACACGTGGAGACGGAGCTTCAGGCGAGAATGTGACGGAAAATATTCGGACTGTTCGTGTGATTCCATTGCGCTTGAGCGGAAAAAAAATACCGGACTTTTTGGAGGTTCGTGGCGAAATTCATATGCCTAAGATGGATTTTATCCATCTCAATGAAAGACAAGAGGCCCGTGGAGAAAAGGTCTTTGTGAATGCTCGAAATGCCGCTGCGGGAAGTTTGAGACAACTTGATTCAAAAATAACGGCACAACGCCCGCTCAGTTTTTTTGCTTATAGCCTGGCAGGTCTCGAAGGATGTGTGCTGCCAGAGACCCATTGGGAGATGATCAATTTTCTGGCGGACCTTAAAATACCCGTTTGTCCAGAGCGGGATTGTGTTGAGGGGGTGGAGGGTTTGTTTGCGTATTATAAACGCATGAGTGTTGCACGTGAGGCATTACCCTATGACATGGATGGTGTGGTTTATAAAGTCAATAACTTGCGGCAACAGTCCGCGCTAGGTTTTGTTGCGCGTGCCCCACGTTTTGCCCTGGCGCATAAATTTCCTGCTGAAGAGGCCTTGACTCAAGTTGAGGAAATTATGATTCAAGTGGGACGGACCGGGGCGCTGACCCCTGTGGCTCGCTTAAAGCCTGTTTTTGTCGGAGGCGTAACCCTTACAAATGCGACCCTGCATAACGAAGACGAGGTCCATCGAAAGGATGTGCGAGCAGGAGATACTGTGCGGGTGCGGCGTGCGGGTGACGTTATCCCGGAAGTTGTGGCGGTTGTGCTCGAAAACCGGCCCATCGGGGCAGCCGTTTTTGAAATGCCTCAGCGTTGTCCTATTTGTCAATCGCGTGTACTGCGTCTCGAAAACGAATCTGCTGCGCGTTGCACAGGCGGTTTATTTTGTCCGGCCCAGCTTAAAGGGGCTGTGTTTCATTTTGCGAGCAGACGGGCCATGGACATTGATGGTTTGGGTGAAAAACTGATTTCGCAATTGATTGATCAAAAAGTTATACAAAATATTGCGGATTTATATGATCTCAAGGTTGAAAACGTGAGTCATTTAGAGCGGATGGCGGAAAAATCGGCAAAAAATCTTGTTGAGGCGATTGAGAAAAGTAAAAAAACGACCTTTGCTCGTTTCATCTATGCGCTAGGGATTCGTAATGTGGGGGAGGCGACGGCAAATGATTTGGCACAGCACTTTGCTCACCTGGATGCACTGATGGCATCTGATGAAGAAAAATTCCAGTCTGTTCCGGAAGTGGGCCCCACTGTGGCGACAAGTCTTGTCGAATTTTTTTCAGAAACCCAGCATCGTGAAATCATCCACCGATTACGTCAGAGGGGTGTTCATTGGCAGGAAGGTGAAGCGAAAGCGACACAGTCATTACCGCTGGCGGGACTTAATTTTGTGTTGACGGGGACTTTAAGTCGTATGACACGTTTTGAGGCAAAAGAAAAAATATCCGCAGCAGGAGGAAAAATGAGTGGCAGTGTCTCTAAAAAAACGGATTATGTCGTGGCAGGGAGCAATCCGGGCAGCAAGTTTGAGAAGGCGCAAAAATTGGGGATTTCGGTACTAGACGATGTGGGTTTATTAAAGCTTTTAGAATCTTAAGCCTCATAAAACAGTATTTTCGTCCTCCTGTTTTCGTTGTGCCTGTAGAATTTGCCGTTCTCGCTTGACCACATAGCGGAAAATGATTTCTTGATCTGAGCGTTTGAGGTTTTCAAATTCGACACTCATCTCAAAGTGCGGGGGAAGATTATCTTGATATGTTTTTTGTCTCGAACGACTGATGACCCCTTTCAGGATCATTTCACTAAAGGGGAGTACAGGGAGAAAAAAGCGAAATTCAATTTTATCCCCAAGGGCCATTTGCTCCGAAGAGGAGAATTTCATACCCGCTGCGCTTAAATCAACCATATCCGCTTCGTAAGGAAAAATGAGGGTTTCCCGATCTTTGAGTAGATTTTTGATGAGGTAGTTGACCTTCCAGTCAATCCAAAGCAGGAGTTCTAGGATCATCTCATCGTGTTGGTTCCCAGATGCATGTACTTTTGAAGCGATATCCGAAATCTCGGTTGATGAAATGGGGTCAAAATGCTCACGCGGTTGTTTATTTTGATCTTCCGCATTCTTGATCTTACGAAAAGCGATCATGCAGTCTGCACTCACACGCACATATTGTCTCCGTTCTTCACTCACTTCTAGTCTCTCTTTCTGTTTTAAAGCTAAGCCATACTCTGTTTTTCAAATGCCAGGGCGGGCCACTCTGATGTTTTGAGGGATTTTAAAATCATAATGCGGTTACGCCCGTTCTTTTTAGCGGTATAGAGGGCCTGATCGGCTTGATTAAAGAGGGCTTCAGGGCTGTCAATTTGAGGAGAAGGGTAGTGCGCCACACCGATACTGACGGTCATTTTTATTGGAATATTTTTTTGATCGAAAAGCGTTTTTTCTACGCGAGTTTTAATGCGGTTGGCGACGACCAATCCGGCTTGCAGATGGGTTCCGGGTAGGATGACGACGAATTCTTCACCCCCGTAGCGGATTAAAACATCAATATCCCTTAAACTGGCGTTTAATTCAGCGGCCAGTTCACGAAGGACAGTATCCCCCACAAGGTGACCATAGGTATCGTTTACTTTTTTAAAGTGATCTAAATCAATCACCATGAGGGAAAGCGGGCTATTATAGCGACTGGCACGTCTGAATTCCCTGTCCAGTATGCCTGAAAAGGCACGACGGTTGAGCACATTGGTCAGAGCATCCTTGACTGCGAGGTCTTCGACTTGTTTGTACATTTCCGCGTTTCGAATTGCAATTGCTAAAGGAATGGCCGTCATGGAAAGAATCTTGGCCTGGTATTCACTGAAGGGCGTCGAGGCCTTATTTTCGCTTAAAGAGGGTTCTCCTTGTCCATGTTGAGGCGAGGCGTCTGGGAGACGAACGAGGCGAAGCAGGCCGATTTTACGGATCCCCACCGAGAGATGTACCATGATTTCAGAACCACCGTGTCGGACGAGGGCTTGAGAAACAGATTCTTCATCTTTGATAAATTCAAGGCCGTCTTGCAGTGTTTCTTCTTTTACTTTTTTGATGAGATCACTTGATTGCGGGTGGCTTGTGGCGATCCGGACTTGTTTCCACTTTTTAAGGTAAAGGCAGGAGATATCATGTTTGATGACTTTACTTATATTTGAAATGGATGTTTTGACAATTTCGTCAATATGGAGGGATTCACTTAGTTTTTGGTTGAGCGCGTAAAGTTCGCTTAAGTCGTTATTCCATGTTTTGAGCTGATCGCGTTCTTTTGAAAGGGATTGGTTTGCGGCTTCAAGGTGCTCGGATAGACTTAATATATTGAGGAGGTTTTCGCGATTTTTTAATCCCTTTCGAATTGCTTTTCCCAGTCGATTCAAGGGGTAGGGGTGTTTTAAATAATCAAAAACACCTGCTCTAAGCAAAGCACTGATTCGACCCGTTTTGAGTTCACTTTCTCCCATGAGTAAGATACATGCCGTTGATTGTGCACTTTGAAGTCGCTTGAGAAATTTAAAAATACTGAAATAGGAGAAATTGGCTTCAATTAAAATGACATCACTGTTTCCCGGATCTTCAAGGGCTTGTTTGATCTGTAGTGTGTGTCCGTGGGTTTTGAGATATTCAATAATCTTTGGGTGAGACTCTGGTTTCTTACTTAAAAATATTATTTCAGAGCCTTTGAGTTGATGTGTATTGTTTTGTGACATATAACCCCCACTTGCACTCGTGTCCTCACTTCACATTTGGGATGACACGAGTTCCTTAAATCATCAATGTTTTCTCTTATTTCTATCCTTGTTTGACCCTTGCAACGGTTATGCCAAAAAAATAATGGGAGAGGAGGTATTTTTTATCTCAGGAAAAGACGTTTGAAATTAAGAAATGTGGGGGTAGGGCTGTCCCGAACGGTTGTAAACTTTGAGCAGTTGTGTTCTGAGGGATTCGAGCAATTCAGCATTGTTTTCTTGCAGGCCGATTTGCATCTCGGTGTTTTCAAAGGGGAGCATTTGTTTTTCCATCGCCTGTTTGAGGTGCATGAGTAGTGCATTGTTTTCTCTAATCAATTTGATGCGATCCACGGCATTTTTGACAACGATGTAGAGTTCATCTAATTGAAAGGGTTTCGTGAGATAGTCATAAGCGCCTTCACGGATGGCATGGATTGCAGAAGCAAGTGAGGCATATCCCGTGATTAGAATGACAAGGGTTTCTGGCGCACGGGTCTTGATTTTCTTGAGCAGCTTAATGCCGTTGAGTCCGGGCATTTTAAAATCGGTAATGACGAGTTCAAAAAAGTTTTCGTCAAATATTTGGCAGGCTTCTTCTCCATTTTTGGCAGCGGTGATCTGATACCCTTCTTCAAGCAGTGCGCTCTCTAGCAGTTCTCTGGGGCCACGTTCATCATCGACCACTAAAATTTGTATGGGATTTGTTTGTTGTTGTTCTCTTGGAGACATTTTTATGAATCCACTCGAGTATCACCTTCTCCGGGAAGATCTTGTTCTGTGTTTTCCTGCGTGGGTGATTCTTCGGAAAGTGTCAGCGCGTCGGGCAGTGTTCTTGCGTTTTGCTTTCTGTCGCCTCCGATCTGATTTATTTGTAAGGATTTTAAATGTCCGTAGGTTCTGAGGACATTGCGAACCTGATGTGCTTGTATTGTCATATCCTCGCCTATTTTTATAAAAGTCCTACTCATTTATCGGCGGATACGACATGAAACTTTAGTCTTTTATAGGAGGCGTGCAATTTGGGGACGATTTTGTAAAAATAGGGTCCTTTAAGACAATAAAAACACATTATGATATGCTGAAAAATGAAGTGATTTCGGGGGCTTAAGATGTCAGAAAAAAGAGTGCGCTTGCCTGAGCCAGAAACCGGTGCCGTTCTTTATCATACCGATCCCATTATCATGAAATGGCACTATGAGATTGATTACAAACACTCTTATGCACTGGATTCTCCTTTTTTTGTGGGACTCTCAAAAGGAGAATTAAAGGGCAGTGCTTGTGCCAGATGTGAGATCATTTTTGCGACACCCCGTGCACATTGCATGTCTTGTGGGGATCTGACAAACTGGGTCTTGCTTCCAACTTCGGGCAAAATACATACCTTTACCCGCTGTTTTTTTGGTGGCGAAACCTTTCTGAAAGAGACCCCGTTTACATTGATTTTGGTTGAATTTGAGGGCGTCGACACATTATTTCTTTCTCGTCTGGTCGGTGCGATGGATGAATCGGTCGAAATTGGCATGCCGGTCAAGGCGCAGTTTTTGAAAAACAGTCAGTTTTTGGCGACGGATGTTTATTTTGTGTTGGCAAGCTGAAAACCTAAGTCCGACAGACTCCTGGGTCTCAAATCTTACACATGGAGAAAAGCGATTCAATTCACGCTTTCAGAAGAAGAACAGCTCCTTCGCCAAACGCTTCGAGACTTCGCGCTCAAAAAAATAGCGCCGGGAGCCATCGCGCGTGACGAACATGCTGTTTTTCCGCACGAAATTATTCCTGAGATGGCCGCACTCAAATTATTGGGTATTACCATTCCAGAACCTTATGGCGGGGCAGGTTTAAATACACTTGCTTTAACCATAGTTTTAGAAGAAGTGGCTGCAGTCGATGGCTCACTCGCGCTTATCCTGGCTTCACATAATTCCCTTTGTACTACGCATCTCTATCGTTTTGGAAGTGAAAGACAACGCGAATTATATGTCGTGCCTTTGGCTCAGGGAAAAATCTTGGGGGCTTGGGCTTTGACGGAGGCGGGTTCAGGTTCTGATGCAGCTGCGATGTCTACAAGCGCTGTGCTTTCGGGAGACGAATGGTGCATCAACGGCAGTAAGTTATTTATTACGCAGGGTTCAACGGCAGGTGTATATCTCATCATGGCCCGGACAGATTTCGACAAAGGTAAAAAGGGTATTTCGGCCTTTGTCGTAGAAAAAGGAACAGCAGGTCTTACGGTTGGCAAGCCTGAACTTAAGCTCGGTGTTCGGGCCTCAGATACGGCGGCCCTTTATTTTGAAAATCTACGCATCCCGAAAGAAAATCTTGTGGGGAACTTGAACCAGGCCTATGAAAATGTGCTTTCTATTTTAGACGGGGGACGAATTGGAATTGGCGCGATGGCACTGGGGCTTGCGAGAGGAGCTTTGATACGATCCATCACGCATGCTAAGACCCGTTCACAATTCGGAAAAACATTGGGATCTTTTCAGGCCATTCAGTCAAAATTATCTGATATGTCGA